>JBAUVZ010000299.1:0-1550 GCA_049583505.1 Candidatus Sulfotelmatobacter sp.
AGCCAGTCCGATGCCCAACCCGCCTTGCGAGCGGTCCAGGGATCGTTCCGCCTGCGTGAACAGGTCGAAGATGCGGGGCAGGAGTTTCGGGGTGATACCGATGCCCGTATCTCGCACTCGCAACACGCACGCATCGTCTTCTTGTTGGACGGTCAGCCAGATATGACCGCCTTCGTCGGTGTACTTGGCGGCGTTGTTGAGCAGGTTCACCACGACTTGTTCCAGCCGGGCGGCGTCGGCGTACAGCCAAATCGGTTGAGGCGACAACGACACGGTGAGTTCATGCTTGTGTTGGTCGATCAGCGGACGAACCGACTCCACCGCACGTTCCACGATGCCGCTCACGGCGACCCGCTCCTGGCGAAGCCGAACCCTGCCGGTGGTGATGCGGGAGATTTCCAACAGGTCATCAACGAGACGTGACAGTTGCCCCACTTGACGCCCAATGATGTCTCTGGCTTGTTGCTGGATGGAGTTCTCGCCTTTTTGCAGACGGAGGAGATGGACGGCGTTGGCGATGGGAGCCAGAGGGTTGCGCAATTCGTGGGACAGCATCGCCAAGAACTCGTCCTTGCGGCGGTGCAGGTCCGCCAAAGCGGCTGCCTGCTCCGTTATCTGCTTCTCCAAGAGCCTGCGTTCGCTGATGTCTCGAATGTTGCACTGAGCGACGGGCCGGTGGTCCACCTGATAGACGTTGCTGACGAACTCGACTTCGGCCCGCTCGCCGTTCTTGGTTTCAAGCGGTAAGTGGTCGTAGCGGATATAGCCTTTCTCTTGCAGTTCTTGGTAGGCGGTTTGACTCGCCCGTTCATCCCCGAATAGACCGATCTCCCACAGTTCCTTGCCCAACAACTCGTCGTGCGAGTAGCCCAACAACTCCGTCATGAACGGGTTGGCGTCGATGATTTTCAAGGTGTTGGCGTCGAGGATGAGGATGCCGTCTTTGGCGGTCTGGAACAGCCGCCGATACCGCACTTCGGAAGTCTGCACGGCGACTTCCGCCTGCTTGCGTTCGGTGATGTCTTCAATGGCGAGCAAGATCAGCGCCGGTTGGCTGTCCACCGACTCGAAGCGGCGGGCATTGAGCAGCATGATCTTCTTGCCAATCGCCGGGAAGTCGTGTTCCACGCCGAAGTCGTGGACGGGATGGCTGTTCGACAGGACTCCCTCCAGCAGCGTCAGCAGGCCAGCAACGTTCCACTGGCCGTTGCCCAATTCGTAGATGTAGTGGCCTTCGGTGTCCTCTTGTGAGACGTGGAAGGTCCGGTAGAACGACCGATTGGCCGTCTTGACCCGCAGGCTCTTGTCGAGGACGAGGAACGGCTCTCGCATGGTCGCAATGATGTTGTCGGCGTAGGTCAGGGCGTCGTGTAACGATTGCTCCTGGCGGTTGCGGTCGGTGATGTCCTCAATGGCAAGCAGGATCAGTTCGGAATGACTGCCCGGCTTACGGATGCGGCGAGCGTTGAGCAGCATGTTCTTCCGGCCAATCGCCGGGAAATCGTGTTCAACCTCGAAGTCTTGGAAGGCATTGTTTTGGGGCAACACTT
>JBAUVZ010000300.1:0-15565 GCA_049583505.1 Candidatus Sulfotelmatobacter sp.
AACCTCTCGCGCAAATCGAGAGGCACTCTTACAGTGAAGTGGGCTGGATCTCGAGACAAAATCTTCTCGGTCTCCGGTCGAGGGAGAACTTTTCTCTTGACATCCCTTTTTATAGAACTCATTGACCGTCCGTCGGCGAAAGCCTGCGGCAATTCTTTATCTTTACGCGGCGTTGAAGCGCCGCTCTTCCATGTTACTGCGGGCTTTGCGGCACGACTGGAAGTCGTTCCCTTCCCGGTCCTGCCCTCCCGGAGTCTCATGACCAGTGCTCAATTGTTTATAATCAAGCGAGAGGTGCACTATGCCAGATATCAAGAAGGGTTCAACAAGTTCACCGCAACAGCCATCAAACGAGCGTCGCTCTGACGAGGCGGCCATCTCCGAGCGGTTGGAGAAAGATGCGGATGAAATGGCGGGTGAGGCTCAGAAGGTCGAGCGACAATATGACCAAGATCACAATATTTTTACGAAGTGAGACCCAGGTGATACGCATATCTTGCAAAAGGTAAGCGGGTACTGTCGGTGTCTGTCGATTTCCTACTTGGCAGCCCGGTTCAAATCCTGGCGTTTAGCGCGAGCCTAGAAGGCCTGCTCCGCCCTCGTTTGCTCCTGCGCTAGGAGCGCCGTCGAGGGGGTGGACGCAAGATCAGAAGCAAGATCAAGATCAACATCAAAAGCAACGGACAGGAGTGTCCGTTCCACACGGGCAAGTGGGCATCCCCACTCAAGCCAAAAGGCCCCTTGAATAGGCCACCCGCCTTTGCCGGAAATACTAGATCGGCAGAAGAGTAGACAGGCACCAAGATTAAGAATTCATGCTGGCACGGATGAGTTTTTAATCTTTTTGTCGGCGAGTCCTTTGCCGAACGGGAGCAGCCCGCTCGAACAACCGGCGCAAGACAATGAAAACTCAGCTGGTTTGTTTTGTTGAGGGACAGGCGGCCCGTTTGGCATAGGCCGTGCTCTTGCTCATGGCATGTGAGGTCGAACGAACCAAGGGGAAACCAAGGGGAAATAGAAGTTCAGGAGTATCCGGCGCGAAAGCGCGGAGAAGGGATAACTACCATGTCAGTTGAGAGAAGGTCATTAATCGGCAGCCGGCCGGCGCAAAAGAAAGCGACCACTAAGCCCGTTAAGGGCACCGAGGCGATTGGCGAGTCCAAGCCTCTCAAAGCGAACGCCCTGACGCGGGCGGTCTTTAAACCGGCTATTGCGAAGTCACGAGGCCTACGGGGCATATCGTTGAGGTCCTATAAGAAGAGGCGTTAATGATGTTAGCGAGGCTACGGGAAGGTCGTAGCCTCCGCAATTGTCAGGAATCATCGAGTGCTGTTCGATTCCCAACGCCGTAACACAAAGATAGGGTAGCCACTATGTCGATTCAGAAGAAGTCGTTGATCAGCAACCGGGTTGCAGTAAGAAAGGCGTTGATCGCAAGCCAGCCGGTCGAAGTCGGAGAAACCAGTTCTCTGAAGGCAAACTCGCTGACGGCACAATCCATGAAGGATGCGCAATTCCTTCGCATGAAAGTGCTCAAGGCGCCCACTCTTAGGATGTTCAAGAAGGCGTAGTAAAGCCAACCAGATTCGGGGAGACCTGGCCGGAGGCTGCGATGAAAACGCAGCCTCGTCTCCTTTTTCACCAGATCACCGATCCCTCTAAGAGTCCTAGCACAAATCAATCTCCTGATAGGTTGACGTTATACCGCCATTACCGCAAAGGACGCGAGAAATGGGGCACCCGCGCCGCTGTTCCACGTTACGGCCGGCTTTGCGGGACGACTGGAAATCGTGCCCTCCCCGGTCCTGCCTGGGAGCGCCATCGAGGGGGTGGACGCCAGATCAAGAGCAGGATCAAGATCACATCAAAAGCAACGGACAAGAGTGTCCGTTCCACACGGGCAAGGGCCATCCCCACTCAAGCCAAAAGACGGCTTGAATGGGCCACCCGCCTGCGGCTCAAAACGCCCACGGATCCAGCCGACTTGCCGGTACTGAATCCTTGGTATTATGCTGGCCCGAAGTTGTCCAGGTTGAAATTCTGAACGAAGCGAGGAGGAATCATGTCCAAAGTCAATGCGCTTGCTTTCGCAGCTCTCACAATCGCGCTCTTATGGTGCACACCTGTAGGGCGAGCCCAGGTTGCCGTCGGCGTAAACATCGGAGTGGCTCCCGTGTGTCCTTACGGATACTTCGACTATGCGCCATATGACTGTGCTCCGTACGGCTACTATGGGCCCGATTGGTTTGTTCGCGGGGTGTTTCTTGGAGCTGGCCCCTGGTTTCATGGCCCTCACGGCTTTTACGGCCATGTCGACAACCGCTTTGATCCTCATCACGGTTACGCTGGACCGTTGCCGGAGCGCGGGGCGGAGCGCTTCAACCACTTCCAGGGAAACGAGGCGCGGGATGGGCGAGGCAACGTAGGCGAGGCTGGCCATGATGCGAAGGGTGAACACGCACTCCCGGGATATCGGGGTGGTGGGCATGGTGGGTCGCACCGCTAGGGCGCGACCGGTTTAGGCGAGAGACGAGGTAGGGCGCGCGGCGCGTGTTATCGCGCTTGGACCGCCGCGCGCCACATTTGCGGGTCAGGCGTTTGAGGTGTTCGGCGGGAAGATAATTCCCCAAAAAGTTTCCGCCCGTTCGCCCTGCTCGACAAATTCGATGGCGTACCTGGAGACACCCTCCTGTCCCGCCAACTGCGCAACTACGCGGGCTGGCAGCGCGGTGCCCTGCTTATTACTTACGGTGACGAACGAGCCAACGAGAAGCTCACGACTGAGTTGAACGGCAGCGCCGTGCTTGTTCAATTTCGTGGCCTTGGCTGGCATCGTAAAGGCACATTTCTGGCGATCTTCCCCGGATAATCCGACGGAAGCGTGAAGCGCCATGCGATTGCTGCGGCGTTTTTGGATCTGGCTGCGGGTGGCGGTTGGGTTTAGGGCCAGGTCCGGACGGTGCGATTTGGGGCGGGGATGTGCGGGTTTCAGGTTCATTCTGCTCGCGACATTAGAACGTGCTGTTGGTCGCTGCAATGTGCCGTTCGTCACCTCCCCGGGTTACCCCGCAGAACTCGTTGATTCTTCAGACTGAGAAACGCGTCGCTCCACGGCAGGAAATAGGACATGTACCAGACCGGCGATCGAAGCCGGGAGAGCATGGTACTAAGGTCCATTTGCGCGCGCTAGGCAGTTCAGGCCTCGGGTGGTGGGCTACCACGCGGCTGCTACGGCCCTCAACTATTTCGCCTACAATTTCAATAAGATTCAACGTAGACTTCGCACGTCCCCGGCAATGGCCGCTGGCGTGACGGATCGGCTCTGCAGCGTAGAGGATTTGGTTGCTCTCTGGGAAGCCTACGAGCAGCGGAGGGCGGAAAGAGCGGCATAAGCCATAGGAGAATCCAAATGTTTGAAGGTTTGTTTCAGCCAATTCACTTGTTGCTGATCGCGTTTATAGGCTTCATGATACTCGCCCCATTTTGGCAGATTTTCAAGAAAGCTGGTTTCAGCCCTTGGCTATCCCTCTTGACAATGATTCCTTTGGTTGGTCTCCTCACACTTTATTACGTCGCTTTTACGAGATGGCCAGAAAAATCAAAGTAGCCCACTACCCAGGCCTCGGGAGTCCTTGGTTTCGAAATGTTGCAACATCGCGAATACGCTCAGAATAGGTTGCTGAACTATTCTGCGAGAGACAGGAGGGTTGCCGTGGTGACTTCGAAGGACCGGCTTAAGGAACGGCTGGGGCGGTACCGGCAGATCACGATCAGCGTGATGGGGAGGAAGTCGGGGCGGAGGATTTCGATTCCGGTTTGGTTTGTGCTGGAGGGCGATGAGCTCCACTTGTTGCCGGTGGCGGGGTCACAGACGCAGTGGTACAAGAACGTGCGCGAGAATCCGACGATTGGGATTGATGCGCGGGGCGTGGAGGCGGAGTTTCGGGCTGTGCCGGTTACTGGCGCCAAGGCGGTGAAGGCGGTGGTTGAGGAGTTTCGGGAGAAGTATGGGGCGGGGGATATTAAGAAGTATTATGCGGGGCTCGATGTGGCGGTGCTGGTGAAGTTGGAGTGAGTGGGCGGCGCCCCTGTGCCGTCCCTGCCGGGACTTGGTTCGTGTTTCTGAGCGCCTTTGACGCAGGCCTGGAAGGCCTGCTCAACCCTCCGTGCTCGAGTCTTCTTTCTATTTCTGATTTCCACAGGTTGAGGATGGTCATTTGTCACACGTCCCGAAAGGGGAAAACCTTACTCTATAGTTAGCGGTAAGAACGTTGGAGCGGGGTGAAGCGAGCAATGTTAAATGATGAATGGGATGACGGAGACAAGGCGGTGCCGGGATTTGTTCCGTGGATTTTCGCCGTGGCGGATCCGAATCCGTCGTGGTGGGAACGGCGGAGGGGGAGGCGTGAGAAGAGGAATCCCAAGCGGATGGGGGAGTTGTCGCAGGCGGCGTTCCTGGTGAAGGCGCAATCGTTGGGATTTGGGCTGGCCTTGCCTTGGGGTGACAGCGAGAAGTATGACTTTATTGTTTGGGCGCGGGCGGGAGGAAGGTTGTTGCGGGTGCAGGTTAAGGCTACGGGGCGGTTGAACCGCGGGGGATATGATGTGCAGCCGGTTTACTCCACGCACGGGGAGGGGAAGAAGACTTATACGGCGCGGGATATTGATGTGCTGGCGGCGCACGTTATTTTGGAGGAGCGTCTGGAGGGGATTCTCGGAAAAGAGGTTTGGTATTTGCTGCCGGTGGGGGTGTTTGCCGGGGTGAAGAGTTTGAGATTCTATCCGGATTTGAAGAGCCGGCGGCCGCGGTGGGAGGGGTATCGGGAGGCTTGGGGGTGGTTGGAGAGTGGGGCAAAGGGGCGAAAGTTTGCCTGTCCTTCGGGGGGCCTTGCATTCCCGGACAAGAAGTCAAAATCCCCACCCTCCTCGCGAAGAACGCGACGAAGGATAGGGAACCCGGTCGCTGAACGCTGGCCCCTGCTTTCGGAGGGTTGACGGTAAAGATACGTAAAACTGCGAGAAATATGTTGACCTCTTTATTAGTTTGCGAGTAGATTATGCTGTTCCACGGACATCGGAGCCTTTGGGCCTGTTGTTAGCTGCCTCGGCCTGTGATCCCAAACTAGGAAAAACGAGCATCTTCGGACTCCGGTGGCGCATCTATTCTAGTAGGAATTGCGCTAACTCCTTTACAACCATAGTGGAATCAGTGGCTTAGGACGACTTTTTGGGTTGAGGCCACTGGCTTGGGGACGGGGCGAGAGCGAAATGCCCATACTTATAAGGAAGGAGCCAGACAGACATGCGCTCTGATCGTGTGTTTGACGCTTTACAAACATTACGGAATCGTTATATGCTTTGCCAGCTCGCCTCCAAGGCCACGCGGAAGTTCCACCGGCCCAGCACCAGAATCCAGGAAACGATGAATGGTGTGCTAGACCGGATCGCGGGCGCGGAGCGACAGGAAATCCTGTCGGAGCCGGAGAATTTTGCTGAGGCACAACGACGGGCTGCTTAAGGCAGCCCCGTCCGCCTGCCTCGTGGTGTTTTGTCTTCCCTGAATACCCTCCTTTGAAAATCTCCCGACAACGCTGAAACGGATACGTTTACGGTGGCCGGGTTTAGTTGAATCGTATCTAGGATGAATCATGACCATTGCTGAATTAAAAGAAAAGAACATTACCGAGCTGACCAAGATCGCAAGGACCTTGGAGCTGCCCGGAGCCAGCGGACTGCGCAAGCAGGACCTGATCTTCAAGATTTTGCAGGCGCAGAGCGAAAAAGAAGGACACATCTTCGCCGAGGGCGTGCTGGAAATATTGCCCGACGGTTACGGGTTTTTGCGGTCGCCGGATTACAACTACCTGCCGGGTCCGGATGACATTTATGTGTCGCCGTCGCAGATTCGCAAGTTTGATTTGAAAACTGGCGACACGATCAGCGGGCAGGTGCGGCCTCCGCATGAGGGCGAGAAGTATTTCGCCTTGGTGAAGATTGAGGCGGTGAACTTTGAGTCGCCGGATGAGGCGCGGAATAAGATTCTGTTCGACAATTTGACGCCGCTGTATCCGCAGGAGCGGTTGAAGCTGGAAACTACGCGGGAGAACGCGAGCGCGCGGGTGATGGATTTGCTGACGCCGCTCGGTAAGGGACAACGCGGGTTGATTGTTTCTCCGCCGCGAGCGGGCAAGACCATGCTGCTGCAGAATGTGGCGAACTCGATTACGACGAACCATCCGGAAGTGGTGCTGATGGTGCTGCTGATCGATGAGAGGCCGGAAGAAGTTACGGATATGCAGCGGTCGGTGAAGGGCGAGGTGATTTCTTCGACCTTTGACGAGCCTGCGGCGCGGCACGTGCAGGTCGCGGAAATGGTGATCGAGAAGGCGAAGCGGCTGGTTGAGCACAAGCGGGATGTGGTGATTCTTCTGGATTCGATTACGCGGCTGGCGCGGGCCTATAACACGATTGTTCCGCCTTCGGGCAAAGTGCTATCTGGCGGCGTGGATTCGAATGCTTTGCAACGTCCGAAGCGATTTTTCGGGTCGGCGCGGAATATTGAAGAAGGCGGGTCGCTGACCATTATCGCTACGGCGCTGATTGATACCGGATCGCGTATGGATGATGTGATCTTTGAAGAGTTTAAGGGCACGGGCAACTCGGAAATCATTCTGGAGCGCAAGCTGGTGGATAAGCGGGTGTTTCCGGCGATCGATATTCAACGGTCGGGCACGCGTAAGGAAGAGTTGCTGATTCCGCGTGAAGATTTGTCGCGGATTTGGGTGCTGCGGAAGGTGCTGAACCCGCTGTCTCCGGTGGAAGCCATGGAGTTGCTGATCGACAAGCTGAGCAAGACGAAGTCGAATGGCGAGTTTTTGTCGAACATGAGCGCGCTGTAAAACCAGTACCGAGTTGCTGGTACCGAGTACCGAGAAAGAATCGGCAGCAGGTTCGGGTTCTGTGGCTCCGCTTGGTACTTCTGCTCGCAACTATTTCCCGCTGTTACCCTCGCAGAAAGTGTCATACTTTAAGAACGGGCAGGCTGATCCGCCCCGTTTTCGAGGACACCATGCAATCCCACCGAATGGCCTGGACAGTTTCCTTATTCTTACTCTTACTCTTTGCAATTCCCGGTAAAGCGCAGACTGCAAATCCAAACCCCAGGTCGCAGGGGGCCTCGGGATCGATTCCGGTATCGGATGCGGCCGAGAACCAGGAGCGCCAGGTTCGCGACATGGCCAAGAAAGCTAACCAGGCGCGACAGGTCCTGCTCAAGGCCGATACCGACAAACTGCTCAAGCTGGCGGTGGAGCTGAAAGATTACGTGGACAAGTCGAATGAGAACGTTCTGTCGGTCGACGTGCTTAAGAAAGCGGATGAGATTGAGAAGCTGGCGCACAGCGTGAAGGACAAGATGAAAGGGCCGAACTAGGGGGATTGGTAATTTGGTAATCGGGTAATTTTGTAATTTTGAGAGCCTTCGGTCCCGAGACGTGAGTCACGCTGCGCCACCCTAAAGCACGCGGGCGAGGGCGTCCTCGCCACACAACGATGCCGGGCTGCGCCCGGCGGACAGCCGAGGGCGGCTGTCCCCACATAGGCACATACTCCAACATCTATTCCGCGTTGCCGCTTCTTATTCGCATGCCGTAGAACGAACGGTAGACGAAATAGAAAGAGACCAGGAAGAACACTAACGCCAGCACATTCGTGATGGTTGCGCCCTGGTCGCGGGAGAGCGTTACTGCTAACTCCACTGCCAGCAGGCCGAATAGCGTGGTGAATTTGATGACCGGATTCAGCGCTACTGAGGAAGTGTCTTTGAAGGGATCGCCGACGGTGTCGCCGATGACCGTGGCATCGTGCAGGGGAGTTCCCTTCTGCTTCATTTCAACTTCGACGATCTTTTTGGCGTTGTCCCAGGCGGCGCCGGCATTGGCCATGAATATGGCCTGGTAGAGACCGAAGATCGCGATGGAGATTAAGTAGCCGACGAAGAAGAATGGCTCGACGAAGGCGAAAGCCAGCGTTCCGAAGAAGACGGCGATGAAGATGTTCAACATGCCTTTCTGCGCGTATCTGGTGCAGATTTCTACTACCTTTTTGCTGTCCTCGACGGACGCTTTGGTTACGCCTTCGAGCTTGATGTTGGCTTTGATGAATTCGACGGCGCGGTAAGCTCCGGTGGTTACGGCTTGGGTGGATGCTCCGGTGAACCAGTAGATCATGGCGCCGCCGGTGATCAAGCCGAGGAAGAATGGGGCGTGCAAGAGCGAGAGCTTGTCGACATCGGCGGTGAGGCCGCTGGTGAGCGCCATGATGATGGAGAAAATCATGGTGGTAGCGCCTACCACGGCGGTGCCGATCAGCACCGGTTTCGCCGTGGCTTTGAAGGTGTTGCCGGCACCGTCGTTGGCTTCGAGCAGGTGCTTGGCGCGCTCGAAGTTGACGGGCATGTTGAAGTCTTTCCTGACTTCGGCTTCGACGTTGGGGACCTGCTCGATGAGCGAAAGTTCGTAGACCGATTGAGCGTTGTCGGTGACCGGGCCGTAGGAATCGACGGCGATGGTGACCGGGCCCATGCCTAAGAAGCCGAAGGCTACGAGTCCGAAGGCGAATACTGCGGGAGCGAGCATGGTTGCGGCTGTTGCAAGGCCCAGCGTGCTCATGGAGTAGGCAACCGCCATCAGCAGCATCATCGAGAGCCCCAGGTAGTAGCCGGAGAAGTTGCCGGCCACGAAACCGGAGAGAATTCCGAGAGATGCTCCGCCTTCTTCGGCGGAGATGACTACTTCCTTTACATGGCGGGAATGAACCGAGGTGAAGACCTTGACCAGTTCGGGGATGATGGCTCCCGCCAAGGTGCCGCAGGAGATGATGGTTGCGAGCTTCCACCACTGACTTTCATCGCCGCCGAGGACGGGAATGATGTAGTAGGAGACGAGATAGGTGAGCGCAATGGAGACGATTGAGGTGATCCACACCAGCGAGGTGAGCGGATGCTCGAAGTTCATCTCGTCGGCATTGCCATATTTGGCCTTGGCGATGGCCCCGTTGAGGAAGTAGGAGAGGGCGCTGGCGATCAGCATCATGACGCGCATGACGAAGATCCAGACCAGCAGCTGGACTTGCACGTCGGCGTTCTTTACGCCTAGAAGGATGAACGTGATCAAGGCTACGCCGGTGACGCCATAGGTTTCAAAGCCGTCGGCGGAGGGTCCGACGGAGTCGCCGGCGTTGTCGCCAGTGCAATCGGCGATTACGCCGGGGTTGCGGGCGTCGTCTTCTTTAATCTTGAAAACGATCTTCATCAGGTCGGAGCCGATGTCGGCAATCTTGGTGAAGATGCCGCCGGCGATGCGGAGAGCGGCCGCGCCCAGGGACTCGCCGATGGCGAATCCGATGAAACAGGGGCCGGCGTAGTCGCCGGGGACGAAGAGCAGAATGATGAGCATGATGAGGAGCTCGACGCTGATCAGCATCATGCCGATGCTCATGCCGGCTTCCAGAGGAATCTGGTAGACGGGGAAGGGCTTGCCGGGGAGGGATGCGAACGCGGTGCGGGAGTTGGCGAAAGTGTTGACGCGAATGCCGAACCAGGCCACTCCGTAACTGCCGGCGATGCCGACCAGACTGAACAAAAGGATGATGGGGAGCGTGAGGGCGACTGACTTGCCGGGTACGGGCTTGAGCCAGCCGAAATATAAGGTGATGATTACGGCGATGAAAACCCACAACAGAAGAATGAAGCGGCCTTGCGTGATCAGGTAGGTCTTGCAGGTTTCGTAAATGAGCTCCGAGATTTCACGCATGGAGCGGTGCACGGGCAGATTCTTAAGGCGCATGTAGATGACCATGCCGAAGCCGAGCCCGAAGAAGCAGAACAAAATTCCGATCAGGAGCAGGCGGTGGCCGTCGATGGATCCGTTGAGGAAGCTGACCGAGGAAAGGTCAGGAAGCTTCAGGGAGGCTTCGCCGCCGGCTTCACCGGAGGTCTGAGCCAGAGCGGTGGCAGCGCCGACGGTAACGAGCGTGGCCAGAGCCAGGGTTTTCTTCAGGAAATTAGATACTACGCGGCGTCCTCGGAACGCAGCGGTGGCGAGCCAGGTGCGCATAATGAGTCCTCCAAATGAGTCGGGTTTCAGGAATATATAAACGTGTTTAGGCACTGCCTTCCGGAGAAACGTCCCAGGTTCGAGCACGTCCACTGCAGTATACGAGGGATTCAGCCGCCGGAATTCCGAACACGCTTCCACCGCAAAACCTCAACGGAGTGTTGGAGCTTGGCCGCGTCGGAGTTTGCGCCTCGGGCCAGCCGGAGAAATTAACACTCTGCTCCCGCCATCCCAGGTGCAAAACGGGCATTTATAACATGTTACGAGGCGAGGGTCAATCGCGTGCCTTGGCTGGGTAGTGGGGTCATAGCGTGGTAGGGTGCCGCGAATGCCGCGAACGCCGCCGTCGAGAGATAACTCGCCGATGAACAGGCAGTCTTCGATGGCCTTTTGAGTGAGGCCGCCGTAGGCGCCCACGATGCCTAACGCCATGGGCAGGTCGAAGCCGGAGCCTTCCTTTTTTATATCGGCAGGGGCGAGGTTGATGGTGATGTGGGTGGGCGGGATGTCGTAGCCGCAGTTCTTCAGCGCGGCGCGGACGCGATCACGGCTTTCGCGGACGGCGGCGTCGGGCAGGCCAACGGTGTGGAAGTGGTCCTGGTCGGTCTTGATGCCGGAGCAATCGACTTCGACCTGAATAATGTTTGCATCGATGCCGTAGACCGCGGCGCTGAGGGTCTTGTAGAGCATGGGTGCTCCGGGCGACACTTCCTTCCTGCTTCGTGGCGCCGTCGGCACACCGAGGCCTGATTCCGGAATGTAGCTACGGTACGCTTTCGGTGGCGGTGGGCGCAGTGATGGATGTCACAGGGTGGGGCTGTGGATATGTCCACACTGCGGTAGTGCGAGATGGTTTGGCCGATCATTCGGAAGGCACGCTCTCTGCGCCGTCATATTAGGAGCCAGGGTACGGCAAGTCAATGCATGGCAGACACGGCTACCTTAAGTCAAACCGAAGTAACTAGAATCTCTGGCGGCAACGGCAGCGGTCCCGCCCCGACAGTATAATTGCGGATGGTTTGAAGGATTGACGGTTTTGTCGTTCGCGGAACGCGAAACCGGGTGCTCCCCTATGATGCAGGACTCTCCCGATACCCCTCGACGCGTGCGCGCTCCCCAGAATCTGGAGCGCGAGGAATCCCAGCTTTGGCGATGGATTCTGCTATTTATGGTCCTGCTGGCGGCGGGCTTCGCCGCGCTTGCCTGG
The DNA here is from genome assembly GCA_049583505.1 of Candidatus Sulfotelmatobacter sp. Classification (GTDB taxonomy): domain Bacteria; phylum Acidobacteriota; class Terriglobia; order Terriglobales; family Acidobacteriaceae; genus Sulfotelmatobacter. The sequence goes on from JBAUVZ010000300.1 coordinate 11,323, forward strand.
GAGCGGCTGGAAACGCTGCCCTACCATCTAGGGCCAATGGCGTTGGGCGTGCTGCTGTTGTCTGTGCTTCTCGCCGTCTATGCCTATGGCCGGCGGAAGGAAGTGAGCGAGCTCAAGCTGCTGCTTCACGATTTGCAGGAACACGTGGGCGCCGCTCCGTCGGAGGAGCAACTCGACCAGCTCAACGAAATGATTGCGCGCTCACAGCGCAGCTTCAAGGAGCTGATTGATTCTTTCGAGGATGCCGCTTGCGCCGTTTCTCTGGACGGCACCTTACGCACGGTCAACAAAAGCGTTAGCGACCTCATCCGGCTTCCCTTCACCGAGATCGTCGGAAAGAAGTTTTTCGACTTCCTCGAAGAACCCACCCGCGACAGCCTGGAAGCTGGACTCAGCCGTTTTCTGGAGAAGAGACATTGGACCGGCACAGTCCGCGTGCGTTTGAAGAACAACGCCCGGCCCTTCTACTTCGATTGCGTCCTCAGCGCGATCGTCAAGGGTGGTGAGGTCACAGGGGTGAGCGTGCTGGGACGGGATGTGACCGGACAGCACGAAAAGGAACTTCGTTTCACCGAGCTGTTCGAGACCCTGCAGGAAGGCGCGTATTTCAGCACGCCGGACGGCAGACTGCTGGACGCCAATCCCGCGCTGGTGAGCATTCTGGGGTATGCGACGAAAGATGAGCTACTGGCGCTCGACCCCAGCAAGCTGAACGTCGATCCCGCGGAGCCACCTGTGCTGGGCCGGGCTGCCGACGATCGCGGCGGAGTACGTGCGAGGGAGATCACGCTTCGAAAGAAAGATGGAACACCCGCGGTTTTCCTCGAGTCTTCTCGCGCCGTGTGGGACGCTGCCGGCAAGCTGATTCGTTACCAAGGCACGCTGGTGGACGTCACGGAGCGGCGCAAACTGGAACGGCAACTGCTACAGCAGGAGGAATTCCGCCGGCACTTGCTCGAGGGCTTCCCCGACCTCATTCTCGTGGTCGATCTACAGGAGCGCTACACCTTCGTGAGCGCACGCGTGCGCGACCTGCTCGGATACCAACCTGAGGATCTGTTGGGCAAGAAAATCTCGGAAACCGAGGATCACTCGCCGGAGCTGGCGGCGCTTTACCACGACGTGGCTTCCGGCATCCGGATTTTTGGAGCTGCGGAATACGGTGCCCGGCACCGCGACGGGAGCTGGCGTACCATGCGGGCCTCGGCCAGCCAATTCTTTGATGCCGAATCCAAGCCCGGGGGCGTGATCGTTTCCGTACGCGACATCACGACGGAAAAGAAGCTGGAACACCAGATCGTGCAGAGCGAACGCCTGGCGGCCATGGGCGCGATGATTGGCGGGGTTGCTCACGAACTCAATAATCCCCTGACCAGCATCCTGGGGGTCAGCGAACTTCTGCAAGACAGTCAAACCACTGACGCCGCGCGCAAGCAGATCGCGATTCTGCAGCAGCAGGCCCGCCGCGCCGCCGAGATCGTTCACAACCTGACCTATTTCTCGAGGCCGCCGGCGCCGGGGAAAACTCCCGTCAATCTCGGGGAGATCGTCGAACGCACGCTCAATCTGCACGCCTACTCGCTGCGCAAGAACAACATCACAGTAGACTTCCTGCGGGAGACGGGACTGCCTTATGTTCAAGCCGACCCGCACCAGTTGATGCAAGTATTTTTGAACTTGATCCTGAACGCCGAGCAGGCCATTCGCGAGGCTCGCGACCGCGGAACGTTACGCATCCGCCTCGGAAATAACGGGGAATCGGTTTGGGCCAGCTTTCACGACGATGGTCCGGGGATCCCAGGCGATATTCTGGGCAGCATCTTTGACCCCTTCTACACGACGAAGCGGCCCGGACGCGGAACCGGACTGGGGCTCAGCATCTGCAAGGCGGTGATGAAGGAACACAACGGAACCATCGAAGCCGCCAACGCTCCCGGAGGGGGCGCAGTGTTCACCGTCACTCTGCACGCGGCTGCTGCTTCTGCCTCTTCGAGCTAGCGGCTCGCTAGTCTCGTTCCACTGCCATGGCCACAGCGTTGCCGCCACCCAGGCACAGAGCGGCAATCCCACGCTTGGCGTTACGGCGGGTCATCTCATAGATCAAGGTGACCAGCACGCGCGCGCCGCTGGCGCCGATGGGATGTCCGATGGCAACCGCTCCACCGTTCACGTTAACTTTATTTGGATCGAGGCCAAGCTCGCGCATCACACCCAGGGCTTGCACTGAGAAAGCTTCGTTGAGTTCGTATAGATCGACGTCGTCCGATTTCCAACCCGTCTTCTCCCAGATCTTCTTTACAGCGTCGACCGGCGCCATCATCACCCATTTCGGCTCGACGCCGCTGGTGGCCTGCGCCACGATTCGGACCATGGCCGGCGCTCCGAGTTCCTTCGCCCGCTGTGCGCTGGTGACCACAACGGCCGCCGCGCCGTCGTTTACTCCGGGAGCGTTGCCGGCGGTCACGGTGCCGTCTTTCTTGAACGCGGGCTTCAGCGAGCGGAGGACTTCGATGGTCGTATCTTCGCGCGGGCTCTCATCTTTCTCAAAGAGCACCGGGGCTTCGCCTTTTTTCTTCGCAGGAATCTCTACCGGCACGATCTGAGACTTGAACCGGCACTCCTTCATCGCGGCTATGGCCTTGCGGTGCGAGTGCACCGCGAACTCATCCTGCTCTTCGCGGGTGATGCCGTACTTCTCGGCCACGTTCTCGCCGGTGATGCCCATGTGATAGTCGTTGTAGATATCCCAGAGCCCGTCGTGCACCATGGAATCGATCACTTGACCGTTTCCCAGGCGATATCCCTTGCGCGCCTGTGGCAGCAGGTAAGGAGCGTTGGTCATGGATTCCATGCCACCCGCCACCACGATGGAACTGTTTCCGGTCTCGACCGCTTGGGCTGCGAGAGCCACTGCTTTCAATCCGGAGCCGCAAACTTTGTTGATTGTCATGGCACCTGTTGCCGGCGACAATCCTCCGAAAATTGCGGCCTGCCGCGCTGGATTCTGTCCTAAACCGGCGGGGAGAACGTTGCCCATCATGCATTCATCGATCTGATCGGAGCTCACTCCGGCGCGCTTCACCGCCTCGCGCACCACCACTGCACCGAGTTGCGGAGCACTTAAATCGGTGAGACTGCCTTGAAATTTCCCCACCGCCGTACGACAACCGGAAATGATGACAACCTCATCGAAAGCCGCCATTGATCATGCTCCCGCGAAGATTTCGCACTGTCATTATAGATGCAGCAGCCCGCGAAAACGATGAACTTCTGCGGGCTGGTTGCGTCGCCGTTGATCTAACTTCGGATGAACCATCGACACAAGCGCGGCGGATCTCTGTCGCTTTTTTCTCACTTGCGATGGCATGCTCGGAGTGTGTTTTGATGGAGCAACGTTAGGATTTTCTTGTTCACTCTCGTTCTTCTGTGACTTTGGTACAACACCGCCCGTTCAGTGCGTGCATTTTTTTCTTGACTTCATTTTTCATTAACTCTATACAATCAATTAGTTGCAACAAATGATCGTTGCAGATTTTTCCATGAACAATGGAAGGGAGAATAGAACCAATGGCAACCAAGAAAAAGGCAAAAAAGAAAAAGAAGCATTAAGAAGGTCAGTACGAAGTCGAAAAAAGGGGGACGCCGAAAGCGTCCCCTAAGTTTTTGCGCGGAAGTCGGGCGCGGCTGACCGATCGTTGCGTCAGTCGGTCAGCTTCCCTTCATCCTTTTCAGGATTGCAGGAAAGATTCGGAACGCGCTTTTCACGAGCCGGGCAGAGGCCGCGAAACGCGCAGAAGTTGCAGTAGAAATCAGGCTTGGGTTTGAAGTTCCCCTCGGCAATGCCGCGCGCCACAGCCAGCACTCGTTCCCGCGCTTGTTCCAACTGAAATTCCGTACGCCTGGAGAAGACAGGAACGTTGCCTTCGAGGTTATGAAACAACAACGCGCCCACCCGGTATCCCCACTTCTCGCGTGCGGCCATGGCGTAAATGGAAAGCTGCAGGCTCTCGTCCGCGTCCTCCTGCGATCGAGCTTTTCCGGTCTCGTAGTCGACGATGTTCACGCTGCCATCGGGCGCGCGGTCCATGCGGTCGATTCGTCCGGCGACCTTGGTCCCGGCAATCTGCACGTCAAACCATTCCTCAGTGTGCAAAACCTCGGGTGCGGGGTTTGAGTGCGTGGCGGCCAGGAAATCCTGCAACTGCTCCACACCTTGCTCCAGATACAAGTGGCGCTGATATTC
>JBAUVZ010000301.1:0-10396 GCA_049583505.1 Candidatus Sulfotelmatobacter sp.
CTAAGTTTGGCAAGTTTACCTTGCTGGACGTGAAGATTGACACCGGGCGGACGCACCAGATTCGCGTGCATGTTGCCGCGATGGGGCATCCGGTGGTGGGGGATACGATGTATGGGGCGCCGCGGCACGCGCGCGGGAAGAATGCCGTGATCGGGTTATCGCGGAATTTTCTGCACGCGGCCGAGTTGGAGTTCAAGCATCCGCAGACCGGGGAGACGATTGCGCTGAAAAGCGAGTTGCCGGAGGAGTTGCGGGAGTTTCTGAGGAAAATCGAGGAGTAGAGTGGACGTCTGCTCCGGAAGTTGCGAATATAATGAAAAGCCAATGACGGCCATTCTAGCGCGAGAGATTTTCAGCAGATTGTTTGCGCGACGGGCAGCGGTTTTGTTGCTGGTGGCAGGACTATCCACAATCGGGGTAGCGCAAAGTGGAACGACACCGGCCTCGCAGTCGTCGTCTCAATCTCCGTCGCCTGCGTCGGGGACGCCGCAAGCTGGCGATCAGAAATCCAACGAGCGAACTTCAGGAGAGCAGGGCGCGGACAACCCCGACATTCCGCGCATCCGCGTGGGCACCAATGAAGTGAATGTGGTGTTCACGGTGACGGACAAGCATGGCAAGCTGGTCACGGACCTGAAGCAGGGCGACTTCCACTTTGTCGACGACAACAAGCCGGCAACGGAGATCCGAAGCTTTCACGCGGAGACAAATTTGCCGCTGCAGGTGGGTTTGCTGATCGATGCCAGCAACTCGGTGCGCGACCGGTTCAAATTCGAGCAGGAGTCGGCCATTGAGTTTTTAAACCAGACGGTACGGCGTGGCTATGACCGGGCGATGGTGGTGGGGTTCGACGTGACGCCGGAAGTGACCCAGGATTTTACCGACGATTCGGAGCAGCTCGACCGCGGGGTGCGCGCGCTGCGACCGGGCGGCGGAACGGCGCTATACGATGCGCTTTACTATGCATGCCGGGACAAGCTGCTGAAGCAGGGGCAAGCGGGGGCGACGCGGCGGGCGATCATCCTGTTGAGCGACGGCGACGATAACCAAAGCCACGTCACGCGCGAGGAAGCGATCGAGATGGCGCAGCGGGCGGAAGCGATCGTATATACGATCAGCACGAACGTGAGCGGCACCAAGGGGACGGGCGACAAGGTGCTGGAGCGAATTGCGGATGCGACGGGTGGAAAGGCGTTTTTCCCCTTCCAGATTCGCGATGTGGCAAACGATTTTGCGGAGATTCAGGCGGAGTTGCGCAGCCAGTATGCGGTGTCTTACAAGCCGGCGGACTTCAAGCCGGACGGACACTTTCGCACCATTGAGATTGTGGCGAGCGACCGCAAGAACTTCCGGGTAAGAGCCCGGCGGGGGTATTACGCGCCGGTGCAGTAGAAACCGGGTTTCCGGTTTCTAGTTTCTTGTTTCCGGTTCACTCAGCAGGTCTTCCTCGTAGGCAATGGCATGCCGGGATATTCTGGGACACCACTTCCGAAAAAATTGGGGATCAAAGCTGGGTTTCGCGTGCGGTTGGCGAATGCTCCGGAGGAGGTGCGCGTGGAATTGCGCGAGGCGTTGGCGGGGTGCACGGTGGTAAAGGAGGGGGACGCGCTGGATTTCGCGATGATGTTTACCAAGTCGCGAGTGGAATTGACGAAGGAGTTCCCGCGGATGGCCAAGCGGCTGGCTCCGGCAGGGATGTTGTGGGTGAGCTGGCCGAAGAAGAGTTCCGGCGTACAGACGGATGTGGATGAGAATGGGGTACGCGGAGTTGGACTCGACGCAGGGCTGGTCGATGTGAAGGTGTGCGCGGTGACGGAGGTGTGGTCCGGGCTGAAGTTTGTGCGGCGAGTGAAGGATCGAAAGGTGCTGGAGTAGTGGGGCGGAGGAACTGAGGACTCGGCATGGTGCGAGTGGGTTTGATTGGATTTGGGATGGCGGGGCAGTCCTTCCATGCGCCGGTGATCCGGGGCGTGCCGGGGATGGAGCTGGCTTGCATTCTGGAGCGCAGGGGAATGCGGGCGCGGGAGAAATATCCTGAGGTGCGAGTGGCGCGGACGCTGGAGGAGTTGCTGGCGAATAAGGAAATCCAGTTATGCGTGATCGCGACACCGAATGATTCGCACTTCGAGCTGACGCGGGCTTGTTTATTGGCGGGGCGGGATGTGGTGGTGGACAAGCCGTTCACCCCGACGCTCGGGGAATCCGAGGAGTTGGTGCGGCTGGCAGCGGAGCGCGGTCGGTTGATCACGGTCTATCAAGACCGGCGGTGGGATGGGGATTTCGGAACGGTTAAGAAGATTGTGCAGTCGGGAAGGCTGGGGACGGTGGTGGAGTATGAGTGCCGGTTCGACCGGTTTCGCCTGGAGCCGAAGGCGAATGCCTGGCGGGAACGCGCGGATCAGCCCGGAGCCGGAGTGTTGTTTGATCTGGGTCCGCATGTGATCGATCAGGCGCTGGTGTTGTTCGGTGAGCCGCGGGCGATCACGGCGTCGGCATTTTGCCAGCGGAAAACGTCGGAAGTGGATGATGCGTTTGATGTTTGCCTGGATTATACAAATTTGGGACTTGGGCTGCGGGCGATGGGGCGGGCGCGGATCATCGCGTTTGCGCCGGGACCGCATTTTCTGATTCATGGGACGAAGGGATCGTTTGTGAAGTATGGAATGGATCCGCAAGAAGCGCGGCTGCGGGGAGAGAATTGTCCGGATGGATTGGATTGGGGCGCCGATTGGGGAGTAGAAGCGGAAGAGTTGTGGGGCACGCTGAGCCGGGTGGGTGACCCGAGTTTGAAGGTGAAGACCGAGCGTGGAGATTATCGCGGTTTCTATGCCAATGTGCGGGACGCGATCGAGAAGAAAGCGGAGCTCGACGTAACGCCGCAGCAGGCTTTGCGGACCATGCGAGCCGTGATGCTAGCGCACAAGAGCAGCCGGGAGCGGCGCACGGTGGATTGGCGAGAAGCGGTGGAGTAGCAACCGCGCCAAAAATTGACCGAAGCGATTAGAATCACGTCTATGGCCAGTTCGTTGAATACGACGGACCCCGAGGGGCAAAAGCCTCCCTCGTTCGGAGTTGGACACTTTCTGTTTGTGATCTTCCTGGCAGTCATCTTTCTCCTGCTCGGCCATGGCATGGTGCGTCACCGCTTCTTTCAAGGCGGCCGGGTTCACCGGAACGGCTCCGTCGGACAATAGCAGGCTTGAGGTGTGACGCGCGCGGAAATGCAAAAGCGGCGGAGCTTTTATGCTCCGCCGCTTGCGGTTTCATACGCCGCTAAATACACCAGCTACAGGCTAGTGATGTTCGCCGCCACCATGCGATCCGCCACTGCTGCCGTGAGAGGCGCTGGCATGCGATGCTGCGGCATGAGGCGCACTATGGGAAGCGCCACCATGCGAGGCTGCAGCGTGGGACGTACCATGGGACTCGCCACCGCGCGTCGCGGCAGCGTGGGACGTATTGTGGGAGCCACCACGCGGAGCTGCGGCACGGACGCCGCCACTACTACGGTTGGCGCGTACTGCCGATGTGCCTCGTCCACGATTGGCTGCATAGCCACGTCCACCAACGTTTCCACGGGCACCGGCGTAGTGTCCTCCGCCGTACCTTCCTCCGCCGCCACCGCTGAAGCGATGAGCACCCCAGCCGTGGCCATAGCCCCAGTTCGCCCACGGACCCACGCCGAGGAAAATGCCGTTATAGAAATAGCCCGGCCCATAAAAGCCCATGGGGGCGCAGCCGTACGGTGAATAATCGTAGTAGCCGTAGGAACAGATGGGCGGATTCACGCCTATGCCTACGGCGATCTGCGCACCGGCCGCTGGCACCAATGCCAAGGGCACGAGCAAGGTTGTCGTACCGGCCAGAAGCAGACTGCGCATTGCGATCTTGCGAGCCCAGGGAGCTACGCTCTTGACTTGCCACATTTGTTGTCCTCCAAGATTTCCGCTTTCGATCGAAAGTTATATCTCCAGTATGAAGCGGTTGCTCATAGATAAACTGGTCAATACAGACCGTTGGTCCGCACTATTCGTTATCGGGGCGGAAGCGTTAAGAAAAAACTAACGATCTTTAACAGCCAGCGAATGAGCGGGATCGAGAAGAAGGCGCGCCGTTCGAGGTTACGCCGCAGCAGGCTTTGCGGACCCTGCGAGCCGTGATGCTGGCGCACAAGAGCAGCCGGGAGCGGCGGACGGTGGATTGGCGAGATTCGGTCGACTGAGGAGCGGCGCTACCAGTGTGATGGCGATCTATCGGCAATAACTACAGGTTTCCGGCCCGAAACGACAATCCGCAAGGAATTTCGTCTCTTATTGCACCCCCAACTCCGCGGTCGGGACGCTCCTGGAGCTTCAGCCGCTCGCTCGCTCTGCCACCAACATAGACTGCAGAATTTGGTCCGAGACTTCTTTTACAGCCGTAGGCGAGTGAGACAGGAACAAAGTGTTGGTTTTGTCGTTCTCGCCAATTGATTTCAGCGTGTCGAAATACTGCGTGACCATCACCAGCTGCATGACTTCCTTGGCGGACGCCCCCTCCACCACCTTTTGGAACTGTTCTATCGAGACCTGCAGCCCTTCGATGATTGCCTTTCTTTGATTGGCGATCCCTTGCCCCTGGAGGGCCTTGCTTTCTGCTTCTGCCTCGGCCTTCTTGACCACTAAGATTTTCTCCGCCTCGCCCCTGGCGTTGGCGGCTACCTGCTCGCGCTGTGCCGCATTGATATCGTTCATGGCGGACTTCACCTTGGCGTCGGGAACGATATCGGTGACCAGCACATTGACAATTTCGTATCCGAATAACGCCATATCCGCATCCAGTTCCTGCTTGACGGCGGCGGCGATACTGGACTGCGTGGCAAACACTTCGTCCAGCGTCATCCCCGGGACATGTCCCAGGATTACCTGCTCGACATAGGATTTGATCTGCGCCACCGGATCGGAAAGCTTGTAGTAGGCATCGTAGACTTTTTCCGGACGAACGCGATTCTGCACGGAGATAGGAATGGTGACGAACACGTTGTCCTTGGTTTTGGTCTCCATGGTCAGAGTAATTTGATTCACGCGCAGACTGACTGTGCCCGCCACAGAATCGAAGAATGGCCGCTTCCAGTTCAATCCCGGCTGGGCGACCCGAAGAAACTTGCCGAATCGCGTGATCACTGCTACTTCGGCCGTGCGCACCGTGAAAAAGCTTCCCAGAATTAAGTACAGCACGATGAAAGTCGCGATAATCACCGGTATCCATAACAGCTGCATGTGGCTTCCTCCGTTGTATACGCAGTGCCTCGGCGCTGATCGAAGCGCTTCGCAGACTTGCGTCAGGTTGGCAGAACTGCTTCCCTACGCGGATTCCTGCCCGGTCTCACCGGCCGCAGCGAAAACGCTGTCGTGCCGCGCATTACCTTCTGGAACGCGGCCTGGAATTTTTCCATTTCTTCATGCGTGCCGACGGTGATGCGGGTGCAGGTGGGCATGATGGGCCAGATGCGTCCGATGAAAACATTTTGCTGGGCCATGGCGTCGATCACCTGCTTGGCGGGACGTTTGGTGTCGAGCAGGAAGCAGTTGGACTCGGAGGGGATGTAGGAGTAGCCGTTGCGGTCGAGCCACTGGAAGGTTTCCTGGCGGACGCTGGCGTTGATGCGCTTGCGTTCGGGAACCAGCAGCGGGTCTTTTATGCTGGCTGAGGCTGCGACCAGCGCGGTGATGGGCATGAAGTTCCAGCCGGAGCGGTCCAGGATTTTGTCGAGCAGGTCGGGGCGGGCGACGGCGAATCCGCAGCGCAGGCCGGCCATTCCAAAGGTTTTGGAGAAGGTGCGGAGCACCACCACATCCTTGCCGGCCTTGACGAAATCCAGCGCCGAAGGGGCGTCGGAAAAATGGAGGTATGCTTCGTCAACCATCACAATGGAACCCTTCGGCTTGTTTTCTACGAGGTACTCGATGTCAGTGTGCGGAGTGAGCGTGCCAGTGGGATTGTTGGGATTGCAAATGTAGAAGAGTCCCGCGTCAGGGGCGTCGGCGATCATGGCCTTCACGTCGTGCGCGTAAGTCTTGGTGAGCGGGACTTTGACGACTCGAGCCCCCATGTCCGCGGCCACGTACGGGCCAGCTTCATAACCGGGATCGGCGCCGACGTAGCTCCTCTGCTGCGACGTGAAGGCGACGACGGCGAAGCGGAGCGGCGGAGTGGAGCCGGGGAACGCGTGGATACAATCGGGGTTGAGGCCTTCTTGTTGGGCGAACGTGTGGACAAGTTCGTCGGTGAGATTGTCGAGATAGCGTCCGCCTTGCGGGATGATGGCGGAGATGGCCTCGCGCGCCGATTGGCTGGGGCCGAGTGGATTCTCGTTGGAGTCAATCATGACTCCATCTTTGGAGGCGGGCCGTTGGCGAGCCGCGGCCGCAAGCATGGGTTCGTTGACCATGTTGAAGGCTGCCGCCGCGGCTGAGAGTTGCAGGAATGTGCGGCGGGAAGGCGAGAGATCTCTAGACGGCATGGCGAACCTCCAGTTCATCTTCATCCGGCGTCATACAGGTTAAATGGTTTTTGGACTGAGGGCTAGGGGTCGCAATCGCTTCACACTATTGCGGCAGAGGTTCGCGTGGGGTGGCGTAGTAGCCGGCGCGGCATTGAATCTTGTAGCTCTGTTTGGACTTGACCTCCAATTTGCGGTAGCTGCCGTCCTGCACGGCGTTGGTTGGAGTGTAGCCAAGGTTGTACTGGCTGCGGAGTTCGGCGGCGATCTGATCAAAGGCTTCTTTCAGTTTGTCGAACTTGTTGCCGACGTTGATGACGCGGCCTCCGGTGGCCTCGGTGAGCTTGCGCATTTCGCCCTCGCCGGAGTAGCCCACCTGGAAAGATCCGTAGAAACCGCGATCGGCGCAGAGCAGGACGTAGATAATGGCATCGGCTTTCTGGGCGGCTTCGATGGCGTCTTTGATTTTGAGCTGGCTGCCTTCGTCTTCGCCGTCAGTGAGCAGGATCATGGCTTTGCGGCCGACTTCCTTCGATAGCATGTCGTGGGCGGAAAGATAAACGGCGTCGTAGAGCACGGTACCGCGCTGGGTGCTAGGTGAGGTGGGTACAGGGTTGCCAGCACCGGGCACTGGGTTCACATATCCGGCGTTGATTTTGACTTTGTTGAGGGCGGCTTGCAGGCGGTGAACGTCACGGGTGTAGTCCTGTATCAGCGAGGCATCGATGTTGAAGTCGATCACGTAGGCCTCGTCTTTGTCGGTGAGAATCTGGCGGAGGAATGCGCCGCCGACTTCTTTCTCCATGTCAAGCACTCGGAGTTGGCTGCCGGAGGAATCGATGAGGATGCCGAGGGTGAGCGGGAGATTCGATTCGGCGGCAAAGTACTTGATGGTCTGCGGCTTGCCGTCCTCGAAGACTTCGAAGTCGTCTTTGGTGAGGTTCGGCATGAGCGCGCCGTGCTTGTCTTTGACGTTGAAGAAAAGTCCGACGACGTTGACGTTGACTTTGAGGGTTTCGCCCGGCGTTTGCTCTTCCTGAGGCTTCTGGGCGGGGGGAGTTTGAGCGCCAGGCTGGGATGCGGCAGGAGTAGAGGATGCCGGGTTCTGGGCCACGGCGAAAGGAGCCGTGGGCAACAGGGCTGCGAGAAAGAATAGAATAGACGCAGCGGCCAGGACCGGTGAGAATCTTTGCTTAGCGGAAAATATTGGCATGCCGGGAATCCCTCTTGGGGCTTTTGTTAGTCTAATCCCTGGGGTTAGATGCACCAAATGGGCGAGTCCATGCATCCCAAGATTAAAGATTAAAGAAGAGGGCGTGAGGATTATTTTGTCACTGCCAGGTGGGCGAGCCCCCGATGGGTCCCGGATCAAGGGCCCTGGAAAGAAAAGAACGGATCAAGAAAAGAAACGGATCGCTGAAAAGAACGGATGGTACGTGTGAGCATGGAAACGGCCGCGGGTAACCAGCAACGGCGGAGCAGGACGAATTGGCTGGCGCTAGTGCTCGTCCTGGGATGTGTGGGATGGCTGTACGCGAGTGTCCCGGTAATGGAGGGACAGGCGTCGGCAAACCAGACGCCGCCGAACCAGGCGCAGAACCAATCTCAGAACAACGACATTCCGGATGCCCCCACAGTGCAACCGCCTTCGGAGACGCCAGAGCCGCCGCCCATTGCGAAGCCGGAAGAGAAAAAACCAGTCGAGAGGGATCCGTGGACGAACCAGCCGATTAACAAGCCGGCCGCCGCCGCGCCTGCCGCGGCTCCTGGTGAAGCGACATCTGCGCCACCGCCCATGCCCTCGGTAAAGACCGTGCCACCGGGGAGTTCGACGAAACCAGGCCCAAGCTCGCAGGATCAGCTCTACACGCTGGTGGTGCACACTAACTTCGTGCAGGTTCCGGTCACGGTAAAGGACAAGCAGGGCCGGCGCGTGGACGGACTGCTCTCCACGGACTTCACGGTGAAGGAAAACGGGACGGAACAGAAGCTAAGTTTTTTTACCGCCGATCCGTTCGGACTTTCAGTGGCGATCCTGCTCGATCTGGGCATGCCGGATGCGGAAGTGCAAAAAATCAATGAGACTTTTCCGGCGCTGGTGGGGGCATTCGCTCCCTACGATGAAGTGGCGCTTTATACCTACAGCAGCACGGTGAGCGAAGTCAGCGACTTTGCGGGAGTGACGCGGAAGCTGACTGCACTGTTGAATCAGATGAAGACCGAACGGGGGCGCGAGAATGGAGTGCCGGTGTTGAACGGTCCGCTGGCGCCGAACGGGCCGATTATCAATGGAGTTCCGGTGGGAAGTCCGACGGAGCCGGTCAATACGCCGCCGAAAGAGGCGCACGTGCTGAACGACGCCATTCTTCAGGCGGCGCTGGACTTGCGCAAACGCGATCGGACGCGGCGGAAGATCATTTTCGTGATCAGCGACGGACGGGAGTATGGCAGCAAGGCCAGCTACCGCGATGTTCTGAGAGTCTTGCTGACCAACGAAGTCCAGGTGCAGGCGGTATCAGTGGGCAGCGCGGCGCTTCCCGTTTATGACAAGATAGAACACTTTCACCTGCCGCTGCAGGGTTCCGACGACATCCTGCCCAGGTACGCGCGGGCCACGGGCGGATCGGAATACCGCGAGCTTTCCCGGAGCGCGATTGAGAGCATGTACGCCCAGGTCATGAGCGAGGCGCGCAGCCAGTACACGCTGGGCTACACGCCGGTCCGGCCGAAGACGCAGACGACCGCGTCGATATACCGGAGCATCGAAGTAGTGGTTCACCGGCCGGGACTTAAGATTTACGCCAAGGATGGATACTACGCCTTGCCGGCGGCGGCGCGGTAGGAGTAGCCATTGCTGCATATGGATTGCTGATTGTGGGCTGCCCGCTGAAAAGCCCCGAGTCTAGGGGTTTTCCATCGACAATCGGGAAATCAATCATCGGCAATTTTCCCTCCCCACCCCTGTGCCGGGAGGGGGTCACCTGAGTAACCTGCCTGGGATCGACCGCGTGTGATATAAAAGCCCGAAGCCCCCATAGGGATATTTTGGCGTGCGCGGAAGTTGTGCGGCCCGCGCTATTGAGGAAAGCCTTGAGTTTCATCAACTTCGCAGCCCGCGAGATCAATTGCAAGATCGTGTACTACGGCGCCGGGTTGGGCGGCAAAACCACGAATCTGCAAGTCATCTACCAGAAGACCGCGGAACAGCAGAAGGGCAAGATGATCTCCCTCGCCACCGAAACCGAGCGCACCCTGTTCTTCGACTTCCTGCCGCTCGATCTCGGCTCGGTGCGCGGGTTCAAAACGCGAATCCATCTTTATACCGTGCCGGGGCAGGTGTTCTACGATGCCAGCCGCAAGCTGATTCTGCGCGGCGTGGATGGCATTGTCTTCGTGGCCGACTCCCAGGAACAGCGCATGGACGCCAACGTGGAAGCGCTCGACAACCTGATGTCGAACCTGAAAGAACACGGCTACGACTTCAATAAGATTCCCTACGTGCTCCAGCTCAACAAGCGGGACCTGCCAAATATCTTGTCCCCGGACACGCTCAACAAGGAGCTCCGCAAAAAGAATGAGGCCGTAGTCGAAGCGGTCGCATTTCAGGGCGTGGGCGTGTTTGAGACCCTGAAGGAAATCGCCCGCCAGGTGCTGACGGAGTTGAAAGCCGGCGGGTAAAGCGAACGGCCGCAACGGCCGCTCAAACTCGTAGCCACACTTTGTAACGGTATTTAACGACCCTTTCTTCTCCAGCTTTCAAGGTGACTTTGGTGGCCGTTCCGTCGTCAGTCTGAGATTCCACGGCTCCTCGCACTTTTTCTGCGATGCTCAAGCGCACTTCCTTGCTTTTATAGTTCTTGATGGTCAGAGTTCCTTCGACGGTCACCTGGTCGTAGTTGTAGTTGCGCCGCCGCT
>JBAUVZ010000302.1:0-18028 GCA_049583505.1 Candidatus Sulfotelmatobacter sp.
TTCATTATCCAGGATGTGGTTCGCAAACTGCCGGAATCGTCGTTCGCCTATGACCAGTTAATGACTGGGAAGCCTTCGCTCTGGAACGAAGGAGAGCCGAGAGCACCAGGGACTGCTCAATGGGATAGTTTGCTCGGCTATCAATGGCTTTGCTATGTCGATTGCAAAGCTGCGTGGTCGGCATTCTCCGGGTTGATGTCGCTGGTCGACAAGGATGGCGCGATTGCAGGAGAGTCTCTCCCGGCCCGAAAGGCACAAACCGCATGGATTCTCTACTCCAGAACTCACGATAGGGCACTGCTTCAGGGACTCTACCCAGCCATAAGGAAGAATCTCTTATGGGAAGAGGAGAATCCCCGCTGGATATATGTAGATCACAATATCGCGGATGAAAAGGATTTGGAATTCACAGCATCCTGGATATATGACGTGGACTTTGCGAATCTGATCTGCGCTGAAATAGGAGACTCATCTGATGCGCAAATGTGGCGGAGCAAGCAGACCCAGATGGCTGAGAGCAGCGCGAGGTGGTTCTTCTCGGACCCAACGGAGATACACCAGTACTTCTTCACGAAGGACAAGCGGGTTTCCCGAGACGATCGCGTTGAGCCAAGCAAGGAATCGTTTTCTGCGTACATTACCCAAGCTCTTGCCATACGGCAATTCTCTCCAGACATTGAGGCGCGGCTGATGAGTTATTTCAATCAAGGGTTTCGTCCGGGCAAAAGTGGGTTGGGGTTTGAGAATTATAAGTATCCGGATGTGAACTTCACTGCATACGGCCTGATCGATGCCAAACAAAATTCGCAAGCCGTCTTGTTCATAGCCGGCGTGTTACGCGAAAGCATTCAAGTTGGAACGTTCGTCGAAGCCATCAACAAGACTCCGGCAGCCGACGGAGTTCAGGAATCGTTGTTCTCGCCTTTGAACATCATTGAGTTTACGTGGTTACTGAACGAATGTCGCTACGACAATGGAAGCCCAGTCTACGTGGACCTCGGGGGCAAATCTCGCCAATAGGAGGCATGGTAGCGGAACCGTGGATGCCAATACTCCCGGGTTCTTGTAACAAAAGCAGAGGCGAATGCTCTCTGCCACTAAGGGCTCTGGCAGGCACATCGTCTAGTAGCGAGAAATGAACGTGACTCTTGGCTTGGATTGATAGTTATCGGATGCCTTCGACGAATGGACAAAAAGAGATCAGGGGAAGGTGAGAACCATGCAGGGGAAGGTGAGAACCATGCAAGGGAAGGTGAAAAAGGGAATGATCTTGCGCCTACGCCGGCACACGATGCCGCGATGTTTTCATGAATTTTCAATCCATCGCACTGGGTTCCAGTGTGTCCTCTGGGCTCTGTTAGGAGCTGCGGGTACGGCTCCCATGCATCTCCATGCCCAGCAGCAGACCGCTCCGGATGCGGTTCCCCCTTATAGGCAAAGCAAGTTGTCTGTAGACCAGCGTGTGCAGGATCTGCTGGATCGCATGGGCTTCGCGGAGAAAGCGCACCAACTCGACATGGTTCCAATTCCGCCAGGGTTGCTTGTCCCGCCAGTTGGAACTGCAGTTGCGAACCAGCAGCCAGGCCAGCCCTCCTGGACCACGCCTGGGATTGGAGGCATCTTGCTGGACAGCGGTCCGGCCAATGGAATTCAGGATTGGGTGACGAAACATTCCAGACTGGGAATTCCGCCTCTGGCCGTCGGCGCAGCTTCATTCGCGAATGCCGAAATGCACGGCGCTCCTGCTCTGACAAATCTCTGCGCAACCTGGAACGTGGAACTGGCCAAGCAAGCTGGGAGCATTTTTGCCACTCGCCAACGAGCTCTCGGAATCAACTCAGTGATCTTCCCGCTTTTCAGCTTTACAGCTGACTTGCCATCGACACCGGTAGACCAACGCTTTGGCGAGAATGCGTGGCTCATCGGCCAGATGGGGCGCGCTTACGTGCAGGGCCTGCAAGGCGAACTGGCAAATGCGGCACATTCTGTGATGGCGTTCCCCGCATATTTTGCGAGGGGTACGGCCTCGGGGCCTGGCGCGAAGTCGTTGCAGGTTGGCGAGCGGGAATTGCGGATGGATCTCCTGAAGCCATTCGAGCCTGTCTTGCGCGAAGGAAATGCCATGGGGGTCGTTATAGGCTCCAGCGCAATTGATGGCGTTCCCATGGCCGCCAATGCCGGACTTTTGAAGGACATCTTACGCAACGAATGGAACTTTCACGGAGTGGTATTGGCTGCTCCGGGATCAATCCGTAGTTTACTTGAAACGCAGCACATCGGAGCAACTCCAAATGACACGATCTGCCTTGCGCTGAACTCAGGTACAGAAATGCAGTGGAACGACTATGAGGACGAAGCGCTGGCAAACATCATCGGCGACTGCGTGAAGTTTGGAGTGGTTTCACCGGAGACTCTCAATTACGCTGTGGGTGATGTTCTCCGCGCAAAGTTCCGCATGGGATTGTTCGACGATCCCAATTCGTCCTCCGAGCCTAAGCCTAATACCGTGCCTAGTGCATACGATGTGTCTCTCGAAACAGCCGTTCAATCCCTGACCTTGCTTCGCAATGAGAACCACCTTCTGCCGTTGTCGCACGCGTCAAGGCACATTGTTGTCATTGAGCCGCCGTCAGAAGGCGATGACGCGAAGAGGATCAACACGGCTCCGCCCGCGGATACGCTTGCCGAGGAGATTCAGAAATTGCTCCCGGATGCGCAGGTCATGCCAGACGACGGCAGAGACACGGATTCGACCGTGTCTCATGTGAAGAATGCGGATATTGTTCTCATTGTTCTGCGCGATGCCGCCACCGCACCGCCTGGGGCCAAGAGCGGAAAGGCATTCCAATCACAAAGCGAGCAAGGTACTTTTCTGAAGGCGATCCTCGCGGCGAACGAAAACACGGTAATCATCTATGAAAGCAAATTCCAGAGAACGTTGCCTTGGGCTGCGAAGCACATTCCCGCGATTCTGGAGGCATGGTCGCCGGGACAGTCGGGAGAGCGCGCCATAGCTGCGGTTCTTGTTGGCACAAGCAATCCCGCGGGAAGGCTGCCGACCGCACTCTCCGCCGCTGAAGATGCGGAGGTAGAGCCGCAGGAGGAGTTGCACGACGAGGACGCCCGCGACCACACTAGCGAAGAGCTGTTTGCGCTCGGCTACGGTTTGAGCTACACCACCTTTCGCTACTCCGACCTTGTGGTACATGCACCGGAACCAAATTCAAAAGACGACCTGATGGTTACGGTCGTTGTCACCAACGCCGGCAAGCTGGAAGGAGATGAGGTTGCACAACTCTACCTGCATCATGATGTCAGCAGCGTTATTACCCTCGATAAAGGGCTTGAGGGATTCCAGCGCATCCACCTTCAGCCGGGAGAGAGCAGAACGCTTACCTTCCCGCTCAAGCAGCGCCAGCTTGCGGTATGGAATGCAAAACGGCAGTGGAATGTGGAACCGGGACCCTACACAGTATTTGCAGGTGGTTCCTCAAGCGCACAGTTGAGCGCGACGTTCACCATCGGACAGCCCGCATGGGTCAGCTTTCTGCCCGCAGAGGAAGATCGTTGGATCCCGGCGCCGGCACTGGAAATCAAGGGCGCGCCGGTCGCTGAGTTTGCCGAGGCCTACCAGCTTGCCCTGCGTGTGATGGAATACAACCTTCATCAGGGATTGCTCGAAGCCGGGCAGGGATATGGAACTTGGACGAGGGACTCGTCCATTAACAGTTGGAATGCCGCGTCTCTGCTGATTCCGGAGATTGCTAAGCGCACCCTGTGGCATGAGGTTGACTTTACTCCGGATGGGCCATTCATTGGCGGGCAATATTGGGACAAGGTGATATGGATTCTTGCGGCGCTCCATTATGTGCAGGTTACTGGAGATCAGCCGTTTCTGAAAAGCGCGTATGACGTCTCGCTGCGCACGCTCGCCGCGATGCGGTCGACGGAATACGATGCACGCACAGGACTTTTTCGAGGGCCGGGCGTTTACGCTGATGGCGAAGCCGCATATCGAGATCCACCCTTCAATGACAAAAATGGTGACAATGTTTTTGATTACCCCCAGGCGGCAGACATGGAAGTGCTAAGTACAAATAGCGTCTATTACGGAGCGTATCGGGCGGCTGCGGTCATGGGGCGGAGGCTTGGAGCTGCACCGCAGGAAACTGACGACCTAGATAAGAAAGCGGCAAACCTGCGCGACGCCATCCAGCACATTCTATGGATGCCCAACCTGGATCGTTTCGCCTATCTTCGAGATGGGGATGGCAGGATCGACTCAACGCAGGAAGCTCTTGGAGAAGCGTTTGCTATTTTGCTAGGCGTGGGCAGCGAGCAACAATCGAATGCCATCGTTCGTCATGCCATCGCAACGCCATGGGGCATCGCCTGCACTTGGCCGCCGTACCCGCGCTACCGAGATCCGACGAACCAAAACTTCGGACGTCATAACGGAACCATCTGGCCATTCATAAACGCATTTTGGGCTACGGCGGCGGCCTCTGTCGGCGAGTCCTCCGTGTTTGCGAAGGAGTTTCTTGACGCAACCCAACTGGCCTTGCGCTCGGGCGATTTCCGGGAAATGTATCATCCCTACACTGGAGAGCCTTACGGGGGGGTTCAGGCAGGATTGCTGTGGGACTCCGTTCGCCACCAGACGTGGTCGGCAACCGGTTACGTGCGCATGGTGCATGAAGTGCTCTTTGGAATGCACTTCGAGGATGCAGGCATACGCCTTCAACCCACTATTCCAGCCAGTCTTGGGTTGCGCTCCATTACGTTGCAGGGAGTGCATTATCGACAGGCAGTGCTAAACATCACGATAACGGGGGCGGGAAGGAGAATCCTGCAGTGCAAGCTGGATGGAGCCGCTCAACTAGAGGCTTTTGTTCCCGCGACCCTGGCCGGTAAGCATGACGTCGAGGTTGTGCTTTCCAGCATACAGCCAGCGCCCAGTCGTTCTTCGATCCCGAAGACGCCGGTCGGTAAGTCAGTGATTCATTGAGAAAGTGTGCGGTCGAAGAGGGATCCAGTGACGAAAGTCGCATCAGTCGTTGCCTGTGTTTCTGTTTTTTCCCTTGGAGTTGCCTCCACTCTGTCTCAACAGCGGGCTCCGGCGACCCCGCTCATCACACACGACCCGTACTTCAGCATATGGTCCGCGACCGACAATCTTGCCGACTCCGAGACAACTCACTGGACAGGCGCTGCACAACCAATCGCCGGCATCGCTCGCATTGACGGGAAGTCATTCCGCTTCATGGGTCACAACCCCGAGTCGATCCCTGCAATGGAGCAATCGAGCACTGCAATCTTGCCTACGCATACTCGTTATGAGTTTCGCCAAGGCGGCGTAGAGTTAGAGTTCACTTTCTTTACTCCCGCGATCATGAGCGATTTGGATCTGCTTTCGCGGCCAGTCACCTACCTGACGTGGCGCGTCTCGTCGACCGATGGGGCCGCGCACCGGGTTTCAGTCCTTCTTGATGTCGATCCGGTGATTGCCGTGAACGACCGCAGCGAACAGGTTGTGTCATTCCGCAACCAAACCGCGCTGCTGAATGTCCTCTCTGTTGGCTCGCGCGACCAGAACATTCTCAACCGCTCGGGCGACGATCTTCGGATCGATTGGGGCTACTTTCATCTCGCCATTCCCAGAAATGAGGATTCGACTACGGTGATTACTTCCGGTCCTATCGATGCCTTCGCGGCTCAGGGCAAGGTACCGGCGAGCGACTCGGTTGGGATGCCTCAATCCGCCGATTCGGCAGGCCCGCATCTTGCGGCGATGCTCAACTTCGGTTCTGTTGGCGCCGAGCCTGCCGAGCGTCACCTGCTTGTCTCTTATACCGACAGCTACGCCATTCAATATCTGCAACGGAATCTCCGGCCATACTGGCAGCGCAACAATTTGACCGTCGAAGAGATGCTCGACTCCGCCGAGAGTCAATACTCCAACCTCGAAACACGCGGAAAAGCGTTCGATAAGGAGTTGGTCGCAGATTTGAACAAGGTCGGTGGCGAACATTACGCGGCGATAGCAGTTCTGGCATACCGGCAGACAATTGCCGCTCATAAACTGGTTGCCGATGTAAACGGCGATCCGATGCTCTTTGCGAAGGAGAACTTTTCAGGCGGCTTCATTGCCACGGTCGATGTGCTTTACCCTTCAGCGCCATTTTTTCTCTTCTTCCAGCCGAAGTTGCTTGAAGCGCAACTTCTTCCGGTGCTCGCATACGCCGCCCTTCCGCGCTGGCGATTCCCATTCTCCCCTCATGACCTTGGCCAGTATCCTCTGGCCAATGGGCAGGTTTACGGGGGCGGAGAAAAGACCGAGGAGGACCAGATGCCAGTGGAGGAGAGCGGCAACATGCTCATTCTCGGCGATGCGGTGGCACGGGCCGAGGGCAACGCGAAGCTTGCGGAACAATATTGGCCGCAGCTTACAAAATGGGCTCAATATCTGAGGGCGAAGGGGCTCGACCCCGAGAATCAACTCACCACCGACGACTTTGCCGGGCACGTTGCCCACAATGCCAATCTCTCCATCAAGGCGATCGAAGCGCTGGAAGCCTACTCTGATCTTGCGCACCTTCTTAACCAGGAAGACGTTGCCAGGGAGTACGACGCCACAGCGAAAAGCATGGCAGCGAAGTGGGTTGGCATGGCTCAAGAACACGACCACTACAAGCTGGCATTCAACAGTCCCGGCACATGGAGCCAGAAATACAATCTGGTGTGGGATCAAGTCCTTGGCTACAACTTGTTCCCTAAGACTGTTCGCGAGACCGAGGTTGCATTTTACGTGGGGAAAATCAATCGTTACGGCCTCCCGCTCGACATCCGGGCTGACTATACAAAACTTGACTGGTCGGTCTGGACCGCCACGCTCGCATCAAACCCAGAACAGTTCAACGCGCTCATCGATCCTATCTATCGGTGGATCAATGAAACACCTAGCCGCGTCCCTTTGACCGACTGGTACGACACCAAAACCGGAAAACAACTTGAATTTCAAGCCCGCAGCGTGGTTGGCGGAGTCTACATCAAAGCTCTGTCGGATAAGGAGCTCACCGCAAAGTGGCGCACCAAGGATACGGCCCATCAATAGGGGAGAGCAATCACCTCAGCGCGTCATGCGAGATGGATGGATTGAGCAGCCAGCGGCGAGAGTATTTGCGATGAACCGAGAGATTTTTCGGTTGCGAAGGCGCGAATTCCTGAAGGCATGTGCTGCGGCTGCGGCCGGTTCGTTGGCTCCGGCCGTCGTTTTCGCTGGGGCAAAGGAAGCGGCAGCCGAGGAGACCACACCTCAGGCAGGAAAGATTCCGGACCAGGAAGCGATCCGCGATGTGCGGGCCATCATTGGCACCGGCTGGCGCGGACACACGTTTCCCGGAGCTGTGGCGCCTTTTGGATTGGTGCAGTTGAGTCCGGACACGAGTGGACTTCCGGAAGCCAACTGGAACGGACCGGGAGACTACTATGAGTGGCAGCACTGTTCGGGCTACCACTTTCGGGACAATGTGGTGGCGGGCTTCAGCCATACCCACCTCCAAGGGACCGGAGGCATCGACCTTGGCGATGTTCTGGTGATGCCGCTGGTCGAAGGTAAGAATTGGGGTTGGAAAGCGGGCATTCCGGAGGATGAGGCCAAGATGCAGATCGAGGCGCGGGGACTCGACTCCGGCTGGGTCTTCGATGGACCGGCGCCAGGCTATCGTTCTTTCTTTTCGCATCAGCGGGAAGAGGCGCGCGCGGGATATTACTCCGTGCACTTGGAAACGCCGGACGTGCGGGCAGAGCTCACTGCGACCACCCGTTGTGGGATGCACCGGTACAGCTACCCCAAATTGTCGGCAGGCGTTCGTCAGGGAGTAATCATAGACCTGGCGCATGGTTTGGGGTGCAAGGTCTACCATTCGGAACTCAATATTGAAAGCAATTCCTGCGTAAGTGGCAAGCGATCCACTCACGGATGGGCGGCAGATCGGCAAGTGTATTTCGTCATGGAATTCTCGCGCCCGGCCGCTGCCGTCGAGGTCAATGTGAACGGGAAGATCAGTTCACCCTCTGCGGCAAGCGAATACTCCGGCGAGGAAATCAAAGTCATCCTCAGTCATGCGCCGGCCTCGGAGCCCCTGGTGATTCGCTTGGGAATATCCCCCACGAGCATCGAAGGTGCGAGGAAGAACCTGGCCGCGGAGATCCCTCACTGGGACTTTGACGCCGTAATGCACCAGATCGGTCAAGATTGGAGTAAGGCGCTTGCCGTATTGAATGCCAGTTTTTCGGACGAAGCGCTTCGTCAAACCTTCTACACCGGCGCATACCACGGCCTTGTCGCTCCCGCAACATTCAACGACGTGGATGGAACCTACCGGGGACAGGATGGCAAGAATCATCCCAATCCCGGCTTTACCAAATACACGACGCTGTCGATCTGGGATATCTATCGCGGCGAGTTTCCGTTCATCATGCTTTCGCAACCGCATCGGACCAACGACATCATCCGCACGTTGCTGGCTGACTACCGGCAGCTTAACCAGCACTCGCTGCCCATGTGGCCGTTGTGGGGCAATGAAACATGGAGTATGACTGGATTTCACGCTGCCGGCATGATCGTGGGAGCCTACGTTCGGGGGTTCCGCGATTTTGATCTACAAGCCGCTTACGCTGCCATTCGTGATACTGCACTGACGGGCGCGGAGGCCCAAGGCAATAAGGAATTGGAAGAGCAGTTTCGTCGTTACGGCTATATTCCGGTGGGCACTTCAAACGCTGTGTCATGCACTCTCGACCTGGCCTACGACTACTGGTGCGCAGGGGCGATGGCCGAGCTGTTGGGTAAGCACGACGATGCTGCAATGTTCTACATGCTGGGGCAAAACTACAAGAACGTCTTTGACCCCGTCTCCGGCTTCATGCGGGGCAAGACTGAAGATGGCAAATGGCGTGAGCCTTTTCGGCCTGACCGGGAATATGACGAATACGATGAGAGCGATGCCTGGCAGGCCAGCTTCAGCGTGCCGCATGATGTGCAAGGCCTGATCGATCTTTATGGCGGCGATGCGCCGTTCATTACCAAACTCGACGCTTTGTTTACTGCTCCGTCGTACGTGTATGATTCCCGGCCCGACGTCACAGGAATGGTAGGCCAGGATGCCCAGGGCGATGAACCGAGCAATCACAATCCGTACCTATTTCCCTTCGCTGGCGCGGCGTGGAAGACGCAGTATTGGGTGCGCAAAGTGGCGGCGCTCTACAACAACACGCATGCCGGTATTCCGGGCAACGACGACTGCGGACAGTTATCGAGCTGGTATGTATTCACCGCGCTAGGCTTCTATCCGGTCAACGCTGCCACAGGTGTGTATATCGTCGGCAGTCCACTGATCGATCGAGTCACCATCCATAACCCCGCTACAGGCTCCAGATTTATCATCGTTGCCGAAAACAACTCATGGGAGAACGTCTATATCCGAAGCGCAAAACTGAACGGCAAGGAATTGACCCGTTCTTGGTTGACGCATGCTGAGATCGTTGCAGGGGGCGATCTACATTTTCGTATGGGTAGCAACCCCAACAAAGAATGGGCTTCCGCCCCGGCGGACCGGCCTCCGTCTGGCCTAGTGAAAAATGATGCGAAGAGAGTGACGTCGAATGAGCCGATTCATGGATAACCTGCTTCCTCGAAAATCGATTGAGACTTCAACGGATGAGCGACGATCGCAGCCTTTCTCACTCCGACGCGGCCGGCTGCGAGGCTGTGACTTCTTGGGGGCTTCTTCTCGGTTGAGCCTGCCGGCGGAGAAAGCGTAGACGCCTAGCGAAACCTATGCCATGTCTAATTGCTCTTTGAGTCTTCGTTGCCCGCAGTCTCGTAGGGACTGCACAACTGCGTTCCTCCCTGAGGCGGACCGGGACTTAGAGCACCGTCCAGGCGCTGACACTCCAGCGCATCCTTTTATCGCCAGACGCTACGACAGATGTTGCACATCAGTTTAAGTGGCGGGCGCGCCAGACCGCGGATATCTGTCGATTTTCTCCGCGCCTGCGAGAGATTCGGCGAACGGCAATTGAACCGCAGGCTGGACAACCAGAAAGCAGCGCTTACTGAAGCGGGTACGCCACAAGCACAGGAGAACGAAATCGACAGGTCCATCTTCGCAGAGTTCTCGGTCACCGAAGGTTCGTAGCTACGATTCCGGTTCGAGGCGTTTAACGTGCCAAACTCTGCGTATTTTTCTGCCCTTAGCACAACAACGACTCATGCCTCCAACGGCGGGCAGGTCACGAGTACGAGCAACGAGCCGAGGTATCTCCAATTCGCGTTGAAGCAGCTTTTCTAACGATTTATCGCTCAGGAATAACTGAAGAGGAAGAAGATGAAACCGTTTGCTCTTGGGATTCTGGTATTGACTTGTGGGTTGCCGCTTTGGCTGAGCGCGCAGTCCGTCTATCTCGATCCTTCACAGCCCATCGACAAGCGCGTCGATGATCTGATCCGGCTCCTCACTCCTAGCGAGAAGACTTCGCTCCTTAGCACCGCGGCTCCAGCGATAGGACGATTGAAGATTCCAGCGATGAACGGTTGGAACCAATGCTTACACGGAATCGTTTGGAGCCAGCCGACCACTATGTTCCCAGCGCCAATCAGCATGGCGGCGACATGGGATCCAACATTGATCCACGGGGTGGCAGGGGCCATCGCCGATGAAGGCAGGGCGGTGAACAACTACTGGCCCAACGTCTCGGGCAGGACCGAATATATCGACGGGCAGGCCAACACGATTACCGCGAACGGAGAGACGTATTGGCATAACGGACTCGTCTATCGCTCGCCCGTGATAAACATGGATCGCGATCCCCGCTGGGGACGGATCTGGGAAACATTTGGCGAAGATCCGCTTCTGGTTTCGCGGACGACGGTCGCCTACGTGAAAGGCTTGCAGGGCAACGACCCGAAGTACCTGGAGCTGGCGGCCACCCTCAAACACTACGCGGCCTATGACGATGAGAGAAACCGCATCAAGACGGACTCGGATGTGGTAAGCGAGCGCATGCTGAGGGACTATTACCTGCCGCAGTTCAAGGCGGGAATTATGGCGGGTGGCGCGTCGTCGATTATGTCCTCGTACAACGGCATAAACGGGATACCAAACGCAGAAAATAAGCTTCTCCTAACAGAAATCCTTCGCAATGAGTGGAATTTTAGCGGATTTGTAGTCCCCGATAGCGGTGCTGTGCAGAACCTTGTATCAGCCTATAAGAAGTACCCGACTCTCGCGGAAGCCGCGGCAAAGACCGTGCTCGCTGGCAGCGATCTTGACGACGGGGCCTATGCGCGCGCTCTTCCGACGGCGCTAGCCGAGGGACTTCTGACTCAAAGGGATATCAACAACGCGCTTCGCCGGGTGTTGAGAGTGCGCTTTCGGCTCGGCGAGTTCGATCCTCCTGGGATGGTTCCCTACACGAAGCTCGCTCCAGATGTGATCGACTCGCCGGCCCACAGGCAACTCGCCTTGCGTACGGCACAAGAATCAATTGTGCTGCTTAGAAACGAGAACCATTTCCTGCCCTTGGATAAAAGTGCGATCAAGACTCTTGCGGTGATCGGCCCATTCGCAGACTATGCGCAGACGGGAGCCGACTACACCGGGCTATATTCCAAGTTTGTGAAACCGCTCGACGGCATTCGGAAAGAGGTGGGGCCTGGAACGCAGGTGCTGTACGCGAGCGGTAGCGGGATTGTTAAAATTCGAAACCCTAAGACAAGCTTCACGGATGCAGTGTCCGTCGCAATGCAAGCCGACGTTGCCATCCTGTTCCTGGGAACAAATCAACTGCTGGAAAGTGAGGGTATAAACCGTCAATACATTACCCTGCCGCCAGTGCAGTTGAGACTGCTACAAAGGGTCCTTAAAGCGAATCCAAAGACGGTTGTCGTGCTGCTCAACGGTGGCCCTGTCTCGCTTGCCCGGCCTTCGTTCGGAGGGAAGAGACAGGGTTCGCGTGAGATGGACATTCCGGCCGTCTTGGACATGTTTTGGGCAGGCGAAGAAGGCGGCACAGCGATCGCCGATGTGCTCTTCGGAGACTATAACCCGAGTGGCAGGCTCCCCTACACCGTGTACTCAAGCGATCGGGACCTGCCGCCGATGACCCAATACGATATTAGCAAGGGCTTTACCTATATGTACCTCAATGAAAGACCAGAATACGCATTTGGTCATGGCCTGAGCTACACAACCTTTGGCTATAACAACATGAAAATATCTCCCTCCCAGATCGCGAGTAACGGACAAGTGCATGTACGCGTTGATGTCCAGAACACCGGAACGCGGGAGGGTGCAGAGGTTGTGCAGTTATACGTGCACCATGCCGATTCGGGCGCGAAGTGGCCGCACGAACAATTGGAGGGATTTGAGCGCATCAATCTGGATGCCGGCGAGAAGATGACAGTCAGCTTCTTGTTGTCCGCTGAACAACTCTCGTCGTGGGACCCAAACAAGCATGCTTTCGGGATAAGCCGTGGAACTTTTGATGTAATGATTGGAGGTTCTTCAGACGATATTCGCCAGAAAGCCAGTTTTCAGGTGACAACGGATGGCGATTGGCCTCCCAGCGTGCTTACAACAAGAGTAGCAGACAGCAACTAGGAAAGGCCGGTACCGGACTGGTGGACGTAGGTGGACTGACTCTGATTCAGTCGAACATCTGGACTGTTGCCGCCTGATTTGATAAATCTGTGCTAGCCACACACTTTAACGGTCAGCCCCTCACTGTTGATCATGGAGCGCCGCTCCGTTTGGGGGCTAATCCATTGAAGCGATTTGAGATCAGCGTTAGTCTCTGTAAGCCTAAGGATTGGGTCTATCTGAAGGTGACGGGCGTGAATGAGGCGTTGCAAACTGGTGGTCACTTGACGCTATGACGCCCTCCCGATGGTCGACCGTTCTTCGCAGGGTCACGACCGAAGGCCCCTACATCAATGAAAGGATGAGCGTTCTCGTTCTCACCGTTGTGGTGCTGGCGGGGGTCTCTGCCGTGGCCTACGCGGACAAATCCGTGGCCCCAGTTTCGCTCGCTCCTCTGTATTTCCTGCCATTAGCTCTGAGCGCTCTGGTCTATCCGCTTCGCATTGGTCTTGCGCTTTCGATTGTCTGCCTAGTTCTGCACGATCTTGTCGGTTCCATGCGCGATGTCGGAACCGAACACTTGTTAAAGGACGCGATAACCCTCCTTGGATATGTTTTCGTTGTCGTCGTTGTGAATCAACTGGGAGCGCAGCGACGACGGCTAGCGGAATTGGCCGAAAGACAACGCGACGAATTGGCAAACGAAATTGAGTTGGCTGCCGAGGTGCAACAGGGCATCCTGCCTCGTTCCATTCCGCAGGTCCCGGGTTTTGACTTCGCGGCGCGAATGTACCCAGCCAAAACGGTGGCGGGGGACTACTACGGATTCATTGAGTTTCCCGCAGACGAGATCGCCGTGGTGGTTGCTGATGTTTCCGGAAAAGGGGTTGCCGCGGGTCTGTTGATGCCTTCCATTGAGGTTGCTTTGCGCATGGACGCGGCACGCTTTTCGAGCACCAGCGATCTTCTGCAAACTTTCAACAACGTCGTTTGTCAGATCACCGGCGGGCACCGGTTCATTTCGCTGTTTTATGGAAAGCTCTACCCACAGTCGGGTTCCTTGGAATATACAAAGGCGGGGCACAATCCGCCGCTGCTGATTCGCGCCGGCACGGATCCGAGTCCACTGGACAAAGGAGGCCCAGTGCTGGGTGTGCTTCCCGATTCGAAATACGAGAGTGAGAAGATCAGTCTTCGCCAGGGAGACGTTCTCGTTTTGTATACGGACGGTGCGGTCGAAGCTGAGAATCCCGCAGGAGAACAATACTCGGCAGAACGGTTGTCAGAGACCGTTCGTTTGCATTTGCAACAGAACGCGAGCGAGCTCATCGAGACGATTTATGGATCAGTTACTCAGTTTCGAGAATCAAAGGTGCTTGCTGACGATCTTACGTTAGTGGTGGTGAAGACGTGCTGATTTTACGGTGACTGTTGGGCTTTCTAAGCCGGCAGAGGAGATCCTCATTGATGATCTCTGGAAACGCGGCGTTGACTGGCTCATACGACCTTCCGCAGGTCGCTCTCTCGGTCTTGATTGCGATATCCGCATCCTATGCGGCTCTCGATCTTGCCGGACGGGTGACAGCAACGCGCGGTCGAGCACAGTTGACTTGGTTGATCGGCGGAAGTACCGCGATGGGCATCGGCATTTGGGCGATGCACTACATCGGAATGCTCGCCTTCCGCTTGCCCGTCCCGGTAGAATACGATTGGCCTACGGTTCTGCTTTCGCTCCTGGTGGGGATCCTTTGTTCTGCTTTCGCCCTGGTGGTCGTGAGTCGAAGAAGAATGGGACTCACTTACGCCTTGATGGGCAGCGCCATGATGGGTTGCGGCATTGCAGCCCTTCACTACATCGCCATGGCTGCTATGCGTTTGCCTGCGGAATGCCGGTTTGACTTTCGCCTGGTAGCCCTCTCCGTGGTACTGGCAGTCGTATTTTCGTTTGCTTCGCTGTGGCTGGCATTTTACTTTCGGGATGAGCCACAGAACAGCGCTTGGCGGAAGCTGGGAAGCGCCTTGGTCATGGGCGTGGCCATCTCAGCCATGCACTACACCGGAATGGCTGCGGCCACCTTTATTCCCGCAGCCCCCGCT
This sequence comes from Candidatus Sulfotelmatobacter sp., assembly GCA_049583505.1. Taxonomy (GTDB): domain Bacteria; phylum Acidobacteriota; class Terriglobia; order Terriglobales; family Acidobacteriaceae; genus Sulfotelmatobacter. Next base: position 14,742 of record JBAUVZ010000302.1, read on the forward strand.
CTGGACCAGTCGCATGCGGTGAGCATCTCGTTCCTGGGTACGCTCGGAATCGCTGCCGCTACCTTGCAAGTCCTTGGTTTGGCGGTATTGTCATCCCTCGTGGACCGGCGATTCGACGCTCAGGGCTTGGAACTGGCCCTGACCGAAACCAGACTGGAATTAGCCCATGTGGCGCGAATCGCAACCATGGGTGAACTGACCGCGTCCATCGCCCACGAAATCAACCAACCCCTAACCGCAGTCGTCAACAACGGCAATTTTGCTCTGCGCCAAGTCGCAAGTGGAGCGCCGAATCTGGAGCAGTTGCGCGAGGCAATTGCGGAGATTGTGGATGACGGAACCCGAGCCAGCGCCGTCATTTCGCGAATTCGCGCGCTGTTGCAGAAGGGCGCTCCTGATAGGGTTGAACTGGACATCAATGAGGTGATTCAGGAAGTCACCGTTCTTGTGCGTCATGAGGCGACCCGAAACCGTGTTTCCGTACAGCTCGACCTTGCCGCCGATCTGCCACGCATACTAGGCGACCGTGTGCAATTACAGCAGGTCTTGATCAACCTAGTCATCAACGGCATTGAAGCAATGCGTACGCTCCCTGACCGGCCACGGGAGCTTCTCGTCAAATCGGCAAAGCAAGCGGATGCTGTACTGATCCAAGTTCAGGATTCTGGAAAAGGACTCGACCCGGAGCAGGTAGGCCGTATCTTCGAACCATTCTTCACCACCAAGCCGCACGGTGTCGGAATGGGATTGTCGATCAGCCGCTCCATCATCGAGTCCCATGGTGGTCGTTTGTGGACCGTACCCGGTTCCTCTGGTGCGCTCTTCCAATTCACTCTGCCAACCGATGGGAACAGTGTTTCATGAACGAGCGCGCACCTATCGTTTTCGTGGTCGATGACGATCCCTCGGTTCGTCGTTCGATCAAGCGCCTCATCGGATCGGTAGGTTTGCAAGTCGAGCTGTTCGGGTCCGCACAGGAGTTCCTGTTAAGCAAGCGTCCGGATGCACCCAGTTGTCTCGTCCTCGACATCAGGTTGCCAGGGATCAGTGGGCTCGATTTCCAGCACGAGTTGGCCGAGGCTAACATTCATATTCCGATCATCTTTATAACTGCGCACGGCGACATTCCCATGACTGTGCGAGCCATGAAGGCGGGAGCCGTAGAGTTTCTCACCAAACCGTTCCGCGAGCAGGATCTCTTGGATGCGATTCACCTCGCTCTCGAAAAGGATCGGGGCAGACGCCAACAAGAGGCGGAGCTTACAGCACTGCGGGAGCGCTTCGAATCGTTGAGTCCCCGAGAGCGTGAGGTCGTCAGCATGGTCGTCTCAGGCATGCTTAACAAGCAGATCGCGGCTCAGATTGGAACTGCCGAAAATACTGTAAAGATCCACCGCAGCCGCGCGATGGAGAAGATGCAGGCAAACTCTCTGGCCGATCTGGTCAAGATGATTCAAAGGCTCCAAGTTTCTCCCAGCAAGAGCCCGTAAACTAAGGTAGTAGAAGCATCGCTCTTTCTGTTACCCCACCGTTGCCAACGCTTGGTGTCTGTTCCTGTTCACGTGGTGCATCCTAGACATTGCAAAGTTCTCAGTCACGGAGTGCAGTCTCAGGGGGAGAGAGTTACCGGTGAACAATACTAACTTTCAGGGTGACAATACGCCGCGAGAGTTGCGTGGTGCGCGACCTGCGCTTTGGGACAGAGAGTCCCCTGTGAACAGAGATCTCTCCAACGGCAGGAGCCTCGTGCGCACTTCGGAAGGAAGCAATATCGCGGCAACGTCCGAAGCAGTCGGCCGAGACGAGGTCACGCCAATAGAGAGAGAAATGTGTGCCCCTATGACGTGGCATGCGTAAATTGCTGTGAAGACTACTAATATCCTCCCCTTTCGTGAACTGCTTGAGTCGACGCCAGACGCGATGGTCATCGTCAATGAAGCTGGGAAAATCGTCCTCATCAATTCTCAGACAGAAAAACTGTTCGGATACGACCGCGAGGACCTGCTTGGTCATTCGGTCGAGCGACTGATTCCTGCCCGCTTTCAAGATCGACATCTAGACCACAGGGCAGCATATTTCAGTGATCCCCGCGTACGAGCGCTAGGGGTAGGCCCGGAACTCTACGCTATTCGCAAGGATGGCCAAGAGTTTCCCGTCGAGATTAGTCTCAGTCCACTAGCGACAGAAGAGGGAACCTATGTAACGGCCGCGATTCGCGACATTAGCGAAAGGAAACGCGTAGAGGGCCAGATTCACAAGTTGAATTTGGAGCTGCAGGCCAAAGAGCAGTTGCAATTGCTGCTCGACTCCACTGCGGAGGCGATCTACTCCATTGATGTTGATGGAGCTTGCACACTCTGCAATGCAGCGTGTCTTCGATTGTTGGGCTACAGGCGCGACTCGGAACTACTTGCAAAGAACATGCATGCGCTGATGCACCACACCCGGCCGGATGGGCGCACCTACCCCGAGGAGGAATGCAAGATTTTCCAAGCTTTCCGGCAGGGGAAGGGGACGCATGTGACGGACGAAGTTCTTTGGCGCGCGGACGGAACTAGCTTCCCGGCTGAGTACTGGTCTTATCCCGTACACCGCAACGGTCGGGTTCTAGGTAGCGTTGTCACCTTTTTCGATATTACTCAGCGCAAGAAGTCCGAGGAAGCTCTGAGGCGATCGGAATCAAGGTATCGCTCAATTATTGAGAGCGCACCTTATGGCATTTTTCGCGTTGACCAGAATGGTCGCATCGCCATGGCAAATTCAGCCTTCGCAGCTATGCTTGGTTACCAAGGTCCAGACGAGGTGCTGGGCCTCAATACAGGTGCGGACGTTTATCTCGATTCGACGGAGCAGCAACGCGCTCGTGATTATGCATCCGAAGATCCCGCGGTTGGTTACGAGACCAAGTGGAAGCGTAAAGATGGGAAAACGATCACAGTGCGACTCGGTGGGCGGCGCCTGCCAGATGATGACGAGCTTCCGGACGGGTTCGAAGTCTTTGTTGAGGATATTACCGAACATCGATCTCTCCAGAAGCAGTTTGAACACGCCCAAAAGATGGAAGCCGTCGGCCGATTAGCGGGCGGAGTCGCCCACGATTTCAACAACCTGCTCATGATTATCAGCGGGTACGCACAGCTTCTGGACGAGTCCTCTGCTGACCCTAAGAAGGTAGTTGAATACGCCACCCGTATCCAAGATGCCAGCTCCAAAGCCGCTACGGTGACTCGCCAACTATTGGCTTTCAGTCGGAAACAAGTACTCGAACCGACAGTCCTCGATCTTAG
>JBAUVZ010000303.1:0-1914 GCA_049583505.1 Candidatus Sulfotelmatobacter sp.
TGGTGGATGGCAAGCTCGATTCCGTCAAGCCTGGGGAAGTGTTCTGGTTTATCACTCGGGGCGACAAGGATAACGGGATGCCCTCGTGGGCATTCTTGCCGGCGAGCCAGCGCTGGAAGATCGTTACATATGTGACCTCAGTCTTGCCGGCACTGAATGCGGAGCCGGAATCGGCAGCCGCGCAGCCGGACACAGCCGCATCCAAGCTGAAGGCACCGCCGCCAACCCCGCCATTCACCGACTTTCGCTATGAGAAGCCGGGCACGGTGCGCAAGATCACGGTGAGCGATCTTCCGCAACCGTATGCCACCCAATCGGCCGATAACGGTCCGGAACTGGTGGCGCGGCCAGAAAATGCTTGGCCAGTGGCGCTTCCCGGATTCAAGGTGGAGTTGTACGCTGCCGGGCTCGACAATCCCAGAACACTGCGTACGGCCCCGAACGGCGATATTTTTCTCGCCGAGACCGACCCCGGGCGCATCCAGGTGTTTCGAGGGCTCACCAGCGACGGCAAGCCTGAGCAGTCGGCCATTTTCGCCAGCGGCCTGAAAGGTCCCTACGGCTTGGCGTTCTATCCGCCGGGTCCTGATCCGCAATGGCTTTATGTGGGCAGCACCGGCGAAGTGGTTCGCTTCGCTTATCACAACGGAGATCTGAAGGCGGGAGGCACTCCTGAGCATATCGCCGATCTGCCGGGGGGAGGCGGGCACAGGACGCGGGCGGTTGCGTTTTCTAAGGATGGCAAGAAAATGTTTGTCGCGGTGGGCTCGGCGTCGAACGTCGATGATCCCGATACTCACCCAGGCGAAAAAAATCGCGCCGACATTCTGACATGCGATCCTGCCAACTGCGTGCTGAGTGTGTATGCCTACGGCATTCGCAATGCCGGAGGCGGGATTGCGGTGAATTCTGAAACCGGTGAGCTGTGGTGCTCGGTAAACGAGCGCGATGCGCTGGGCGATAACCTCGTCCCCGACTATATCACGCACGTACAGGAAGGCGGTTTCTACGGCTGGCCGTGGTGGTACATGGGCCCGCATCAGGATCCGCGGCATCAGGGCAAGCATCCGGAATTGAAGGACAAAGCAATCGTTCCAGATGTGCTGCTGCAACCGCACAATGCCTCGCTGGAGTTTGCTTTCTATCAAGGCCAGCAGTTCCCGGCGGAGTACAAAGGAGACATTTTCGCCTCTGAGCACGGTTCCTGGAATAAGGCGGTGCGCGTGGGGTATGAAGTGATCCGCGTGCCTTTGCACCAGACCGGCCACGCCAGTGGTGAGTATGAAGACTTCCTCACCGGCTTCGTGCTGCCGGATGGCAACGTGTGGGGACGTCCAGTGGGCATGACGGTGGCTCCAGATGGCTCTTTGCTGGTAAGCGACGACGGCTCGAACTCGATCTGGAGGGTCAGCTATACGAGGAAGTGACCAGAAACTCTCCCGAGGCCCCGCTTGGAAGGAGAAGAAAGAAATGGTGGGCGCTATAGGATTCGAACCTATGACTTCCACCGTGTGAAAATGAACGGAGTGCTTTACTAACCCCTGATCTGCCTTGTTCCCTGCGTTTTTCGGGTACCCAAGAAGTGCCACAAACAGGGAGTTTTGCTCTCAAGTTGCTCCCAATTTCCGGACATTCTTCTTCCCCAAAAGCTGCCTTATGGGTATTTCGGTTAGCTGTTGTGACAGATTGAACCTGCAAATTGAGCGGAAACGCCCGCCCAGTAAGCCAGGGCACCGATTGAGACCAATTTTTTGGCGCTGTCACAACTGGTCGGGGTGTCGGCGGATGGTCAATGAGTTCTATAAAAAGGGATGTCAAGAGAAAAGTTCTCCCTCGACCGGAGACCGAGAAGATTTTGTCTCGAGATCCAGCCCACTTCACTGTAAGAGTGCCTCTCGATTTGCGCGAGAGGTT
>JBAUVZ010000304.1:0-9596 GCA_049583505.1 Candidatus Sulfotelmatobacter sp.
TCGCCTCTCCCGGTCGCCTTCCGAGCGGAATGCGTGCGAACAGATTCTCGATGCCAGGAACACCGTTTAGGAAGTCCGTGTTGATAATGCCCGGAGCGATCGCATTCACGGTCACATTGTCGGGGGCGAATGCCGCCGCAAATGTCTTTGTCATGCAGAGAACAGCCGCCTTCGAGGCTGAATAGTGGGCGCCGATCAGCAAGCCACCAGTCTTGCCGGCTTGCGACGAGAAGTTGATAATCCGGCCGGATTTCTGGCGTCGCATGTAAGGCGAAACGACCTGACACCCAAACAAAGTCCCTTTTACGTTGACCGCGAAAACGCGATCCCATTCGGCTTCACTAATTTCTTCAAAAGGCTTCACCGTGAAAATTGCAGCACCGTTCACCAGGATGTCGATGGAGCCCATCTGCCTATGTACGTTTTCGACCGTCTCGATCCATCGATCTTTCTTAGTAACATCTATCTCAAAAGCGAGTGCCCGAGCCTCGATAGCGCGGACAGAGGAAAGTGCCGGACCCAATTTCTCCGAGTTAATGTCGAGTAAGATCGGAACGGCTCCTCGACGTGCCAGTTCAAGGGCGGTCTCAAGCCCCATCCCTTGGGCGGAACCCGTTATCAGGGCCACTTTACCGTTCAATGGTTTCATTGCATTCTTCCATACGTACCTTTGAGATATTTGATTACAGTTCCAAACGTATCCGGTACCTCGCCACGGAAATGCTCGGGAAGGCCTGTTCCGGAACTGGCAAAGAGAAAATCACGCGCCGCTTTAGTCATATGGATGGGTACTCCTATCTCGCGCATCATCATAGCTGCGCTGCGCATTTCGTCGGAGCGACGACCGCAGTGGATAGCATGGGTGGTCACCAACATCTCCACCATGCGGCGAAATCCATAGGATCGAAACGTCTGTTCAATGGATTTAAGCACGGACTCCTCCAAGCCGAACTCGGCAGCAGCCAACAATGTTTCGACGAAAAGGCACTCCAGCCCTTTCATGAAAATGCTACGACACATCTTCAAAGCGGAGGCCATCCCGACCAGGGGTTCGGCGACGCTCACCGTGAGACCGATCTTGCGGAACGAAGCGAAAGCTCGGCCTGCGCATGGTCCCGCTATGGCCAGCGGGACTGCCGCTCCTTCCTGGGTGACGGACCCCAGAATCGCCCCGTCTACGTAGGCACCTTTCGGAAAAAGGCCTGCTAGTGACTGCTTTTCTGACGGCGAAACGGAATTGAAATCAATAAAGAGGCCCTTTCCCCACTTTCTTGCTGCTTGCCTGGCCACTGCCGATGCAACACGAGGTGTAACAACAGAAATTACAGCATCGCAGCGCCCAGCCAGGCACGCGATGTCACGCACGATCTTAATAGGAGTTCCTTCCAGCCGCTTCCGAACTGACGTCGGAATCGCGTTCGAATTCAGAACCGGATCAAACACAAAAACCGCCCGCCTCAAACGCTTGCCGATATGGCAAGCGAATGTCGATCCGACTTCTCCGAATCCGATGAACCCCCATTCAAATTGTGCCATCTTGTGGGTACACTCTCTTTCTCAAACCAAAAAGGTTGATCGTGAGCTCACCCTCCTTTATCTTCCGGATAAAGTGCGTCTCTTTTTGAACTCTCGCCTCGGCGGTCTCAACCACTTGAGCAGCGATTTCCGCGGGCACAACGACGACGCCGTCATCATCCCCTACCATGAAATCGCCCGGCCGGATTAGCACTTCCGAGATCATGACAGGTTCGTTCAAGACGCCCGATCCCGTTTTTGTGGTTCCCCCGATCGCGGTTCCACCGCAAAATACGGGAAAAGCACGCTCTCGCATAATCCTTGTATCTCGCACACCCCCGTCCAACACGAGGCCTCGAATTCCCCGAGCAAGAGCAGCCTCCATCAAAACCTCGCCCCAATAACCCCTCTGAGCATCCCGACCGGTCGCAACGACAATTATTGACCCGGAAGGGGCATAGGCGACGGCATCGTGTATAACCGCGTTGTCACCAGTTCTGGTCAAGAGAGGATAGGCCGGACCCCACAGCTGAATGGGCCGATACAAGGCAGCTATCGACGGTGATAGTGCGCTTACATGAGGGGAGACCTCAAAAAGCGTTGGAGTCGCGTATCTACCAAGCTTCTCGGCCAGTTCGGGTTTCACAGCAGCACCGATCCTTTGATGAATTCAATTTTCAATTAATCGCGACCGCTGGTCGGCAACACTGGACGTCGCGGGCCGCAGAAGCGATTGTCGGCTCATTGGGGCGATTGTGTTTCGGGTCCCTTCAAAGCTCGCAGAGAGTCGCTTGCGTTCGCTTCGATTTCATGGCCGTTCTCAAATACTGAAAGCAACTCAGTCATGGTTTGTCGAATATCGTTTCTAACAGCTCGTACAGCCTTGTTCGCTTGTCGGCAACGAAGGGCCTGGAGAACTTCCTTGTGCTCCTTCAGTGCTTGCAAGGATCGTCCCGGCAGGTGAACGTAAAAGGCTCGATATCGCTCACTTTTTTCCCAGAGGCCGGCGATCAATTCGCACAAAAAAGGGCGACCCGAAGCTCTGTAGACCGTGAAATGGAACTCGCGGTTTAGAAGCAATAACTCGGCGCATTGCTCTTTGGGTGTCTCATGTTCCATTTTGGACAGTAATCCTGTGAGCCTCGCAATGCACTCATCTGTTAGCCGCGGGACAGCCAGTCTGGTCGCGATCCCTTCTAAAATAATGCGGACGCCATAGAGGTCTTTGAGTTCGTCGCGAGAGACTTGGCACACAAACGCGCCGCGATGAGGAACAATTTGGACCAATCCCTCAGCTGCCAATTTTCGGAGGGCTTCGCGAAGGGGAACCAGGCTTATACCAAGCTGCCGAGCTAGGTCAGATTGGTCGATCCTTGTTCCAGGGGGGTAGCGCCACCCCAGGATCTGGTCACGGATCGCTTCAGAGGCGGCGCCCGCGAGCGTGCGAGAATGATTTTGAAGGTCTGTGGAGAGAGTTTGCATGCGCAACTTGTTTAGATCATTTATTATAATTTGTCAATTATTATTTATATGCTCTAATGAACGAGAGCGACGACCGTTTTCGGTCAACTCAGGAGTAACAAACAGACCGCGCATTGTGATGCGATCGGTTGCTCCTTGACTCCTGCGAGGGCAAAATGAGGCGGGATCGTGCGGATGTATTTGAAGTGAGAGGCCCAAGAGTACCGACCGAACAAAGACGGGAACTCGGGACTAGCTAACAACTGGTTCGGGAATACGAGGATGGTGCGAGTATAACGCTGTGCTGAGAATTTCAATGCAAGCTTGTGAATCTTGTGCCGTTAAAGCAGGCGCAGATTTCGGTCCAGTTGAGTACAACATGTGGCGACCGAAGTTCGCCTTGGCGATGCTCGCTCTATGACTCACTTGCCCGACTATCTCGAAGGAGCGATCGATCTGCATGTGCACAGCGCACCAGACGTCGATCGTCGGCGCTTCGATGACTTGGAACTTGCGCGAGCGGCACAGCTAGCGGGGATGGGAGCGATCTTAATTAAGTCGCACCAGAATTCCACCGTGGAGCGCACATGGCTCGTGTCCCAGTGCGTGGCGGGTATTCGCATTTACGGCGGCCTCGTCTTAAATGAAACGGTGGGCGGACTGAACCCTTCGGCTGTCCGCCTCGCGCTCGAGATGGGAGCCCGCGAGATCTGGATGCCGACGCGTTCTGCTCGCAATCATCGCGCATACCATGGACTTTCGGGCGGAATCTCGATCCTGAACGAGCAGGGCAAGCTGCTTGTTGTCGTGAGGGAAATCCTCCAAGAGTTAGCGAGCAGCGATTGCATTCTAGGTACCGGTCACTTGAGCCCCGAAGAAACCTCGGTACTGGTTGAAGCCGCTGCGAGTCTGGGTGTGGCGAAGATTCTTGTAACCCACCCCGAATGGGGACCGACTTTTCATTCATATGAGGCGCAAAAGGAACTCGCGAAGAGTTACCCTGTGTTTTTTGAGAGATGCTTTGTATCCACAACCCATGTTTGTGGACATGTTCCGTTTGAGACTATTGAACGGGCCATCATCGAAACCGGGGTTGAACGCACAATTCTTGCCTCAGACCTTGGCCAGCCTGACACACCTCCGCCTGCCGAAGGCCTTAGGCTTTATGCCGAACGCCTACGTAGCACTGGTTTTTCGATGGACCAAGTTCGAACGATGATGCAGGCGAATCCTGAACGCCTACTTCTCCAGTCAGCGACTCGTGTGTGTGGGTTCACTAAAGGGTAACGAAGACCAAGGTTATGAGGAAGTATATCTAGCTCAGGGGGCTCCGTGAGACAGATCTTGGTTACAGATTTCGCTTGGAAGGACTTGCAGATCGAAAAAGAAGTGCTCGGTCATGCAGGGGCGACTATCGTAGTCGCGGACGAAGCATCTGAAACAGAACTCATGCAGCTAGCTCCAACGCTGCATGGGATTTTGACGTGCTGGAAGCAAGTAAGTGGAAACGTGATCCGCAAAGCAAATCAATGTCTGTCAATCGGCCGATTTGGCATCGGGCTCGACAATATCGATGTATCGTCCGCAACGGAAGCGGGCATTATTGTGACAAACGTACCCGCGTACTGCGTGGACGAGGTATCGGATCATGCGATGGCGTTACTGTTGACATGCGCCCGGAAGACGGCGTTCTATGACCGGAATATCAAGAATGGCTCCTATGACCTGCAGGCTGGTTCGCCGTTATACCGGATCAGGGGAAAAACTCTGGGCATCGCTGGATTCGGCAAAATTGGAAAGGCTCTCTGTGCGAAAGCGCGAGCGTTTGGATTGAACGTCATAATCCACGATCCGCACGTCGATGACGGCACCGTCAAGCAAGCGGCAGTAAAGAGCGTCTCTTTCTCCGAGATGGTCAAGCAAAGCGATTTCATTTCGATCCATGTCCCCCTTTCTAGCGAGACGACTCGTTTATTTAACTATCAAACGTTTCAGGAAATGAAGCGCACTGCAATCATTGTCAACACCTCCCGAGGCGGTATCATCGATTCTTCGGATCTGCTTGTCGCGCTTGATGAAGAGCTTATTGCCGGAGCTGGCCTTGATGTCCTATCAGAAGAACCCCCTACCGCTGGCGACCGACTCATAACTCATCCGCGCGTCGTGGTCACCCCACACGCAGCATTCAATTCGGAAGAGTCACTGTTGGAATTGCGAAGAACGGCGGCCTCTCAGATGGCGGATGCGCTGTGTGGCAGGCGTCCCCAGAATATCGTAAATCCGGAAGTTCTAGACCGGCCAGAGTTAAGATGGCGCTCCGCCTGTTGAGGCCACTCGCTAGCGATCGGGATGAGTGGAGGAGCCTGCCTCGAATCGCGCCGGCGGCTTTCGCGTGCAAGACGGCCAGTCGCTGAGACGCCAGTTCGTTGCCTCGGCAATATCCAGTAAGCGATTGTACTTTGCCAGTCGCTCGGATTGGCGAATCGATCCATTCTTGAATTGGTCGGCTCGCCAACCAACAGCCAAGTCAGCAACCCAGTTGTCTTCGGTTTCTCCGCTGCGGACACTAAGTGTGATTGACCAGCCTGCCGACCGTGCTTCCTTATACGCGGTCAGAGCCTCGGTAAGTGTTCCGATCTGATTGACCTTCAAGAGTAGTGCATCACATGCACAAGTGTTGATGGCGCGCCGAATGCGGCGTGTGTTGGTACATAGAAGGTCGTCTCCCAGGGTCAACGCCCGACCGGCGATAGCAGCGTGAAGTTTAGGCCAGTTCTCCCAGTCATTCTCCGCCAAGCCATCTTCCACACTGATGATGGGAAACCGGAGCATCCACTTCCCAATCGTCTCGATCATTCCATCGCTATCAAGAAGTTCAGAGTCTATCTCGTACCGCTTACTCCTAAAAAAATGAGTGGAGGCGACGTCGACACCTAGATATATGTCCTTGCCGGGTACAAGCCCCGCGCGTTCGACCGCTTCTATTGCTAGAGCAAACATCTCCTCCACCGTTCTAAATGGAGGAGCTAACCCGCCCTCATCAGCCGTGAGGAGACGCATTCCGTATTTCTGGAATACTAGTTCGGCCGCCGCCTGATAAACATCTGAGGCCGCAACCAGAGCTTCATCCACAGTTTGGGCGGACATCGGAATGATCAGAACATCCTGAATGGAGACTTGCTGGCCAGCATGCTTACCACCGCTGAAAAGATTGATGGTCAGACGCGGCAACGCGTCAATCGGTGAACCAAGCATCTCCGCGAAGTGCTGATAAAGAGGAATTCGGCGGTACAGCGCACATGCTCGCGCGAAGGCAACCGAAACAGCCAGAATAGCGTTCGCTCCTAAGCGAGACTTTGCTGGCGTGCCATCAAGCGCAATCATTATGTCGTCTAGTTCGGCCTGGTCTGTTAATGCGCGCCCAGCCAGTCCGCGATGCAATACTTCGCCGACGTTGGCCGCTGCGCGCTTGCAACCTGAGCCTTGATACCGCCTCGGATCGCCATCTCTCAGCTCGCAAGCCTCTGCGGTTCCGGTCGATGCGCCCGATGGAACGGATGCGGAGGCCCACACTCCACCCTTAAGCACACAGGTAGCTAAAACCGTGGGTTTGCCACGGCTGTCCAAGATTTCGCGTCCTAAGAGCTTCTCAATTTTAGGCATGGTCTTCGACTTGCTGGAGGAAGTCATGGATTAAATCGTCGATGCAAGGCGGAGGGTTCGTAATCATTTGCAACACTACATCTCTTTGCCGTGCTACTTCTAGCCTTGTCAGATATTTCAATTGCGATTTTCCCGCCACGCGAGCCAGCAAACATCCCAGCGCATGACGCACCGACCGTGACTCAATCGCATCCCATCCGAGGGGCGAAATTTCTCTGAAATACACTCTCCAGAAGAGCGCTGCAGCTTCTAGGAGAGGAAGCCGCCGCGACCGCAAGTGATGCCCCTTGCTGAGGAAGTGTGACAGCGCAAAACCAACATCGAAAGCCGGATCTCCGAAGTGAACCACTTCGTGGTCAAGCAAAATCAGCCTGCCCTTGTAAATGAGCGTGTTCTTGGGACTGAAATCACCATGTACCAGGCTGAGCTTTTGACCTAGAGTTTCGTCGGCTAATCGGTGGAGGAAGCTGGCGGCCGGAGCGACCTTTCGAGCGGTGTATAAGTAATACGGATCTAGCCTCAGGGTCTCAAAATGCGTTGTGTCTGCGAAGGCCCGGCCTAGTTCGAGTGCGGCCTCTGCCGATCGCCGGTGGATTATACCAAGAAGAGAACCGAACTGTTCGAAATGATCCGAAACGACCTGTCCCGAGAGCAACACGGATTTCCAATTCTCATGTTCTGCCGGTATTGCCTCCATGGACATCAGATGATTTGTAACATCTTCAAAAATGAAGCATGGGGTGGTGCCCGGCGGCGCTACGCGGTTTAGCCAGCGGAGAGCTTTTGCTTCCACATGGATCCTCTCCGGACTGCTGAACCAGTCTACGTCCACTCGCAATTTGGACAACGCTTGCTTCAAAACCCAGGCACACCCATCCTGCCACATGACCCGCACAGTCCGGTTCGAGACACCTCCTTGAAGCTTCTCGAATGAGACAGGCTCGCCTCGGTTCGTATGCTGGGCCAAGTACGGTTGCAGAGCGTCAAAGTCCTCTATGTTGAGTTCCATTTGTCGAGCTCTTTTTTGGGACGCCACCGGCGCTTTAGGATCGACAATAGACAGTGTTGGTATGCACTCAGTCACTGCGCTACCCGATCTCATGGTTCGCCAGCGTTTTCAACGGGCGGTGCAGGCCCGAATGATCCCGACGAGCCCCGCTACTTGCAAGGGCCGAGTTCATCAACTCGTGACAGACGGCTGTCTTAGGCAACGAGATGTTCAGCTTGCGGGCAGCTAATACGTCGTAACGAGTCCCGATCACCGGGCGAATTCTCGTCCGCGGCCCTCATTCTGGTCATTTAATCCATTTGGGGGTTGAACACCACCTTAGTTGCGGTGCCATCACGGGTCAGTTGAAACGCTTCCGCAAAATCTCTCAGCGGAAGCTCATGAGAGATTATTTGATCGGCCTTCACTTTACCATCTCGTAACAGTTGAAGGCTGCGTCGCCAAGAGGTCCAGACGTAGCCAAACGAGCCAATCATCTTGAGCTCTTTCATGACTATTTTGTTGAAATCAGCCTCAAACCGCCGGGAATAGATGCCGAGTTGTAAAACCGTGCCTTCTTTTCTCACAACCTGCAGACATGTATCCAAGGAAGACGGAACTCCCGCACACTCGCAAGCGAGATCAATCCCATCACCTGAGCTAAACTGGTTAACTGTGTCTGCCACGTCTTCTTTCGCAGAATCGATGACCAGATCTGCGCCAAGTTCTTTTGCGAGAGACAGACGCCGAACATCTTTCGTGAGTCCTAGCACTATTGTTCTGGCTCCCTGCAACTTAGCTATGATCATGGCCAGAATGCCGATGCAACCAGGCCCTGAGATCAGAACCAGGTCACCCGAGCGAACGGTTGTGCGTTCGATCAGACCGTGAACGGCCGCGCTCAGAGGCTCACCGAGCGCGGCTTGCCGAAAAGAGACATTATCTGGAAGTCGATGACAGCGCAGTTCGGTGATGCACACGTACTCGCCGAAGGCTCCATCTATCATGTACCCAACCGACACCCTCTTGCTGCACATGAAGGGGTTGCCCGCACGGCAGTGGTAGCACGCGCCGCAGGTCTTAGCAGGATTTGAGGCAACAACTCTGTCTCCTGGTTGGAAATTGGATACGGAGTCACCTACCTCAGTCACCGTCCCGCAGAACTCATGTCCCAGAACGACAGGCGGATTACAGGGCCAGTCACCATCGAGGATATGAATGTCAGTCCCACAAATGCCCGCCGCCGCCACAGCTATCTTTACTTCATCATGATCGGGAGACGGTTCTGGCCACTCTTTCAGCGCTAAATGGCCCGCACCGCCCTGCTCCTTGACTACAGCTCTCATCATATTGGCTCCCCGGTATCGCGCAATAATTCCTAAACAGACATTGCCTCACGACAAGCGGCTACAATTTGCTCTTCTGAAACCATGAGCGATCGCTCGAGCCCAGCAGCAGCGGGCATGGGGGCGTCCTTGTTGCACACACGCTGTATCGGGACATCTAGATCGTAAAAGCATTCATCTTGAATGCTGGCTACAATCTCAGCCGCGTAACCACAAGTTCGCCAGCCATCATTGACAACTACTGCTCGATTGGTCTTCCGCACCGAGTTCGAAACAGTTTGCATATCAAACGGCTTAAGCGTCCGAAGGTCGATAACTTCGATGTTCATGGCTTGCTTGCTCAATCGCTCCGCAGCCGCAAGGGCCAGGGACACGGTCCGGCCAGTGGAAACCACGGTGACGTCGCTTCCTTCACGCTTGACCTCAGCCTTCCCCAACGGCACAACGTATTCCTCGCTTGGCACGTCACCGGTTGCGGCATAGAGTTTACGGTGCTCTAGCAGGATGCGGAAAAACGACGGCGCGACTTAAAATGCTGTCCAGGGTCCGCGATTTTCGTGACCAGGGGAGAGTTTTGGTTGCATCACCTGCGGCCAGTAGAGCCTTTTCCAGCACAGCTTAGC
>JBAUVZ010000305.1:0-3731 GCA_049583505.1 Candidatus Sulfotelmatobacter sp.
GAATCTACCGGGGCAAGAGTCGTGGCCATCGGGTTGTGGGAGTGCCAGAGCCGGCTACTCCTTGCTTCTAACAACGGAACCTGACATGGGGCGGAGGTTCCAACCGCAGGGCTAATCTGCGGTACAAGGCCTGTGGAAGTCAAGGTTAAAATGGATGAAACGCTAAATCTTGCCGGCGAAAACCGGAAGTGAGCGGCAAAATCCCGCAGAAACAGGGCAAAGAGCATGATTGATCGCGAGTCCGCGTGGTGTTTACTAACTGAGTTCACCCAGTCAGAAAGCTTGCGCAAGCACGCGCTGGCGGTTGAGGCCTGTATGCGCGCCTGCTCTCGCAAGTTTGCGGCTGGTTCTTCATCACATGATCTTGGGTTATCCGAAGAAGACCTGTGGGGCATCGTCGGACTCATCCACGACTTCGACTACGAAAAGTATCCCAGCCTCGAAGACCATCCCTACAGAGGCAACGAGATACTGAAAGAGCGCGGATGGCCCGAGGTAATCACCCGGGCCATCATGTCCCACGCCGAGTACAGCGGCGTCACGCGCGATACGCCCATGGAAAAAGCTCTCTTCGCCTGCGACGAACTCGCCGGATTCATCACCGCCGTTGCCCTGATCAAGCCGGGGAAATCTCTTGCCGAGGTGGATGCAAAGTCAGTGCGAAAAAGAATGAAGGACAAAGCCTTCGCCCGCAAAGTGAATCGGGACGACATCGTAAACGGCGCTGCCGCTCTGGGCGTGGACCTGGATGAGCACGTCGCCTTTTGCATCAAAGCATTGCAAGAAATCGCTGACAAGTTGGGATTGGACGGCAGCGCCGCACATCCTATCCCCTCACCTTAGACGGCAGCCCAAAGACTTCGCTGGGACATCAGCCCGCTTTTCTCCGCAGACACGGTTATTCCTGTGGTGAGTCCTTCAGTGGTGCAAATCGTTTGTCCGGTGCGATGTGGCGTCTATCCCAGAAAACCAGGCATACGTCCCACTCCTACTATCCAAACTCACAAGACCAGGTCTATCAGGTTGATCGCGAGCTCCCTGAGCATTTCTTGGCTTCCGGTCAATCGAGATCGTCGTTTTAAGTGCTTGCCGCACAAATTCGAAGGAGGTAGTTCGATGCGCCCAAGAAAGCCTTCCCTTTTCGTACTGACTCTTACTCTTGCCCTGAGCCTCGCCGGCTCCACCGCCTGTAACAAAGCGAGAGAAGGCCAAGTGTCCGCCGCCGCATCGGACACGGCGAAGATCCCCATCACTACATCATCAGAGGAGGCCAAAAAGGAATTTCTGCTGGGGCGCGACCTTTCTGACCGGCTTCTCGGGCAGGAGTCTCTCCAGCACTTTGACAAAGCCGTCGTGCTCGATCCCGACTTCGCCTCCGCGGAATTAGCCTTGGCTGTGAATGCTGCCACGGCCAAGGATTTCTTCGACCATCAAAAGAAAGCGATGAGCTTGGCCGACAAGGCTTCCGAAGGTGAGAAGCTCCTCATCCTGGCGAACGAAGCCGCGGCAAACGGTGATGTGACTAAACAGAAAGACTATCTCGAGAAACTGGTAGCATCCTACCCGAATGACGAACGTGCGCAGTTCACTTTGGCGAACTACTACTTCGGCCAGCAGGAACTGGAGCCAGCCGTCGAGCACTACAAGAAAGCGACTGAACTGGCCCCCACCTTCTCCCCGGCCTACAACGTTCTCGGTTATGCCTACCGGCAACAGGGCAACTACGCCGACGCCGAGCAGGCGTTCAAGAAATACATTGAACTGATTCCCAATGATCCGAATCCTTACGACTCCTACGCAGAATTGCTGCTGAAGATGGGCAGGTTCGACGATTCGCTGGCGCAATATCACAGAGCACTTTCGATCGATTCCCACTTCGTACCTTCACACTTCGGCATTGCTGCCGATCAGATGTACCTGGGCAAGCCGGAGGAAGCAACCGCCGAGCTGCAGAAAATGGCGCAGCAGGCGCGTAACGACGGCGAACTCCGAACCGCATTTTTCGGCATGGCCGTAGTAGCCGCGGATCGGGGCAAGATGGACCAGGCGCTGCAAGCCATGGACAAAGAGTATGCCGTCGCGGAAAAGAAAGACGACGTAGCGTCGATGGCCGCGGATCTTCAAGCCAAAGGCAACATCCTTGTTGAGATGCCGAACTACAACGAGGCCAAGCGCCAGTTCGATCGTTCCCTGCAAATAATCCAGGCCTCAAATCTCTCTCAGGACATCAAAGACAACGCGACCCTCCTGCACCACTTCGACATGGCTGGGATCGCCATTGCACAAAAAGATTACGCAGCGGCAAAGACTCATGCCGAGGAATTTCGGCGGGGCGCGGAGGCCAGCAAGAACTCGGCGCAAGTGCAGCAGGCCCACGAATTGGATGGCAGGATTGCTCTTGGCGAGAAGGACAACGACACGGCCATTGCCGAACTTGAACAAGCCAACCTGCAAGACCCCCGGAATCTGTATCGCTTAAGCCTGGCCTGTGAAGGCAAGGGCGACACCGCGAAAGCGCAGGAGTTCTTGACCAAGGCCGCGGGATTCAATTCACTGCCCCAACTGAATTACGCTTTCGTCCGCGCAAAAGCGCACAAGAAGCTTGGAGACAAGCAGGCATCCTAAAGGACCACGAATTCGAGGCTTGGAAGACCGCCGCAGCACTTCCGCTACCTTGCCACTCGCGATCAGCTCGGCAAGCCGCGCGGCTCAGCCCCCATTAGGATTCTTGACAGCTTCCTCTGCCCGGCTATTATTGCTGCGTGCAACTTCAATACGATATTACCCCTGCCGAACACCTCGAGATGATTAAGGCCGTTCGGATTCGCTCCACTACCCGGCTGGTGAGAATTTGCCTTTACGGCATTGGCATACTTCTCGGAGTTGCAACCTATCAATATATCGAAAAGGTCATCGGCGTGTTCTTCATATCAGTTTTCGCTATGCTAATCATTTTGCAGATAATCATGCCTTACATCATTCATCGAAGGATTTACTCTCGGAACCCACGTTTGTATGGAAAGCGCACACTGATATTTGATGATGAGGGCTTGACTTCGGATAGCGACATCGCGCATGTCGAAATAAAGTGGAGTACCTTCGAGAAATTCAAAGAGACGAAGAATCTCTTTTTGATCTATCAGACGAAGGATGTAGCGGGAATTACACCAAAAAGAGCTTTCCCGAGTTCAGAAGCGGTCGAACAGTTCCGGAACCTGCTTGCTTCCAAGGTTCGCCGAGACCAAGCCCTACCGTAATGCCTCAGCCACCTTCCCACTCGCGATCAGCTCGGCAAGCCGCGCGAAGTCTTTGTACATGACGCGGTCCTTCTCCATCGTGGGGCAAACCGAGCGGATCGCCGCATGCGCTGCCTGTCCGCGCTTGGAAGTCTTCAGCGGAGCCAGAAAATCGATTGCCTGAGCCACGGCCATGGCTTCAATTGCCAGTACGTTTCGCGTGTTTTCGACAATGCGCTTGAGTTTGATCGCCGCGGTCATCCCCATGGAGACGTAATCTTCCTTATTGCCTGAGGTCGTAATTGAATCCACCGACGCCGGATGCGCCAGCACCTTGTTCTCGCTGACCAGGGCCGCCGCCGTGACCTGCGGCATCATGAAACCGGAATTCAGTCCCGCGCCTTGTGCCAGGAATGGCGGCAAACCCTCGCTCAGCGCGGGGTTCACCAATCGCTCGATCCTCCGCTCGCTGATCCCGGCCAGCGCGCTCAGAGC
>JBAUVZ010000306.1:0-12728 GCA_049583505.1 Candidatus Sulfotelmatobacter sp.
GCGAACATTCCCGAGGAGATCAGGTTTGCTACCGACAGATCTTCACGCTGCAGGGTGAGGGAACAGAGCTCGACCGAAACCAATGCCGCAGCCTGCTTTGGATAGGCGCGAACGTAATCTGAGGCACGTGCAATTCCCGCGGCGCCTGCCACACAACCCAGCCCAAAGATCGGCGTGCGGCGAATATTGGCAGGCAGCTTCATGCGGTTGATCAGGAGGGCGTCGATGGAAGGGCTTGCGACTCCGGTGACGGTCGTGAAGAGCAGGCACCCCAAGTCGGAGGGCTCCAGTCCGGCATTGTGCAGGGCCAGGCAGAGGGCTTGCTCCCCCAACTCCTGCGCCACCCTGATCCAGATGTCATTGGCCTGACCCCAGGTCTTAATGTCCACGTATTGTTCCGCGGGAATCGCGAGGTAACGCCCATCCACCGTCACGTTGCGGTGCAGCCGTGCCAGAAGCAGAGGATTCTTGAGTTCGGCTCCCCAATAGTCCTGAAGGCGCTCAAGCAGAAATTTCTGGGTGTAGTAATGCTTCGGGAAGGCGCTCGCCGCGCTAGCAATCCTCATGGATTCTCAGTCCTGAAGTCAGTCTCGGCACGGAATCAGCCCCAAAGCTGACCGAATCTGGGAAGCTTCTTCCCGATTCGATGTTTGGCAACGTGATAGTTAAGCACGGGCCTCGCGCCGGATTAGATATTGTCGCAGAGTTGGGAGTTTTTGTTTGTCATTGGCCTGTTAACAGAAAACTCCGTCGCTGGTGAGCTGCTCCGTTCACAGCAGCATCTCGTGGCGGGCCTTCATCTGCGACCGTCCTGAGCAAGCTAACCTATTCCGGTTTATTCGTCCAGTGTAGTGCGCCAGGGACTGGTCCCGTTCCCTCAGTCTGCGCAGCTGCAGGCACGGCTTGTTTCACTTACTGCGTTACTGCGATCGAACTGGGCGTATTCCCCACACCATAGGTAAAGAGTGGATTCAAATTGCCGTTGCTGACGCCAAATGCCTGAATTCCGGCGGAGCCGCCGCGGTTCCCCACAAACAAATAGTTTCCGTTGGGGTCCTCAACCAGAAAACTAGGATTGCTTTCGGCGTTGAAGGCAAACGTGCTAGTGGAAGTAGTAAGGGCCACAGGCAATCCTGTTGTGGAACTAATCGAATACACTGCGACGTTGTTGGAGCCCTGATTCGCCACGTAGAGGTACTGCCCTTTGGGATCCAGGAGCAGGGAAAACGGATCACTATAAATGTCAGCGAGCGGAGAGCCAGGAACATTATCTTCCAACACGCCGGACGCACCGATGGTGAAGATGGCGATGGATGGCGATCCCGTGTTCGCCACGTAAAGATACTTTCCGCTCGGGTCGATCGCGAGCCCGTTGGGATTAAAACCATCGGTGCTGGTCAGGGGGCCAATCCGTGAGAGCTTCCCAGCCCTCACGCTGAAGGTTGCGATCGACCCATTATTAGTTCCGGCGGTTCCGCCTGAGAGGCTGACGTAGAGAAACTTACCCGATGGCGTGATTTGCATGGTCAGCGGCGTCAAACCGATGTAAAACGGGGAGCCGGGGGAGCTGGTGGAGCTGGTAACCTGGGTTAGTGCGCCACTGCCACTGTCGATCGAGAAAACCGAGATGTCGTTTGATCCTGCATTCGCCACGTACAGGAAAGCGCCGGCAGGATCCATAACCAGGAGTTCCGGCAGCGAGGCGGGCGCAACCGATGTCCGTGGGGGTACTTCGATCAAAGTGCCGTTGCTCTGGATGTTGAACAGGGAAATATCGTTTTCTTCCTGACCGGGATTCGCCACATACAAGAATTTTCCAGAAGGATGCAGGACTACCGAAATCGCTCCATCGCCCACCGTGTACGGGCTCCCCGAAAGTTGCGTGAGCGTGCCGGAGTAGGGGTCTTCCCGGTAGGCTGCGACCTGATTGGCAGCCGGAAGGGCAGCATAGACATAATGGTTCGATGTACTGCAGCCGATGGAACCGGCAATACTTGTGACGACGAAAACCAGGACCAATGCCTTCTGAAGCATCCGTGACTCCTGAGAGAATTTGAAAGCGAAGAACAATAATACGTGGCGCGGGACAATTCGGCATCAAAACGAAGCACCTATCATACGATTTCCGGCAAGAAAAAGGGGCGCTATACGCATCATTCCACCCCGCGCCAGCGTTGAATCGTCCGAGACCGGGCGAAAGACTGCCTGTCGCCAGCCTGTGCGCCCACTCCTGCGATGCTATGTTCCGAAAAATAGGTTGCAAACGGCGTGTAGTGGCCGTACGAATCAACTTCCCCAACGACATTTCGATTTCACCGGTCTTGCTTAGTGAGCAGGACTCGGGGTGGGAGCGCCGGAAGAATCCGGCAGCAGCGGCTTCGCTTCACCGCCGCGCAATGCCAGCCGCAAGCGATCGAGATACACATAGACGACGGGCGTGGTGAATAAGGTAAGTGCCTGGCTGACAATCAGTCCCCCGACAATCGTGATGCCCAGAGGACGGTGCAGTTCGGAACCAGTACCCGTCCCCAGCGCCAGCGGCAGACCTCCCAACAAGGCAGCCATAGTGGTCATCATGATGGGGCGGAAGCGCAGCAGGCAGGCTTCGTAGATGGCATCGACCGGCTTCTTTCCTTGCGTGCGCTCCACTTCGAGCGCCACGTCGATCATCATGATCGCGTTCTTTTTTACCAGTCCTATCAGCAGAATGATGCCGATGGTCCCAATCACATTGAGTTCCATGTGAAACAGCAGCAAGAACAGCAGCGCGCCCACACCAGCCGAGGGAATCGTGGAGAGAATCGTAATGGGGTGAATGTAACTCTCGTAAAGCATACCGAGCACGATATAGACGGTAATCAGCGCCGTGAGAATAAGCACTGGTTCGCTCGAAAGCGAATCCTTAAACGCGGCGGCCGTACCCTGGAAACTCGCCTGAATCGTCGCGGGGAAGCCAATGGAACTTTGGGCGCTTTGGATGGCTTGGGTAGCCTGTCCAAGGGAAACCCCGGGAGCCAGATTGAATGAAATCGTGACCGACGGAAACTGGCTCTGGTGATTCACTGCCAAAGGTATGTTGGAGGGCGTAAAGTGCGTGAACGCCGCCAGGGGTATGGGTGTGCCGCTGGTAGAGCGCAGGTAAATATTCTGCAGAGCCTCGGTGGTCTGTTGAAACTGTGGCGCGACCTCCATGACCACGTGGTATTGGTTGAGTGGACGGTACATGGTGGAGACCTGCCGCTGGCCGAAGGCGTCGTAGAGCGCGTTATCAATGTCCTGCGCGGCTACGCCCAAGCGACTGGCGGTATCACGGTCGATCACCAGTTGTGCTTGCAATCCCTTATCCTGCTGGTCTGTATTCACATCGCGCAGTTCTTTCAGGGGGCGCATTTTCGCTAACAGGAGCGGCGCCCAGTTGTTGAGCTCATTCAGATCCTCGCCCTGCAGCGTGTACTGGTACTGCGCATTGCTCTGGCGTCCCCCGATGGTCAGGTCCTGATACGATTGCAGATACAGCGTAGCTCCCGGCACGACTGCCAGCTTGCCACGAAGACGGTTGATCACATCATCAGCGGTAACGTTGGGGCAGGATTGCCAGAGGTGGTGCGCCGGACACTTGCCCCGTTCCGCCAGCGGCTTCAACATGATGAAGAACCGACCTTGATTTGAAACGGTGTTTCCTCCAGCGAATCCGACGATTGTGTTCACAGCGGGGTCGGTCATCACAATACTGACGTAGCGTTCCATCTTGCCGCGCATCGCCTGGAACGAAATATCCTGCGCCGCTTGCACCGACCCCCCGATGCGCCCCGTATCCTGCTGGGGGAAAAAGCCTTTGGGTACGATGATGTAAAGGTACACGCTCAGGCACGCCACCAGGATGGTCACGACCAGCGTAACGAACTGGTACTGCAGAACCACCTTCAGGGAATGGCGGTAGGCCGCCAGGGTCTTGTCGAAGACCCATTCGCTGGTGCGGTAGAAGAGATTGTGACGCTCGTCTTTCGGCGCCGGGCGCAGGAACTTGGCGCACATTGTCGGCGTCGTGGTTAGTGAGACCAGCAACGAAACACCGATCGCGATGCTCAACGTCACCGAGAATTCGCGAAACAGCCTGCCAACAATTCCGCCCATCAGCAACAAAGGGATGAATACGGCCACCAGCGACGTGCTCATGGAGAGGACGGTGAATCCAATCTCGGCCGCCCCTTTGAACGCTGCCTGCACCGCATCCATACCACGCTCCACGTAGCGCGTGATGTTTTCCAGCACCACGATGGCATCATCCACTACGAAGCCAGTGGAGATCGCCAGCGCCATGAGAGACAGATTGTCCAGGCTGTAACCCAGCAGGTACATGGCCCCGAAGGTACCCACCAGCGAAAGCGGCACCGCGATGCTGGGAATAATTGTGGCCCGCACGGTGCGCAAAAACGCGAACACCACAAGGATTACAAGAATGATCGACACGATCAGTGTGGTTTCAATGTCTTTCACCGAAGCGCGGACCGTGACCGTGCGGTCCATGGCTATGCTGAGCGCGATCGCCGGGGAAATCGAGGACCGCAAATAGGGCATCAGGGCGACGACCCGGTCCACGGTCTCAATTACGTTAGCCCCGGGCTGCCGGAAGATAATAATCAGAACGCTCGGCTTTCCACCGGCCCTGCTCGAGACGTCCTCCAGGTTGCCGAGCAGTCCGATGTTGCGAACGTCCGAAACTGAATCTTCCACGTCGGCCACGTCCCCGAGCCGCACAGGGCCGCCGTTATGGTAGGCGACGATCAGAGGCCGGTACTGATCCGCGGTAAAGAGCTGATCGTTGTCGCTGAAAGTCGAGGACTTTGTGTCATTCGACACCTGTCCCTTGGCCTGGTTCGCATTGGCCAGGTTGAGTGCGTTGCGCACTGTGTCCAACCCAACGCCCAGCTTGTTCAGCAGCATCGGATTGACTTCCACGCGCACCGCCGGCTGCGCAGCACCACCCACAAATACAGTGCCCACGCCTGCCACCTGGGCCAGCTTCTGCGACAGAATGGAGTCGGCCGCATCGTACATCTGCGGCACCGTCTCTGTATCCGAAGTCAGAGCCAGAATTAGAATGGGCGAGTCCGCCGGATTGGCTTTTCGATAGGTCGGATTGCTCGGCAAATTCGCCGGAAGCTGGCTGCGCGCGGCGTTGATGGCTGCCTGCACATCGCGTCCGGCTGCATCGATGTTCCGGTTGAGATCGAATTGGAGGACGATGCTGGTCGAGCCCAGTTGGCTCGTCGAAGTCATCTGGTTCACGGCTGCGATGCGCCCAAACTGCCGCTCCAACGGCGTGGCCACCGCGGACGCCATGGTTTGCGGATCGGCGCCCGGCAAACTCGCGCCTACACTGATCACAGGGAAATCTACTCGCGGCAGCGAGGATACCGGGAGGTAGTTAAAGGCAAGAATCCCTGAGAGCAACAAGGCCGCTGCCAACAGCGACGTGCCAATCGGACGCCGGATAAATGGAGCCGAAATACTCATGCGCTAATTAGCATCCGCAGGGAACTCCTGCGGAATCGCATTGCCGATCCTGTACTTCTCAAGTCTATGTGCCAGTCGGTCGAACCACAGGTAAACCACCGGTGTGGTATAAAGCGTGAGCAACTGGCTCAGCAACAACCCGCCCACGATGGTAATGCCCAGGGGACGCCGCAATTCGGCACCTGTCCCCGATCCCAGCGCCAGGGGCAAACCGCCGAGCAGTGCCGCCATGGTCGTCATCATGATGGGACGGAAGCGCAGCAAACACGCCTGAAAGATCGCTTCTTCCGGTGGTTTGTGTTCCACGCGCTCAGCTTCAAGAGCAAAATCGATCATCATAATGGCGTTCTTTTTCACGATGCCGATCAGCAGAATAATGCCGATAAGGGCCACGACGGTGAGGTCGTTCCCTGTCAGCATGAGAGCCAGGATCGCACCTACGCCGGCCGAGGGCAGCGTGGAAAGAATCGTGATGGGATGAATGTAGCTCTCGTACAACACCCCCAGCACGATGTACACCGTGATGATGGCCGCGAGAATCAGGAACGGCTCACTGGCCAGCGAATTCTGAAATGCCGCAGCCGTTCCTTGAAAGGAAGCGTGAATGCTCGCCGGCAACTGAATGTCTTTCTCGACCGCCTGGATAGCTTTCGTGGCATCCCCCAGCGAGGCTCCTGGTGCGAGGTTGAACGACAGCGTTACCACCGGGAACTGGCCCTGATGGTTGACAGCGAGGGGCGCGCTCGTCGATTGCATCTTCATGAAAGTTGAAAGCGGAACCGGAGGACCACTGGTTGCGGCCGTTGCAGCATTCGCGGTGGGTGCTCCCGAATTCGGTGTCGTGCTGCTGGGGCGAACATACACGTCGTTAATTGCATCGGGACTCTTGGCGAAGTTCGGCAGGACTTCCAACACCACGTGGTACTGGTTCAATTGAGTAAAGATGATTGAAACCAGCCGCTGCCCGAAGGCGTCGTACAACGTATTGTCGATGGCTTGCGGAAGGATTCCAAGCCGCGACGCCGTATCGCGATCGATCGTGAGGTTTGTCTTGAGCCCGCCATTGAGCTGGTCTGTAGCCACGTCGCGCAGTTCCGGCGACGCTTTCAGTTTGTCCACGAGCTTCGGTGTCCATTGCGCCAGTTCCTGCGCGTCCGCGTCTTCAATGGAGTATTGAAACTGCGTGCGGCTCACGCGATCTTCCACGGTCAGGTCCTGCACCGGCTGCATGTAGAGGGTGATTCCGTTCACCTTGGCCAGCTCGGGCTGCAGCCGGCGGATGATTGCTGAAGCGTCATCGTTCCGTTCATCGCGGGGCTTCAAGTTGATCTGAATGCGGCCGCTATTTTGGGTCGTGTTCGTGCCGTCCACGCCGATGAAAGACGACAAGCTGTCCACATCTTTGTCCTGGAGAATCACCTTCGCCAGTTCCTGCTGGTGCTGGGACATCGCATCAAACGAGATACTGTCCGACGCTTCTGAAATCCCCAGAATTACGCCCGTGTCTTGCACTGGGAAGAATCCTTTGGGCACAACCACGTACAGAAACAAAGTGAGAACCAGGGTCCCGAAGGTTACAAACAGGGTTGCCGTCTGGTGCTTCAGCACCCATTTCACAGTGCGGCCATAAAACGCAATCACCCGGTTGTAATAATCTTCCGTGACCTCGTAGAAACGGCCCTTTTCGCCCTCTTTGCGATGCTTCAACAGCTTGGCGCACATCATCGGCGTCAAGCTCAGGGAAACCCCCGCCGAGACCAGGATGGTCACCGCCAGGGTTACCGCAAACTCGCGGAACAATCGCCCCACAATGTCTCCCATGAACAGCAGTGGGATGAGCACGGCAATGAGCGAAACAGTGAGCGAGACGATGGTGAATCCTATCTGTCCCGACCCTTTCAACGCCGCGTCCAGCGGCGAATCCCCGGCTTCTAGATACCGGTCGATATTCTCGATCATGACGATGGCGTCATCGACCACGAACCCGGTGGAGATGGTCAACGCCATAAGCGTCAGATTGTTGAGGCTGTAACCCAGCAAGTACATCACGCCAAACGTTCCCACGATCGACAATGGGACCGCGACGCTGGGAATGAACGTCGCCCGCAAGTTTCGCAGGAAGAAGAAAATAACGATGACCACCAGCACGATGGTCAATGCCAACTCAAACTCAACGTCCTTTACGGATGCGCGGATGGTCGTGGTCCGGTCGGTGAGAATCTGCACCTTTACTGCGGACGGCAACGACGCCTGCAACTGCGGCAGCAGCTTCTTGATCCGGTCGACTACGCTGATGATGTTCGCCCCGGGCTGGCGCTGGATGTTGACGATCACTGCCGGAGTCAGATTCATCCACGCAGCCAGCCGCGTGTTTTCCGTCCCATCAATCACGTTGGCTACATCGCTGACCCGCACCGGCGCGCCGTTGTGATAGGTGATGACGATCGGTTTGTACTGATCGCTGGAGAAGAGCTGATCGTTAGCGCCGATCGTGTACGACTGACGCGCACCATCGATGACCCCCTTCGCCTGATCCACATTGGCCTCGGCCACTGCCGTGCGAATATCTTCAAGGCTTAATCCGTAGGAGGCGAGCGCCGTTGGGTTCACCTGAATGCGGACCGCGGGCTTCTGTCCGCCGCTGATGGAAACCAGGCCCACGCCCGGCAATTGCGAGATCTTCTGCGCCAGAGCGGTGTCGGCGAGGTCCTCCACTTTCGACAAGGGCAGCGAGTCCGAAGTCATGGCCAGTGTGAGAATCGGGGAATCGGCTGGATTTACTTTGTTGTAAACAGGAGGGTTCGGAAGATCGGTGGGCAGGTAGGTTGATCCCGCGTTGATGGCGGCCTGCACCTGCTGTTCTTCGACGTCGATATTCTGATCGAGGCTGAACTGCAACGTGATGACCGAACTGCCAAACGAACTCGTCGAGGTCATTTGGCTCAGTCCGGGAACTTGACCGAACTGGCGCTCCAGCGGTGAAGTCACCGACGACGCCATTACGTCGGGATCCGCCCCTGGATAAAACGTTACCACCTGAATGGTTGGATAATCGACTTCCGGCAGCGCGGAGACGGGCAGTTGCAGAAAGGCAACCCACCCCACCAGCAGCACGCCCACCATCAATAGGGTGGTCGCCACCGGCCGGAGAATGAACAACCGTGAAGGGCTCATGAAGCCGGAGTTCCTGATGCCGGGGTTCCTGAGGTTGGATTATCGCTGCCGTTTCGTCCGCTCGGCGTATTACTCGGACTGCTGTTCCGCGGTTCTATCGTGCTGCCGGTTTGCAGTTTGTCCTGGCCGTCGGTCACCACTGTGTCCCCGGGGTTAAGACCGCTGGCAATGACCGTGATATTGCCCTGGGTAAGCGATATTGTCACCGTGCGTGCCTCGACGGTCTTGTCGGGCTTCACGAGATAGACGAATGTTCCCTGCGGACCACGCAGGATCGCGGCCGTGGGCAGCACCGTGCTGTTTTTCCGCGTCTCCAGAAGCAGGTTCGCATTCACGAACTGGTTGGGCCACAGCTGGTTGTCTTTATTATCGAAGACCGCTTTCAGCTTGGCGGTTCCCGTGGTCGGATCGATTTCGTTATCAATGGTCTGCAGCTTGCCCGTCGCCAGCTTGGTCTGATCATCCCGGCTGTAAGCTTCCACCTCCAGTGTCGAGGTCCTCATGTGCTGCGATACGGTCGGCAATTCATCCTCGGGCAGAGTGAAGATCACCGCAATCGGCTGCAATTGCGTGAGGATTAGCATGGGATTGGTGTCGGCCGCATGCACAATATTCCCCGGATCCACTTGCCGCAGGCCGACGCGGCCGGTGAACGGCGCCGTAATGTTGCAGTAGACAATCTGCAGCTTGGCGTTATCGATCTGCGCCTGATCCGTGCGCACCTGGCCATCCAGCTGGTCCACCAAGGACTTCTGCGTGTCCACCTGCTGCTGAGCAATGCTGCCGGAAGGAATTAATGTGGTATAGCGCTGCAGGTTCAGTTGTGCATCGCGCAGCGTCGCTTGGTCTTTGAACAGCTGCGCCTGCATCTGTTCCAGTTGCACTTGGTAGGGGCGCGGATCAATCACAATCAGCAAATCGCCTTCCTTTACGGTTTGCCCTTCCTGAAAATTAACGCGCATGATCTGCCCGTCAACCCGGCTCTTGATATTCGCCGTGTAAAACGCGGTCACCGATCCCAACCCAACCAGATACACCGGCACATCCTGCTGTTGCACCTTGGCCACAGCAACCGAAACCGCATGCGGGGCTGCCGCTTGCGCCTTCTGCTGTTTGGAGTCGGCGCTGCTGCAGCCGGAAAAGCATGCGCAAACCAATCCCAGCGCGACCGCCAAAACCAGCCCCGGCCGGAAGCGGTCGGCAAACAGTGGTTCTTCTTGAGGAGATCTCGAATTGATCATTTTCACGGGTTTAGTCGGTTCCGCCTTTCCACAAGCTCGGCATACGCATGGTTTATTAGACGTTGTCATTTCGACTCGGTTGCGGCACCTCTGCCCGGAAGCCAGCAGATCGTCTTACGCCAAGATCCTCCCGCCGGAGAGGCTCAGGTAGGAACCGGAACGCGGATTTAATAGTAGAACCCTACGCAGCAAGCATCAACTGTGGTGCCGCGGCAGGTCAAGCTCAGGGCGAAGGTTTTACAAATCTTTACCTGCCTTGGCTTATGTTTACGGGCCTGGCGGATTGCAGCTTCGGTGGAACGGGGTGCTGCGCTTCGTAGGCGGCAATCTCCGCCTCGTGCTGCAGCGTGAGCCCGATATCATCGAGCCCATTGAGCAGGCAATGGCGCACGAATTCATCGAGCTGGAACTTCGCGCGAAAGCCCTGGTCATCGCGCACTTGGCAATGCTCCAGGTCGATGGTGAGTTGGTAGTCGTTGGACTCCCAGGCTCGCCGCATCAGCTCAGCCACCTCCTTTTCGCTCAGGCGCACGGCGAGGAAACCGTTCTTCGCGCTGTTATTGGCAAAGATATCGGCAAACGAAGACGAAATTACCGCCCGGAAACCGAAATCCGCCAGCGCCCACACCGCGTGCTCCCGCGACGAGCCACAGCCAAAATTCTTCCCCGCAACCAGAATACTCGCGCCTCGGTAACGCGGCTCGTCCAGAACAAAACCAGCGTTTTTATTCCCGTCCGCGTCGAAGCGCCAGTCGTAAAACAAAAACTGGCCAAACCCCGTGCGCTCAATCCGCTTCAGAAACTGCTTGGGAATGATCTGGTCGGTGTCCACGTTGATCCGATCCAGAGGAGCAACGCGGCCGCGATGCTGACGAAATGGTTTCATCTCTTACCTTTCCGACATCAAGACGAAAACAACACCCAAGGCACAAAAGGAAAGCACAACGATTACCAGCGACCACATTAGCGCGCGCTTCTTGCTTCCCGGGAAGAGCTGGCGGTGTCGCTGCAGCACAGCGCCGAATCTCATTTTTGCCCACCAGACGCCGATCTTCTGACCGGCTGGACTCCGAGCGTTCACCTCACCCAGAATTCTGTAAAAGAGGATGTTTGTGATGCCAATTAGGACGGCTCCAACGATAACGACAGCGTCGAGTAGCGTCCCTCGATTCATTCCTAGACCCTTACCTAAATTTCCAATCCCGAATATCCGTGAAGTGCCCCGCAATCGCCGCCGCCGCCGCCATCATGGGACTGACTAGATGCGTCCGCCCACCGCGTCCTTGCCGTCCTTCAAAATTGCGGTTGCTGGTCGAAGCGCAGCGCTCGCCGGGCTGCAAAATGTCAGGATTCATTCCCAGACACATTGAGCATCCCGACTCACGCCACTCGAATCCCGCATCCAGAAAAACCCGGTCCAGCCCTTCCTGCTCCGCCGCCCGCTTCACCGTCTGCGATCCCGGCACAACCATCGCCCGCACCCTCGCGCTTACACGATGGCCCTTGGCAACGCGCGCTGCCGCTCGCAAATCCTCAAGGCGCGAGTTGGTGCATGATCCGATAAACACGCGATCGATGCCGATCTCTTCAATACGTTTCCCCGGCTCCAGCCCCATGTACTGCAAAGCGAGCTCGGTCGAGCGGCGGTCGGATTCTTTCAGGCTTCCAACGTCCGGCACCCGTCCCGTCACCGGCGCTACCATCCCCGGATTCGTCCCCCAGGTCACAAACGGACAAAGCTGCGCCGCATCAATCTCCACCACCTTGTCGAACGACGCGCCTGCGTCGCTGGGCAGGCTGCGCCAGTAGTCAACCGCCTTCTCCCATTCGCCGTCGCCAGGAGCAAATCGTCTTCCCTTCACATAAGCAAACGTGGTTTCATCCGGCGCCACCATCCCGGCCCGCGCCCCAGCTTCTATGCTCATATTGCACAGCGTCATGCGGCCTTCCATTGAGAGCGCTCGCACCGCCTCTCCGGCGTATTCGATAACGTACCCGGTTGCGCCGTCAGTGCCAATCTGTCCGATGATTCCCAGCGCCAAGTCCTTGGCGGTCACGCCCTCCGCCAACCTCCCCCGCACCTCGATCTTCATGGTCTTCGGCGTCTGTTGAGCCAAGCACTGCGTGGCCAGAACGTGCTCCACTTCTGACGTCCCAATGCCAAAGGCCAGCGCTCCGAAAGCGCCGTGGGTGCTGGTGTGGCTGTCGCCGCAAACAATCGTCATCCCCGGCCGGGTTAGCCCCAGTTCAGGACCTATCACGTGCACAATCCCCTGCTCGGGCGAATCCATGTCAAACAGCAGGACGCCGAATTCCTTGCAGTTCGCCTGCAATGCCGCAATCTGCTTGGCCGCAATAAGATCGGTGATCGGGGTTCCCCGCGGCTCGGTCGGAATGTTGTGATCGACGGTGGCTACCGTGCGCGAGGGCTGTCGAACCTTTCTTCCCGCAGCCCGCAACCCATCAAAGGCCTGCGGCGAGGTAACCTCGTGCACCAGATGCAGGTCGATGTAAATGATCGGGGATCGGCCGTTCGGTTGCGCCACCAGATGCGCATCCCAGATCTTCTCGAAGAGTGTTCGCTTTGCCGGCATAGGCTTTGATGGAGCGCCCCGGTTACGCTGAGGCGCGGCCGAAATTCCATCGTGAATGCTTAGTTTTTCACAGCTCGCCAACGGGAGCAAGCCGCGTGCAAATGAGCCAGAACGACAACGGCTGCAGCGTGGTGCCGGACCCCGTTCTCAGGTATCATGAACGTCGCCCATGATTGACGGCAAACGCATCGCGGTCGTAATG
>JBAUVZ010000307.1:0-1699 GCA_049583505.1 Candidatus Sulfotelmatobacter sp.
CGGCGGGAAAGTCGTCTTCACGGAAGGGAAATAATTCCGGCCAAACTTTAAATGGGCCGGCAACCAAGAAGCGGTGACATTCCTTGGCTATCGGCCCATTCGATCCTGAATTGGATCGGAGGTGATAATTCAATGCTAGTCCTGTTTGGCGGGAAGTCAAGGATTAGTTGCAGATTTCTGCATGCCCCGCCAAATCAAGGCCTGACAGGTGGAATTCGCCCAATTATGGACCCTCCAGCCCGGCAAATCGATTGAAATCAAAGTCCTTTCCGTTGACATAAACTCCTGCGGACGTTAGACTTAACAGTTTTCATAGCCCTCATTTTCCTGTACAGCCGCAATCGATGGATCAAACGCTACGACAACTAGGCGAATTACTGCTTGGAGCGGTGCCGACGGTGATTCTTCTGGCGCTGCTCTATGCGCTCTACACAACGATTGTGCACAAGCCGTTGCACAGGGTGCTGGAGGAACGGCGCAGTAAGACGGAAGGTGCGGTCGAGAAGTCGAAGGCTGACATCGCCGAGGCCGAGGCGCGCACATCAGAATATGAGCAGCGGCTACGCGAGGCGCGGGCGACCGTGTTCCGTGCCCAGGAGACCCGGCGCAAGACGGCGCTCGACGCGCGCACTGCTGCGCTGAACGAAGCTCGCAGCAAGGCTCAGGCGCAGGTACAGGCCGCGAAAGCTGACATCGAGAAGGATCGTGGCGCGGCGCAGGACGGTCTGCAGGCCGAGGCGCAGACGCTGGCCACGGAGATCGTGCGGCGTCTGCTGCAGCCTGCCGGAGCGGGACGTTGACGGCTCAAGGTGGACTCGGAAGAAGAACTCGGAAGAGGATGATGTCGAGAAGATGAATTCCGTAAAACAATTTGTCCGGGTTTGTCTGCTGGCACTGCTCCTCGGGAGTTTTGCCGGGGCAGTAGGATCGATGCGCGCGCAGGAGCGGCAGGCAACGCCGCAAAAACAACAGCAGTTTCAGAGTTCGCAGTCCCAGGCCGCGAAGCAGCCGGGGGTGGCGCAGCAGTTGGCGCACGAGACCCGGGAAGCTGCGGGAGAAGAAAAAGACGAAACCGCCGAGTTTAAGCAGTCGGCGTCAGTAAGGCTGATTGCGAAGTGGACGGGAATGAGCCTGCAGCATGCCTATTGGCTGAGCGTTCTGTTGAATTTTATTGTGATTGCGGCGGTGATTGTCTGGGCGGGACGCAAATACTTGCCCGGTATGTTCAGCGCGCGCACGGCGGCGATCCAGAAAGCGATGCAGGAGGCGCAGAAGGCTAGCGAGGAAGCGCGACGGAAGCTGGCGGAGATCGAGTCGCACCTGATGAAGCTGGATGTGGAGATTGGCAGAATGCGCGATGCCGCCGAGAAGGAAGCTGGAGCCGAGGAAGCGCGCCTCCAGACGGCGGCTCGGGACGATGCGCGGAAGATTGTGGAGTCGGCGCAGCAGGAAATCGCGGCTGCTGCAAAAGCAGCGCGCCGCGACCTCACGGCGTACGCGGCTGATCTGGCGGTGGGACTGGCGCGGAAGCAGATTCATATCGACGGGGCCACCGATCAGGCCCTGGTACGCAGATTTGCCGGGGAGTTGGGTTTGTCTGAGGCTTCAGGGCCTGGGGCTTCGGGCCACGAGAAGGACGGGCACTAGAGCATGGCTTCGGTTGCCAGCACGTATGCCCGAGCTTTCGCAGATGTGGTCC
>JBAUVZ010000308.1:0-17149 GCA_049583505.1 Candidatus Sulfotelmatobacter sp.
GGTAGGGAGAGTGCGCTGCGGCGTGTTGTAAGGGCCGGGAGTAGAAGGATAGGTCTGCGGAGTCTCCAACCCTGGAACTCCCGTTGGAACTTGATTGATTCCCGGCGGACCTTGCAATTGTTGCCCGGGCGGATACGAAGGATACGCCTCACCCTGGGCTGGGCAGTTGGAGTTCATCCGAGGATCACAAGCAGCTTCGGCCTTTTGCAGAGCTGACAACTGCTGTTTCCGCTCATTTAGGCGCTCCGATTCTTCATCCTGCGCCAGCCACTTCACGCGCTCCTGGATTAAGAGTTCCTGCTGTTTAGCAAGCGGTGATTCTGGATTGACCGTGGGCTGCAGATAACCGAACTTCTGCACCAGCAACGTGGCTACGGCACGGAAATTAGTGTCGGTCTCGAGGCGGTCGAAAATCGCCTCGTCCGTCAGGTCCGTGTCCGCGATCAGTTGCCCGTGGTCCGTCGCGTCTTTCGCGATCCAGCGCTTCAACTCGACCATGAGGCCTGGATCACGATGCAGGATTGCGATCAATTGACCAGTGGATGCTGCGACGCGCCCCATGTTTTGACGCGCCAGTTCAGATTGGGGAGCAGGCGCCTGCTGTCGCGTTTGGCTGAAAACGCCGATGCAGCAGCTTGCAAGGAAAAAGCACACACGAAGAATCGCCCTCAAGTCCGATCGGCGAACCGTGCCGAGGCAAGCTAACCTCACAGAATTCATTAATTCTCCACCACACAACCCTGAGTTCCGCCCTCACTAGGCGTGCGAACCGTGCGTTTAGCACCTTTTCACAGACCAAGCGCACTTCGGCGGTCTGCTGTTATGTCTCTGATTCTAAAACATCTTGGAATTATAGATCAGGGTGGGCCCGGAACGCCGGAAATACGTAGACTGGCATCCATATCCGAAACGCCAGGGCGTCAGCACGCTAGAATCATGCTTCCGGATCGGCGGTGATTACAGCCGCGTCGAGCGCTGCCCTTCTGACTTTCATTGACGGTTATATACGCCCGCCTCATCGACGGTCTCGTATTTCAATCGAAACCCGAAGCAAAACGACCGGACGCGGGTCACAAGAACTACGCCGTTCTAGGTTTTTTTGACCCCTTGGAAAGCTGGGAAAGCAAGGGAGCTGAAGGGTTTTAGGTGTGATACTTTAAAACTGACATGGTAGAGGTCAGGAGTTGGAGTCTCCTCTTGCCTACCATTTTTTTAACTGCTTCCCGACTTGATCATGTCCAACCCAGGTATTCCGAAATCCCAATTTACTGCTGAACCCACCACCGAAGCGGGGGAGTCCTTCGGCGACATGCTCTCCCAGTACGAGAAGAGCCATTCACGTAAAAGCAAAGATGGCGGCAAACAACTCTTGGGCACGGTAATTGTTGTCTCCGGCGACTCGATCTTCCTCGACATCGGGTTCAAGAGTGAAGGTATTCTGCCGCTGGCTGCTTTGCAAGGCGATGGCGAAACTGTAAAGCCTGGCAACAAGCTGCCGGTCTCGGTGAAGGGCCGCGATCCGGAGGGATACTACCAGCTCACCCGCGCCAAAGTCGAGCGGCCAAGGGACTGGTCGGCACTGGAAAAGGCGTTCGCCGATAAAGCGACGATCGTGGGCACTGTGACGGGGGTGATTAAAGGCGGCCTCAGTGTGGATGTGGGAGTGCGTGCGTTCATGCCGGCCTCGCGAAGCGGGGCGCGTGACGCCGCCGAAATGGAGAAGTTGGTGGAGCAGGAGATTCTCTGCCGCATCATCAAGCTCGATGTGACGGAGGAGGACGTTGTGGTGGACCGCCGCGCCGTGGCCGAGGAGGAAGAGCGCTCGGTGAACCAGCGCCGCTATTCAGAGATGAAGGAAGGCGACACGGTGAGCGGTACAGTGCGGAGCCTGACCGACTACGGCGCTTTCGTCGATCTGGGTGGCGTGGACGCCTTGCTGCATGTTGGCGACCTCGCGTGGAGCCGTGTCGGGAAGCCGGCAGACGTGCTCTCGATAGGGCAGCAGATCGAAGCGAAAGTGCTGAAGATCACGAATGATTCCGGCAAGCGGCGCATTTCGGTAGGCCTGAAGCAATTGCAACCTCATCCCTGGGACGCAGTGGTGGGAAAGTACAAGGCGGGTGAACGTGTGCGCGGCGCGGTTACGCGCGTGGTCGAGTTCGGAGCGTTCGTGGAACTGGAGCCGGGCATTGAAGGGCTGATCCACGTTTCGGAGATGTCGTGGGGGAAGAAGTTGAGGAGCGCCAGCACCCTGGTGAAGCCGGGCGAGACTGTTGACGCGGTGATTCTGGCCGTGAACGCGGGTGAGCGTCGCATTTCTCTTGGCCTGAAGCAGACGCTGGGAGATCCGTGGGCCGAGGTAGCGCAGCGCTTCGCTGCGGGCTCAGTGATTGAAGGGCCGGTCGTCAGCATCACCAAGTTCGGCGCATTCGTGCAGCTTTCCGAAGGTGTCGAGGGCATGATTCACATCAGCGACATGAGTGCCGAGAAGCGCATCAACCATCCGCAAGAGCTGTTGAAGGTTGGACAACTGGTCAGGGCTCAGGTGCTCGCGGTTGACACCGAAAAGCGACAGTTGCGGCTGGGCATGAAGCAGCTTGCTCCTAGCGGGCTGGATGAATACATCGCAGAACACAAGGAAGGCGATGTAGTCACTGGGCGCATGGTGGAGGTTTCGGACGGACACGCGCGCGTGGAACTCGGCGAAGGCGTCCAGGGAACGTGCCGTATGAAAACGACGGGCGGGGTTGATGAAAAAAATGCGCAGGCCGAACCGGATGTGTCATCTTCGAAAAGCCACTCCAAGCCCGACTTGTCTTCGCTGGGTTCTATGCTGCAGGCACGCTGGAAGGGGGGCGCGCCCACCGGCGAGGCCAAGGCGGAAGCCGTCCGCGCCGGACAGATTCGCAAGTTCCGGATCGCGAAGTTGGATCCCGCTGCGAAGAGGATTGAATTGGAATTGGCGTAGTCAGCAGGGCTGGCCTGAAAATCCCGAGCGCCGGCTTGTCCGCGATCCGCTCTTCCGGCGATGCAATCTGAAAGTCGCACCGGCTCAGGGTTGACCGAGCGGGGTCCCGCGGGTATATTACGAAACATTATCTTTGCTTTCGTTTTGGCGCGAATGCTCTTAACGCGAACGGGTCCCGAGACGCGGACCCGCCGAGGATCAATCCGACATGTGCACGAAGGCCAGGTTATCGCTCGCACTCACGTTTGTGATGTGCCTTCTCTCCTTATTAGTCCCAGCCTCCGCTACGGCGGTTGCCGCCGCGACAAAGATTGAAAACGCCGGGCTAGCGATCGAGGCGAACCAGAAAGCCGGCACCTACACGATTCGATCGAAGGAGAATCCGCGGGTTTGGATCACGGCGGGGGTGGGGGCGCAGGTGAATCATCGGTGGCTGCGCTCGAGCGACTACCCGCAGCATGAAATCCAGGAGTCGTCTTTTGCCGACGACTTGGGCACAGGCTCCCAGCTCACGATTAGCTACGTAGGATTGTCCAGCCAGCCGGACTTGGTCTGTAGCCTGCGACTGCGCCCGCAATCGGCCTTTGCGGAAATCGACGTACAGGTTCGCAACCATACCGCGGCCCAGGTGACCGTGCAGAACATCCGCGCCCTCGAAGGGCAAGGTCCCATCCTCATGCTGGACGGACCGGCGTCGGCCGACCGCGTTCTCTCTGACAGCTTCAGCGAAAACCGGCCAGACATGAAGATCCATGATCTTGCACAGCCTGATCTCGCACAGCCCAAAGATGGCATGCATCGAGCCGTTGGCAGCCAACTGATCTACAACCGGCAGAGCCGCCAGAGCCTATTTCTCGGCGCTCTGACTTCGGACCGATGGCTCACCGTGCTGCGCCTGCACGTGGAGAAACAAGGCAGCATCACCGGCTACGAGGTAGAGTCCACCGGCACTACGGAACTGGCGAAGGAGAACTCGTTACAAGACGCGCCGGAAGAAGACCAGATCGAACTCAGCCTGCCCGTGGAGCCAGGTCAGAGTCTCGCATCCGAGCGACTCGCGGCCAGTCTTTCTTCGGACTACCACGCACAACTGGAATCGTACGGGGAAACCATCCGCCGTTTACACCACGCGAGAGTCAGCGCCCCGACGCCTATGGGCTGGTGGAGCTGGACTGCCTATTACTTCGGCCTGACTGAAGGTCCAGCGCTCACGAACGCGGAATTTCTGGCCGCCCATCTACGCAACTCAGGCTACAACGTCTTTCACATCGACGAAGGTTATCAATTCGCGCGCGGTGACTACACTTCAGCCGTCGCTTACAAGTATCCCCACGGAATGAGAAACCTCGAGGAGAAAGTGCAGGCTCTGGGCCTGACTCCGGGAATCTGGACGGCGCCGTTCGAGGTTTCCGAGCGCGCGTGGGTGTACGTAAATCACAAGGACTGGCTGGTGCACAATGCGAAAGGACAGCCCATCCAGGCTGGCTGGGTGACCGAGCCGCCCGACACTGATACCAAACTAGATCGGCTTTATGCCCTCGATACCACGAACCCAGGTGCGCAGCAGTACTTGCGCGAGACTTACTCCACCCTGACCAAAGAGTGGGGCATCCGCTACATCAAGCTCGACTTCATGGATGACAGCGTCATCGAGGGTTACTACTACACTCCGCAGACGACCGCACTTCAAGCGATGCGCATTGGATTACAGATTATTCGTGAGGCCGTGGGAGATGGCGTGCTGCTCGACAAGGACGGCAGTCCCATGCTGCTTCCTGTAGGGATCGTGGATACCGGGCGCACCTCCTGCGACACCGGTCATACGTTCGGGGCCAGCCGGGACGCGCTTACCGGTATCGCCGCCCGTTACTACATGAACCGGAATTTCTTCATCAGCGATCCCGACGCCTTTTCGATTTCGAGTGAAACCGGGCCGGGAGAAAGCGATCACGGGGGACCGAAGCCGCTAACGCTCTCAGAGGCGCAGGTGGCGATTGCGCTGGCGGCGGTCTCCGGCGGGATGTTCGAGATCGGCGACGACCTACCCACGCTGTCTCTGCACGCAGACCGGATGGCCCTGCTGCAGAATCGCGATATCCTCAACATGGTGCAGTACGGTCACGCCGCCAAGCCGCTCGACTTGATGAGCTACACGCCTGAGGACGAGATGCCTAGTCTATTCCTCCTGCGGGAGAGCAAGCGGCAGTCGATTCTGGCGGTGTTCAACTGGACCGAGAAAGAACGGAAACATGACCTTTCGTTCTCTGATCTTCTTCCCGATATAGGACTCGCTTCGCATAACACCGCGTCGGATGTCTTTGGCTCCGGCGCGGTGATCGCCGAAAACCAAGCGTCGCTTTCGCTGAAGGTACCGCCGCACTCTGTACGACTCGTGAAGATCATCGACACCTCGATCCCCGCATCTGCGCCCTCGTTGCAGGTGCAGGCCGCGGAAAAGATCGAAACCGGCAAGCCGGCGACGCTTTCCGAGCAGAGTGCCGCGGGTAGCGTGCCTGCGCTCTCCTATCGTTGGGACTTTGGTGATGGGACTAGCGCCGAGGGTACTTCTGTCACGCACTCTTATACCCACGGCGGTAGTTTCACCATCCGCTTGATTGCGGAAGGAATCGAGGGCGTGCCGTTTGAGAAGAGTTTCACGGTTTCGGTTACGGGCACGATCGATCCCATTTTCCGGCCGGAGCTCTACCAGCGTTATATGGATGAACGCTGAGTTCACCGGTAGGCCCCGCACTGATCGTCGGCGCACCCGCAGAGCAAGAAATCGCTCTCAAGAGCGGCTTTCTAAGTCTCAGTCTTCACGAGTTGTACTCAGTGCGTGAACGAAATGTTCAGCCCAGTCGTCAGGATTAGGTCGTTGTCCTTTGTGCCGACTGGCGGGTTCGAAACGTAGATGTCGCTAAACTGGTTCTGCCAGCCCAGCCACTTGCTGATCTTCGTTACCGTACCGAGATCGAATTCTCCTCGATACTGGCCGCTATACGAGCTCGACAGGTCCGGATAGAAATAGAACTTCTCTGTGATCACGGTAGTCTTTCCGGCCTTGTGCATCAATTCTTCGCCCAGGGTGAGCGCCGCGAATTTGTTGGTGACTCCATAGGAGCTGAAGGTAGGAGGAACCGTGACCGGTGTGACTTGCGGACCGTTCGAATAAGTCTCGTGGGTGTAGTTAAGACCAGCCAGAAGGTCCAACGTGGTGCTGCCCGACTTTATAGCGTGGAAGCCCAGTCCGCCGCCATACACGCCGCGCAGATCCAGATCCTGCAGCGCGTTGCTCATGAAGTCTGCACCCACGAAAGCGAACACCCGCGGCTCGAAATTGCGATCGTACCGGATTCCTGCCGTGATCAGATTGGCCACGGTGCTGGGAGTAGCCAACTCATTGTTGGTCTCGATAGAAGTCGTATAGATCGTGATCTTGTCATTCGACGTGGCATGGACGGCGTTAATCGCCAATGCCAGATTACTCGATTGGTTGTTGCCGCGGGCGAGCGAGAAACCCACGTCGGCCCCGCCATTCCACCCGTGCCGCAAGCCGGGATGCAAGGACTTATCATAAGCGGCCTGCTCGGCGTCATCGCGGATCAACACAACATTCCCCGCCGGGACTTCCACCGTGCCACTGGTCTTGGTGGCGACTTCGATTTTTCCGTCGCTGGCGGTTACCGGTCCGACAACGGTTTTCTTGTCCGACGTGGTGATGTGCAATTCCTGGTCAGTGGTGATTTTTGTGATCGCCGCAAACTGCACCGTCACATCACCCGCAGACTCCGTGTGCAGCACCAGGGTCTTACCGTCGGACTTCACGATCTTACCGCTCAGGTGATCACCATTCTTCAAGGTGATCTGATCCGCGAAAACTGCCGACGCTAATCCCAAGAACACAAAAAAGGTAATAAACTCAATTTTACGCAACACTACCTACCTCCAGAGTTTAGAGTTCAGTCGTTACAATTCAAAACGCTATAGATAAGGGCCCGGGACTAATTGGAACGGAACATCAGACAGCGACAAGGCGGCGGCTGAATCAAAGAAGATTGTTACCGCGAATGGAAGTCGGTCAGCCCTTGGTTTCCTTGGATTCGGTGGTCTTGTTCTGCTCGTTCGAAGCCGTAGGAGTTGGATTATCCTTCATGCCTTCTTTCAGGGCACGAATCCCCTCGCCCAGCCCCTTGCCGAGTTCAGGCAACTTCTTGGGACCGAAAACCAGCAGGGCAATGGCAAAAATGATGATCAGGTGCGTCGGTTGAAACAGACCCTCAAGCATCGGAACCTCCCAAGGACACTACTGCTACTTCTTTATATACGGTACTGGACGGGTAAGGGGAAGTCAAACCACAGGCTTGTCCTTCCAGCCTATTACTTCCGTGACCTTACCTCCGGTTCGGCCGGCGGCTAATCTGAGTTGAGCGGTTCGGGCCAAACCCCGTGAGCCGCGCCACAATTCAGCGCTACCAGCAAGCCAAACCGTCGCCGGAGAATCGAGTGAAGCGCAAGGGCCTGTCAGTTTTTCTATTACTTCTTGGGGCGGCTCTGGCCGCCCAGGCTAACGAGAGCCGGCCGGTGAACTCCGCCCAATTGATGGCCTGGCTGACGGCCGGAGTGCCCAGCAGTCGCCTCGTCCGCCTCATCCAGGGGCGCGGGATCGCCAACGTCCCCGGAAAGGAACAGATTCGTCAACTCGAAGCCGCCGGCGCCGATGCCAATCTGGCCCGCGCCCTGGTCACCGTGCGGCCGGCCGCCTCTGCCGACTCCCCGATTTCCGAGACGGCGCTCTCCGAGATTCCCGCAGCCCTAGTGCAGGCCGCCACTGCTGCCCGGGCTCAGCGGTTTCATGAAGCCGAACTCGCTCTGCGCCAGGCTTTAACCGCCGATCCCCAAAATGCCGCGCTGCACTTCGCCCTCGGCACAATGCTCCGCCAGCAGGAGCGCTGGGACGACGCCGTTGACGAGATCACGCTCTCCGCGCAACTCATGCCGGATTTCCCCGAGAACCACGGCGCCCTGGCCTACATCTTCTATCGTCTGGATGACCCTTCCGATTCGATCGCTGAAGCGCGCACGGCGCTCAGCATGGATCCGCAGAACGCGGAGGCCTACCAGTTCCTCGGCCTCGGTCTGTTCTCCAACGGACAATACGGCCCTGCGGTCCACGCTTTTATCGAGTCGCTCGCCCGCGACGCCGAAAATCCGGATACCTACTACGACTTGGGTATTACTCTGCACGCCGATGGAAACCTGCCGGCCGCCATCGCCGCCTATCGTCGCGCCATTCAGATCAGCCCGGCTTTCTGGCAAGCCCACTCCAACCTGGCGCTGATTTTGCACGAGCAAAGCAAGCTTGAGGATGCCATCGCCGAATATCGCGAAGCCAAGCGTCTCGCTCCTGAAGAAGCTTCCGTTCGCAACAACCTGGGCAACACCTACTGTGACAAAGGCGACTTCGACTCTGCCATGCGCGAACTGCACGAACTCTACCGCCAACATCCCGAGTGGGAACAGGGGCACGGTTGCCTGGCCCGAGCCTACATGGCGAAGAAGGATTATGGGAGCGCCGTCACTGAATTGCAGCTGGCAGTTCGCCAGAATCCCACGGGTTCTGCCGAGCATCGGGTCCTCGGCGAAGCTCTGTTGCTGGATGACAAGCCGGACGAAGCCGTGCGCGAATTGCGCCTCGCCGTTGCTCTCAATCCAGACTCTGATGCCGCTCACCACATTCTTGGCACGGCGCTGTTCCAGCAGCAGCAGCTACCGGCAGCCGAAAAGGAATTCCGCGAAGCGCTGCGCCTGAATGCATCCCCCGACAATCACTATGCTCTTGCGGCCTGCCTGATGACCATGGACCGCTATGAGGAAGCTTTGTCCGAACTGGAGACCGCCGCGCGGCTCGATCCTGAGCGCAAGCTTTATCGCGCCCGCCGCGACGAGCTCCTAAAACTGATGCAGATGAAGGATACAAATTCCCGGTGACGGGCGCCGCAA
The DNA here is from genome assembly GCA_049583505.1 of Candidatus Sulfotelmatobacter sp. Taxonomy (GTDB): domain Bacteria; phylum Acidobacteriota; class Terriglobia; order Terriglobales; family Acidobacteriaceae; genus Sulfotelmatobacter. Next base: position 8,969 of record JBAUVZ010000308.1, read on the forward strand.
GGACACTACCGGGCAATGTACTCCCGCTATATTCAGCCGGGCCGCGGGACTGCTTACACTGAAAAATGTGGGGTGCCACGGCCACAGGCTCAGGCCAAAAGGTAAGGGCATGCGCACAATCAATTTGGGGGAGTGATTGATCATGGACTCGACACTAGCCGCAGCCGCCAAATCGGTACAGTCGGCCCCGCAGCAGGAAAACAACGTCCGGAACGACGTTCGGAACGATGTCAGGAACGATCTGAGGAATGCCGTCCGCAGCGGAGCCAAAGCCCAGCACCAGTCCTCAGGTTTCGGCATGCCTTGCTCCAACTGCCGCCTCTATTATCCCGCCAACCTCGACGTCTGTCCTGCCTGCAACAGCAAAGAACGGGTCTCTCCCAGCGTTGTCCCGGCCATTCCCAAGGTGCAGCCCACTACCGAACCCTTACCCGATCCCGCGGTCGTCGATCAGGAGCGAGAGGCTTTCCTGAAAGAGTTCAAGTCCCAGCTTTTCGCCGCGCATGCGGAAGTCGCCAGTTCCACTGCCATTTGTGCTCTGGGCGGTCACCAGGTTGAAGGCGCCGAGGCGGCCTCGATCTGCAAGCCCTGTTACGATCGCCTGCAGGAACGCCTGGATGTGTGCGAAGCCGCCCTGCACATGGACTTGAAAGAAGCGGCGCAGATTATTTATGACGCCGTCTGGGCCGATCCCTCCGATCCCAGCAAGACCTACACTAACGCGGCCAGCGCCCTGCTCAGCGAATTGCGCAAACGTTCAGGTGTCTCCAGCCTGCTCGGTCCGTTCCATCCAATGGGTAATTAGTGCCGAGTAGCTAGTACCGAGAACCGAAGACTGATTTCGCTTTGCCCGCAAGATTCGGATAGCCCACTCGCGTGTCTGCGCCGTACTCTGTCCCCATCATGACTTTCACTAACATGACTTCCCCAATGATGACCGCGAATGCCATACTCGCAAAGGAACCCCTAAGCGAAGTGCCAATCATGCACTCTAACTCGACAAAGCCATCTGGCTCCCAGCCAAACCTCGCCCAGCCAGGCGAGGATCAACGCTGGAGTGCGGTCGTCGCGCGCGACTCTGGCCACGACGGAGAGTTCGTCTTCGCCGTCGCCACCACCGGCGTCTATTGCCGGCCATCGTGTCCAGCCCGCCGTCCGCGGCGCGAGAACGTGACATTCTATTCGCGGCCCGAGCAGGCGGAGAAAGCCGGCTTTCGCGCCTGCCTGCGTTGCCGCCCGAGGTCGGTCAGCGGCAATCAGCAATCGGACTCGGCAAAAGAGATCTGCCGCTACATCGAGCAGCACCTTGATGAGCCAATCACGCTCGCGCGCCTGGGCAAGGCGTTCCGGCAAAGTCCTTTCCATTTGCAGCGCCGCTTCAAAGCTGCGCTCGGGATCACGCCGCGCGAATATGCCGATTCCTGCCGCCTCCGCCTGCTGAAGCGCAACCTGCAGGCCGGCGACAACGTGACTCGCGCCATGTACGACGCCGGTTACGGCTCCAGCAGCCGTCTCTATGAGAAGACCGCGTCGCAACTCGGCATGACGCCCGACAAATACCGCCGCGGCGCCATCGCCGCCACCGTTCGCTATGCCATTGCCGATTCGCCGCTCGGACGCATGCTGATCGCGGCTACCGACTGGGGCGTTTGCGCCATCCAGTTCGCGCGTTCCGACGGCGAATTGATCGAAGGCCTGAAGCGCGAGTTTCCTTTTGCCGTGCGCAAGCCAGATGAAGGCGGATTGCAAGCCTGGATCGCAGCCTTGCTCTCGAAGATGACCGGTTCGGAATTGAATGCCGCCCTGCCCCTGGATATCCGCGCTACTGCATTTCAGCGGCGCGTCTGGACTTACTTGCAGTCGATCCCGTTTGGCGCGACGCGCTCTTACGGCCAAGTAGCAAAGGCGATTGGCCAACCCAGCGCCAGCCGGGCGGTGGCGCGTGCCTGCGCGACGAATCCCGTGGCGGTTGCGATTCCTTGCCACCGCGTGGTCCGTGAAGATGGCAGCATCAGCGGCTATCGCTGGGGAGTGGAACGCAAGAAGGCGCTGCTGGAGATGGAGCAGCTAGCGGGAGTGGACGCGTAATCGCACATCCGCCTCAGGCTGCGGTTCTGCTGCGAGACACTGCGGCCCAATTCAGCAGCGCCAGCACGACCGTCGCGACCAGGATCAGGGATTGGCCAAAATCCACGCGCGTTATCAGGACCGCGCATAGAATCACACCCAGAACGGCGAAGAAATTTCCCGCGGGCAGCCGGAACATTGCGTTTGCGCCTTCGGGCTGCTTGTGCCGCAGTACGGGCAAGGCTGCGCAGCCTACTCCGTAGTAGAGGAGGCGAGCGACGGCGGAGAGCGTTACATTCCATTTGAAGTCGCCGATCAGCGCTAATCCCCAGACCATGGCCGTGAAGACGAGGATCGAGACATAGGGAGTGTGAAAGCGCCGATGGACCATGGCAAAGGCTTTGGGGAAGTCTCCTCGCTCAGCCAGGGCGAAGGGCACGCGGGGCATGGCTAGAATCTTTGCGCTCAGGTATCCGTAGAAGGAGATCAACGCGCCGACGGCAACCAGTGCTGCGCCTATGGGACCAATCGCGAGCCGCGCCACGTCGGCCAGAGGGCGCTGGCTGTGCGCGGCGTCGGGCAGGACTCCAACGACCACCCACTGGATTAGCGCGTAGATCACGGTGCAGGCCGCGAGAGCCGTGAAGAGTGCAAAGGGAGCATCGCCGCGGGGATTTTTTGCTTCGCTCATGGGCGCCAGCGCGGTCTCGAATCCTCCGTAGGCGAAGACCAGAAGCAGGATGGCTTTCAGCCACTGATTGGTACCTGGGGACGCGATCGGCGCACTCGCGATGTCCCAATGGTGCTGCTGAAGCACGAACAGACCCAACACGATCACGGCAAACAGGAGCACGAGCTTGGCCGCCGTGAACAGATTGCTTACTTGCGTTCCGGCGCGTACGCCGCGGATGTTGATAAAAGTCAGAAGGCCTACCAGCACGGTGAGAATGATGGCCCGCGGCAGGGGATCTTTGGCGTGCGGAAAAAACTCGCCGAGGTAAGTTACAAACAGATTGGCGTTCGCGGCAGGCGCAGCCACTTGCCCGAGCCAGAGCATCCAGGCGGTTTGAATCCCCATCAGGCGTCCGAAGGCTACGCGGGCGTAGAGGTAAGGACCGCCAGCTTCCTGAAAACGCGAAGCCACCTCGGCGAAACAGCCAATGATCACGCTCATTCCAGCGCCGGCCGCGAGGACGGCGAAAGGACTGTAGTTGCCGATTAGGGCTGCCACGGTGGAAGGCAGTCCAAAGACTCCGCTGCCGATAATGGAGTTCACCACCAGCGCGACCAAACTCCAGCGGCCGATGGCGCGGACTAGCTGATGAGGCGGGTTTGACGATGAGGGTTCCACCCGCGCGTTTGTATCACAAATCCTGGACTTCCTAGAAGCAGTCTCTGCGCGCCTTGCCTTCGGTAACTGTGGCTGGTGACCTTGGAGAAAACGATGACTGCACCGTTGGTTGCGAGTAAGAATCGGGGCGAATTTAAGGCTATGAGCAGGCCGGAGATTGCTCGCCGATAGCGTCAAAAGCCTTACCAGTGGCTGAGTTCAGTGCTATCCGATGCCGGGCAGGAGTCGCCAGACCAAAGTAATCGCTCGAATTACGAAAGCGCATGATCGTGGGACATCTATCCGCTTGCCTCTGCCGATGAGATGTTGAAAGGCACGCAATCATCACTTCGACCCATGGGGAACGACACTCAGATGGACGACCTGCACACGCGGATGGTCAGAGTTACCGAAGATCTGCGCGCGATCCAGCGGGAACTCAACTACGCCGCCATGCAAGCGCCCAGCGACCCAGAACTGATGGAAGCCCTGAGCGCGCTGCCGGAGACCGAAGCCATACAAATCCTGTGCAAGGCGCTCGACCAGATGCGCCACTTCTTGTGGTTTTACAGTCAGGTGATGAGCAACGATCCTGAACTGGGGGACAAGCTCCGCCAGTCAAATGCGTCGAAAACCGTCGAAGACGGCAAGCCGGAAACCACTTTTCTCGACCAGCTCACGCGGGCCGACGAGGCTGTGCTGTTGCGCTACCTGGTGGACGCGAAAGAGCGCAAGCCGAACTAGACATACATAAAGCCAATTTGCCACGGACTTGCGCGGATTCACGCGGATCAAAGCCAGAACATTTCCTGTTGACGATGTCCGTATCTGCGTTCAGCAGCGGCCGCGGACGATCGTCTTGCGCACTTCGCCGTCTGGGCTGAGTACAACAATGTTGGCTTCCGCTCCGGGAGCGAGGACTCCGTGGCCTCGCGTCAAACCCGCTGCCCGCGAGGGATTCAGGGTCGCGGCGCGTACTGCGTCCTGCAAGGTCCAGCCGGCGAAGCGGGTCACGTTGCGAACGGCGCGGTCCATGGTCAGAACGCTGCCGGCGAGGTTTCCATCCTTCGTGCATTTGCCGTCTTTCACCTCGACCTGGATGGGGCCTAGCTGGTAAATGCCATCGGGCATGCCCGCTGCGGCTGTGGCGTCGGTAATCAGCACGGAACGATCGAGGCCCATCGCGCGCAGGAAAATTCGCACGACCTCAGGGGCCACGTGAATTCCATCCACGATAATGTCAGCGGTGAGTTGGCCGTCGGTAAGCACTTCGCCGAGGATGCCGGGATCGCGATGATCCAGCGGCCGCATGGCGTTGAAAGTGTGAGTGGCGTGGCAAGCGCCGGCGCGTACACCGGCGCGGGCGGCTTCCAGCACAGCGTCGGAGTGGCCGATACTCACGCAAACCTTGCGCCGCGCCGCTTCCGCGATTACTTCGAGCGCTCCGGGAAGCTCCGGCGCGATGGTCATCATACTCACGTGACCACGTGCGGCCTGCCACAGACGTTCGAAGACTTGTAGCGTCGGCTCGACGAGGTATTCCGGGGGATGAACGCCGCGGCGCTTATGACTGAGGAACGGACCTTCCAGATGGATGCCGAGCGGCCGAGCCTGCACCGCGTCGCCGTCGCTGGGGAGTGAACCTTGAGCCGCTTCAATGGCGTCGGCCAGTCGTTCCAGCGACCGGTAAGTCTGATCGAGCGGCGCCGCGACGGTGGTTGGAAAATATCCCGTGACGCCATGCGTGGTCAGGAACTCGTTCAGACGTGGCAATTCGGCAAGCCCGGCCTGCATGACATCGACGCCGGCGCCGCCGTGCATGTGAATGTCGACGAAACCGGGCGCCAGAATGGCGTCGGCAAGGCCCTCGTTCGCCAGGTCGATCACCGTGGCATTCTTCGGGACTTCCCGTTCAGCCCGCGAGGAGACGGCGGAGATGACGCCGTCCTCAATAAAAAGGAGCGGATTCTGTATCTCTTCCTGCGGCGTATAGAGACGATGGGCGTTGAGGACGATCATGTTTCGTTAGATCAGCTCGTGAGATCAGATTGCGCCAGGTCGGGTGTTCGATCCCGGCGCGTCATCAGTGTAGCGCGAAAATTGTATCGGGCAAGCGGAGAGACCGCTGCTATTTCTTCCGTGCAATCGAGGCGTCTTCCACACTCGCCTGCTTGTTCCAGCCGTGGAAAGGCGAGAGATCCCCCGCATTCCATGCCTCACGAAGTCCGGGTTTGCTCAGATCCCAGTCTGGGCGGATCTCACTCGTCACGGCGCGCAGATCGTGCCAAAGATCGATGACCGATGGACGGCCCCAGAACCAGTAGCCGTTGTAGATGCTGTAAATCACGAGGCCGGGCTTGAGCACGAGCGTATGCGGGATCATCGGATTGTGCTCGGGGTCGGTGTACTCCTGGATGTCGAGATCCTTCTGAATGGTGCGGTCGGGGTCCGAAAGGAATGTCCACTCGGCTCCGATCGATGCTCGAAACTCCTGGAGCGTGTGGTGGTCGTCGGTGGCTATCGTGGCGATCTGAGTGTATGCCACCGCTATCTTCGGGTAGAACGCGGCGAGTTCCAAATGCTGCTGGTGCTCCTTTGGGCAATAGTGGCCACGCGAGAGCGTGAGGATTAGCGGATCGTCGCCCTGTAGCTCGCTTAGCTTGCACGGTTTGCCCGTGTGATCGGGCAGTTCGTAGTTGGGGAAAATACCTCCCGGCACGATATCAGAACGCATGATTGGGCTCCTTCCGTTTCTCTTAAGAATCTTCTCTTAAGATCTTCTTTTAAAGATCCACGGTGACACCAGCGTTTGGCTGGGAACAGCATACAAGCACGTTCCCGGGAGCGGGCCTCTCCAGCGGCTCAGGGTTATAAGTAATCGATCCGTCAATCAGGCCGGTCATGCAGGTATGACAGACACCAATCCGGCACGACCATCTGACCGGAACGTCGCACGCTTCCGCCAGTTCAAGCAAACTTCCGAATTTCGGATCCCAAGCGGCGGTAATCCCGCTACGCGCGAATGAGACCGGGGGGCCAGATGCGGGCGGCCCTTGGGGCAGGTGAGGAGTGTGAACAACCCGCGCCATACCAGGGGTAATAGCCTCGAGAGAACCAAAGATTTCCGTGTGCACATTCCCGGCGAGCACACCCCAGTTTCGCAGCCCATCGCGCATGTTCTGCAGGAATGAAGGTGGGCCACAGAGATAGAAGTCACTCTTCGGTGACACTCCGATTCTCTCCAGCAAAGCTGTGTCGATGTGCCCGGAAGCATCGAAGTCTACCCCGACTTGGTCGATTGCAGCGGGCCTGCTGTACACGATGTATCCTCGTCCGTGAGAGAGCTGTTTCAGTAATGAACGCGATTCTTCTGCAAATGGATGGTCGGCGCTATTGCGCGCCCCATAGATCCACCAGATCTCTCGTTGCGATCTTTCAGCGGCGAGTGAGTGCAGCATCGACATCACGGGCGTTGCGCCCACTCCAGCGCTCAGGAGAACCACAGGGCTCTGGCTGGGACGTAGAGTAAAGGTTCCGCGCGGCGCACTAATATCGAATAGATCGCCTTCTCGCGCACGGTTGCACAGAAATGAACTTCCAATCCCGTTCAATTCGCTCTTGACGCTGATGCGGAGATGATCGGCTGCCGGCAGATCAGACAACGAATAGCTGCGAAGAACCGGCGGTTTGCCCTGATCGACGAGCAAGCGCAAGACGACAAATTGACCTGGCTGGAAGACAGGAAGAGGCTGCCCATCAATTGGCAACAGAATGAAGGAAGTTACGCGATCGCTTTCCTTACGGATCTTCGCGACTCGCATCTGTCGAAATCCGGGCCATGCTGGCGCCAGTTCCTCATTCGCGAGTCCCGGATTGCCGACCGTAGTTTTGGAGCTCAAATCTTGTTGGAGCATTGCTTGGAACGAACTCTGCCAACCCTTGCTGAGTGCAGGAATCTGCAGCACTCGTTGCAGTTGCTCGCTAGTGTGTCCTGGCAAATACAGGAGGGCGTCAACGTCGGCCACCGTGATCCTTTCCGGACCATCGGCGATTTTTACAATGTCATCGTCCGCACCAACTTCTCCCTCCTGCAACACGCGAAAGTAAAATCCGGGTCTGTGATGTGCTACGAGCAGCGCTGGCATACGAGGCTCATTCATGCGGATGCCGACGCGGTAGCACGTCACGCGCGGCTGCGTTACTTCAAATTCGGCACCGCCGATGCGGTATCGATCGCCAATGCACACCTCGTTATCAGGAAGTCCCTCGACGGTGAAGTTTTCTCCGAACTGACCGAAGGTAAAATCACTGCGTCCGAGAAAACGCTCCCAGTAATGGTAAGAATCCATCTGGTAGACGAATACGGCGCGGTGCTCTCCTCCGTGACCGGCGAGATCGGCTTGCGCATCACCATCGATGTCGAGCTTGCGCACGATTCGCCGTCCCGTAACGGGAGATTTCCAGACTGACGTTCGGACCGTTTTGCCGTTCCATGTCACGTCGCGCGGAAGGCCAACATTTACTGAAAGCAATCGGGGCACGCGCACCTCGTCGAAGTCCGGCTTGTGGTTAGGATCCTTTTATTTCGGTGCTGCGGGCCGCTTAAACATTCTGGTAATACCATCAAGCTCTTGTCTAGCAACAAGCTGCTAACTTGCCGGCGAGCCAGTAATCGACACTGAACTTTCCCGGACCGGAGCAGATCAGCCAGATAAAGAAGAGCACGTACAAGACTTCCGGAAGGTAGAGGAAATCATCGAGCCAGTTAAGTGGCGAAAGTCCTT
>JBAUVZ010000309.1:0-1834 GCA_049583505.1 Candidatus Sulfotelmatobacter sp.
CCGTATATTAGTTCCCGCTCGTTTGGCTTGTACACCTAGCCATACCTCAGCGTTAGAGTGTGGTAATCCTATTTGACCCTATACACGGAACTCAAAGGCCAGACTATACAATAATTAGGGTCTGCTGAATGGGTCATGCATTAGCTTGGAATGGGAGACGTGACAGTCTGGAGCAGCCATTCGAGAAAAAGAGTCAAGAAAAGGCGGAGGCGCCGCTCCAGGTTCAGTACCAGCAACTGCATCGCGACAACCGTCTCGCTCGTCGCCTGAAGGCGCGCCCGAATTAGCCCCAAACCATAGAGGCGCTTGCCTTCGCCGAATTTTCCTTCAACTGCATTACGCTCCACTGCGTCCTGCCTCTCTATCTTCCTCTGTTCCGCTCGCTCCGTCTTCGAGGGCCGGCCCAGCGGCGGTCCACTTAAGCGAATGCCGCGTTCCTTGCAGTAACGCAGGTTCTCCCGGTTCCGGTAGGCCTTATCGGCCAGCACGGCCTCTGGATAGTAGCCATAGCGTTCCCGGTAAGCCTCCACCGCCGCCTGCAGGGTGTGACCTTCATGAAAGCTGTCCCAATTCAACCGTTCTAGTCTTGCGTACCCGTCCACCACACTGATTGCCACTTTTGCGCCGAACTCAACGTTTGCACGTACCTTGCCACGGACGATAGGACGCACATGGGGTTGCGAGATGCTGACGACCCGATCGTTGATGCGCCGCATCCTCCTGCGGTACATCTCCTCTTGCTGGCGATACAGCTCATGAATGACCAACAGTTGACGATGTTGCCGAACGCTCAACGCGCTGAGTCCGACCTCATTCCTCAATTTGGCGATGATTCGCAAGTTACGGGCTACAAACCGCAGTTGCTTCCCGATTGCCTTGCGCAGTGCACGCGGACTCACGCGCCTCTGCTTCGCCACCGCCAGGTACGCCTTGTGCGCCTTCTTTCGATAGGTGCGCGGTTTGCGACTACCAGGCTCACGCACCGCATGTAAAACGTCAATCATCTTCTCCAACTTCTCCCGAGCCTCATTGAGTAAGGACAGGTCGGTTGGGTAGGCGATGTCCGCCGGGGCACACGTGGCATCGAGCAACAGCTTACCTTGGTTCGCAGGCGTCTCCTTATCTGTTGATGGCTTGGAGGTGGCGTCCACCTCGGGCTGCCCTGGATGTCCATCATCCCGGTCATCAGAATCATCGCTTGCGTCTTTCTCCATCACGATCCATTCATTGACCTGGTTGATCACGTCCGGACCAAGTCGCTTGCGAAAGTGCGTCATCAGAGAGGGATGAAACGGTGGTTCTTCCTGAAAGCTTGGTAATCCGATGAAGTATTGCAAATACGGGTTCTCCGTGATCTGACGAACCGTCTCCCGGTCGCTCAGACCCAAGCGTTCCTGGATGATGAGTGCACCAAGCGCCACACGGACCGAGTAGGCCTTTTGTCCCTTCGTCCAGGATTTGAAACGCTCTCCGTAGTGCTCTTCAACCTTCCACCAGGGAATCATCTGGGCGAGTTTGACCCAGCGGTTCTCCTGATTCAACTTTCCGCCAAATGGTAGGAAGAAGTCATCCGGCAACAGGATCTGTCGTTCAGTCGGTCGATACATAGGTCCCCTCACGTGCAAGGATTTTGACGGGTTTCACGAGAAATCCATGCACAAGATTTCGTGATGAAAGGCCAAGAATCCTTGTCGCTACTGGGTTTTTCAATCGTTCAGCAGACCCTACGTACGATGAATCTCAAATGAAAACACCCCCAAGTCAGTAGTTCCGTACCCAGGGGCTATTTACCGTTGGGAGTGCAATTCACCATCGTAGGGGCCTTGGCTTTTAC
>JBAUVZ010000310.1:0-6536 GCA_049583505.1 Candidatus Sulfotelmatobacter sp.
CGCCTTATCACCGAAAGCCAGGAACTGTTCGCCCAGCGGAAGTCCACTGAAGCCATTCAGTTGTTGCGCAAAGCCTACGAACTGGATAAACGCAATTCTCTCGCCCGCGCGATTCTGGCCAATGCCCTGGTCGAGCAGGCGCATTCGGTTGTGGAAACTGATTGGCTGGAAGCCGAGACGCTGACCAATCAGGCGCTCGCCTTGAACCCTGCGCATCCCACGGCCAAAACCATCCTCAGCCTGATCGTTGCCAGGAAAGAAACAAGCTCTGTGGAGGACTGGGTTGCGCGAGCGCGCAAGCTGCAGTCCTCCAGCGATCCATTTGCAGCCTTGGCTTGGGTTGCAGAGGGACTGGCCGTTCATCCCCACGATCCCAAGTTGCTGCTGATCCAGGATGAAATCCAGCGCGACCAGGATGCTCAGCGGCGCCTGGCCCGCCGCGGCGACCTGGAAGACCTGCGGCGACTGCAGCGCGAAATCGATGGAGCCACGGACGTTGCCGCAAAACAAGCTTTAGCCGTGCGCATTCAAACACTGGCCGCCAAGTATTGGACAGATGGCGAAATCTTGTCTATCGCCAATGCCCTGCTACTCCGCTTGGGATTAGTCTCCCAGGAGAGTTCCGGCGCCTCGCCGCGCGGCAAGAACGCGACCGTAATTCTTCACGTCCCGCGCCACAGCGCTCCGGAGACTTCACCCGACACTACCCGCCAGATTCCGCCAATCCCGGTTGCGCCGAGCCCAGTTGTTGCGAGCTCTGTTCCGGAAAGCCCGGCCCAATCCCAGAACGCTCCGACCGCCACCGCTCCGACGGGCACCGTTCCGGCCGCCGTTGTTCCGCCGAGCATTATTCCGCCCAGCAAAGTTCGTCCAAGCAAAGTTCCGCCGAGCGAGGTTCGTCCGCGCAAGGTTCCGCCCAGCATTGCACCGGCGCGCTTAGTCTCGACCCTTCCCCCAGAGCCGCAACTCGCCCCGCCACAAGCCGCCACCCCTCCCGCCGCCGAGCCTTCCGAGCCGCCGGCCAAAATCACATCTTCACCGTCCCGGCCTAGACAGCCCGTAAGTCCGAACTCCGCAACACTGATCCTCATCTCCGCCGTTGCGATCATCCTCGTCGCAGCGACCTTTTTCTTCACGCGAAGACATTACGCCCCGGCTGTAGCGAAGACCCTATCAGTTGCTCCCGCCGTCTCTGCCCCGGAGGTCTCCGCCCCCACACAACTAATTCCCGCACAAACAACTCCCGCACAAGCGGCGCCGACACAAACAACCCCCGAACCAGCTCCGCCTGCTTTGCGCGCTTCTTCCGACACCGCCGGAAAAGTCACGCCCGAAGTTACGCACGACGATCAGCCGCCCGCGGAGTCCGGTCACAACCTGGGAACGCTCGTTGTCGTTGCCGGTCAAGACGACGCAAGAGTTTTTCTCAATGGAAAACTTCAACCGCAACTCACTCAAGCCGGCCAGTTGCGCCTGCCGAATCTCGAGCTCAAGGACTACGTTGTACAAGTCTCTAAGAGCGGCTTCCAGGATCCTCCCCAGCAAAGGATCCGCATTCGCAAGAGCGAAGAGGTCACGCTTATCTTTCACCTCCAACCCCAGAACCTGCAACCGCAGCCTCGCCCGGCCCCGCTGGCCAACCTTCAGCCGCCGGCGCGCCTGGCCTCACTGACCATCCAGGGCGGCGCTCCCGGAACCACCGTCCTCGTCGATCAAACTCTGGTCGGCACCATTCAGCCCGATGGCACGCTCTCCGTCTCGACCGTCAATCCCGGAGACCATACCGTCGAACTGCGGAATGAGCGATTCAAACCCCGGCAGTTCAAGAAACACTTCGATGCGGGCGGAACCATATCTCTGGCTGCTGCGGATGCCAGGTTAGAAGCCGCACCGGAATCCGCGCTGGGCGAATTGAAAATTACCTTCACGCCCGCTGACGCCAATGTTGCAATCGTCAAAGGCAATCTTCTGAAAATGGTAAGCAGTGGTGTCCCGCTCAATCTTCCCGCCGGTACCTACACTCTTACTGCGCGAACCGTCGAAAGGTTCACGCGCTCGTCCACACTCGAAGTCATAGCCGGTCAATCCAGGACGTTGGATTTGTCTCTCGCCCCGAGCGGTATGTCGAGGTGGGATGACCCAGGCGGCTGGAAGCATGAGGGAGATTCTTTCACTCGCAAAGGGGGGGACTTTGTCCTATACGGAGTCATGCCTGCCTCGGGCACATTCGTTTTTTCAGCGATGCTTACCAAGGGTCACCTCTTGCAATGGGTGCTCAATTACAGCGACCCCAAAAACTACGTCCTCTTCCAAATGGACGACGATAATTTCTACCGCACGGTCATTCGCAACGGCGAGAAAACGGACGAGATCAAAATTCCCGACAAAGGCAACAAGAAAAGCTTCCGCACGCTCGGAATCCGCGTTAGCCCCACGGAGCTCGTCCACCAGATCAAGCACGGTGACAGTTGGACCGTCCTGGACCGCTGGACACAGCCCGGCGCTAATCTCAGCCTGGGCAAGTTTGGCTTCTACATAGCCGGCAACGACCAAGTAGCGCTCTCCAGCTTCGCCCACTACCGTGACCTGAACACCCGCTAGCAGCCTTCGACCGGGGCCTTCCCTGACTGCTCGGAGCCGCATGAATACATGCGATTTCGGAACGAGGAAAATGGGCGTGTGTAGATCGAGACGTCACCCACACACTATCCCGTCAAACGGAAGCGCGCGGTACCTGACATCCGAGAGGAAAGCTGAAGGGTGAGAGCAGAAAGCTGAATTTCTACTTCTTCTTCGACATTTTCCGGTTGATCTCTTCCATGAGCTTAGGGCGAAGATCGGCCAGCACGCTGTCGACGATGCTGGCGACGTTATTCTGGTCGCCTTCCGGCGCGGCGGCCGCGGCTTCCCGTAAAGCCTGCTCAGCGCCGGCTGCCACCGCTCTGGCAGCAGTCTCTGCCGCAGCCGACTCGGGTAGGTCGAGTTCTTTGGGTTGGGTTTTTGCCACTTCGTTTTGATGGCTGGTGTCGTGGACTTGACGCCAGCTCTCCCATGCCGCTGCTGTGCTCTTAACCGTTTCGGAATCCGGTTTGGGTTCCGTTACGTCTTCCGCACGGGCAACGATGGCGCTGCTCGATGCGGTGGTTGCCTCTGCCATCGGAGGTTCAGCTTGCGCCAAAGGCTGCAATGCCCGCGCGCCAGACGCGGCTGGGTCGGCGAAATCCGTCTCGGGACGCACGGCCTCGCGAACGGGCGCTGACTCTTGATTCGGTTTCGCGAACTCGACTGTCGGGGAGGGCTCGGCAGGCGCTTTGCCCGGCGCAACTTCCGCCGTAATGGGCGATGCCCCCGCCTCAGACTGGTGGCTCGACGCGCTTGCGGGCTCGGGAAGATTGGCCTTCGGATTCGAAACCGCCGCGGGCAGTTCCACTGCCGCTTGTGCGTGCTCAGAAGAATTCCCTGCGGACGCCGGCTCAACCTGCCGAACGGTGGCACCAGCGGCAGAGCCCGCAGACGCAACGGCGGCATACGCCTTCTGCATTTCGTGGTCGAGCGAGAGCGCAGCCTCACTGTCTTCCAGCGCAACCGATACCGCTGTCCATCGCGCTCCGCCAGCCACCGCAGATTCGGCTGTGGCCGCCATGGTGACGGGCACGTCCTGCACTTCTTCCGGTTTCACATCATCGTGCCGGCGATGGTATACCTCAGCCGCGGCTGTTTCACCGGCTGCACTGTCGAATTTGCTTTCTTCTTTCTTGCTTTCTTCTTTTTTGCCCTCTGCCGGCGCTTCCGTCTTCGCTTCCTTTTCCATCGCAAGGGCGGTGTCACGCGAAGCTTCAGGCGGGGAGGAAAGGCTGCCTTCGGCTCTATCGGGAGCCGGCTGTAAATTTGTCTGACTCGCTGTCTGAGTGTCGGCAGTCTCGGCCGCAGGGGCCTGATGCTCCTGCTTGATGGCTGACACCACCATCTGCATTTGCGCTGCTGCAGCCGCAATCGCGGCAACTTCTTCCGGCGTCACATCTTTGGGCAAGCCTGCCGGCGCCAATGCCGCCACATCCAGGCTTGTTTCTGCCGCTTTATCCGCCACTTGCCGCGTCTCTTCTTTTTTCTCCGAGGCCTTCCCCGCCGAGATCGGGGCTTCGTCCGCGACCTTCTCCTCCGGTTCCGCCTTCTGCTTAGGGAACCCGATCCGGCTCTTCCATCCGTTCTCAGCACCCGTCGCTTCGTTGCGGCCAGAGCGCCCAGATTCTTCCGCCGCCGCAATCGCACGCGCGAAGCGCCCGGGCTTGGAGGGCTCAGCCCGCGGCACCACCTTGTCTTCCAGCTTCGACAGGGTACCCAGCAACTCGCTGGCTTCAAAGGGCTTGACGATGAAACCTTCGGCACGCACCCGCTGCGCCTCTTCCGGCTTGAAAGGCTCCAGCTTGCCCACCGTCAGCAACACCGGAATCCGCGCCGTTTCCGGTGATTCCTTGAGTCGCTGGCACACCTCCAGCCCGCTGTAGCCGGGCATATAAACATCCAGGATGACCAGGTCGGGTTTCAGTTCGGCGATCTTCTTCAGCGCGGCGGAGCCGTTGTTGACGGCAATCACCTCATACCCCGCATCCGCGAGGATTTTGCGCCCCATGTTTTGGGCAGTCACGCTGTCGTCGGCAAGCAGTATCTTCCGGGCCAAGGAAATTCCTCTGATGAGGGGAGATAACGCGAAGGTAACCTGACCGTCGACGTAAGTCAATGATCAGACGGCATGTTACCAGGTTACTAGTGGTCAGCGCCTACTGGGTGCGAAGGGCGTTCCAGGGCAGGAATTCGCCGGCTGGGAAGACCATACGAGGAGAGAAACGCCCGAAAATCACAGGCTGCGAACTGAGATGATCCTCGCGCCGGACCCGGCAAAGCAAGGCCGAAAGCTGTCAGTAAGCGGCCGCTTCAGAAGGCGATGAGCTTTCTCAATCCCTTCTTTTTCTTCTTCTTGCTGCTCGAAACATCCTGATCGCTGGCCAGGTTGGAGCTGGAGGTGGAACTAGCTACGGCCCCGCTGCCAGGTGAAGCCGCTCCCTGCTGGATCTCATTGATTTGCACTGGGGGCGGCGCGGCCGCTTCGTTTGTTACGGCGCTCTGACTCTCGGCAACCGGCTTCAACTCGTTTGGATCCGGAGGCCCGCTCGGTTTCAACTCATTGGGATCGGGGGCCGCGACCGGCTTCAGCTCGTTTGGGTCAGCCGCATTTGCGGTGTTCGGCCGGGCAAAGGGATCCCCGCTCGCCGCAGGCGCAGGTGCATCCGAACGCGGAGCAGGCTCGTTCGCCGCCGGAGCTGCACCGTTCACCGTCTCCACGCTCAGGCCACGTTCGCCGGCAGGAAGTCCGATCGCCTGCCGCATCAGGTCTTGTGCCGCTCCGCTGGCTGACACCGGTGTCGGGTCCACCAACGTTGGCTCTCCCACTTTCGACGCCGTGGTCACGTCAGGCCCTTTCTTTAGCAGACCCATTGCCCGGTCAAGCGTGTTGCTATCCCGCCGGCTTTCTTCCTCTGCCCGGTTCTGCGCCACGGCTGCCTTTGTCGGCCGGGGAATCGGCTGATGCAACGCCGCCAGCCGCTTCTTCGCATCATCCTCACGCTCCATCACCGGATACCGCGTAATGATCTGCGAATACGCCGCGGCTGCATCCTTGGTTAGCACCGCGATGGTGTTGGCCTTGGCAGTTTCTCCCACACAGCCCGGCGGAGTGTTAAAGGCCTTGCAACTCGGCTTCGACCGCACCTGCGCGATCACTCCTTCATAGTTCTGTCCCAGCAGATACAGCGCCTCATCAGCCCGGCTGTACAGCGGATACTTATCCACCAGGGAACGGAGCCGCGCCATCGAGGCCTGATACGACAGCCGATAGTAATAGAACCTTCCAATGTTGAACTCCCGGTCAGCCAGCACTTCCTGCACTTCCAGCAGCCGTTGCTTGCCTTCCTTCACCAGTTTCGGATTGTCCGGGTATTGCATGATTAGGTTCCGGTACTCATCCTCCGCCCGCTTGGCGTGTGTGTAGTCGCGGTCCGACTTCTCCATCTGTTGATACTGGATGTTGGCGATCTTCAACTGCGCCTCGGCCGCTTCCGGCATATTGGGAAAGAATGTCTCGAAATCGCGGTATTCCTGTTCGGCCTGCTCCAGAGACGCCGTCCCGCCCTCCGCGTACCAGGAATCACCGACAGCCAGCTTCGCCCGGGCAATAAACTCCGAGTCCGGATACGTGATGATCAAAGTCTGCAGCGTCATGCGCGCCACGTCGAAGCGGTTGTGCTTCATCGCGTCCATGGCTTTGTCGAACAACACCTTATCGGGCTGATTCGACCCCACATTGGCCAGCGGATTGACACTCTTCTTATTCGAGCAAGCGACGGTAAGCCCGAGCAACAGAGCAAGCACCGCAATCAATGAAAATCGACGTGACATAAGACCTCGAGATGGAGATGACTATGTGGGGACAGCCGCCCTCGGCTGTCCGCCCGAGCGAAGCTCGGCTTTCTTGATGCTGC
>JBAUVZ010000311.1:0-7422 GCA_049583505.1 Candidatus Sulfotelmatobacter sp.
GTTCACGCCGAGAAAATGGCAGCCGTCGGACAACTGGTCTCCGGCGTCGCTCACGAAGTAAATAATCCCTTGACCGCGATTCTCGGCTTTGCCGACCTGCTCCTGGAGAATCCCGATCTTCCAGCAACCGCCTTAAAAGACCTGCGCGTCATCCTGCAGGAAGCGCAGCGCACCAAACAGATCGTGCAGAACCTGCTCAGCTTTGCCCGGCAAATGCCGCCGCAGCGCAACCCCGTGCAGCTCAACCTGATCCTGCGCCGCACCATCCAGTTGCGCTCTTACGACTTTAACAGTCACGGCGTGGAGATCGTCGAACACCTCGACGAGGGACTGCCCGATGTGATCGGGGACGCCCACCAGTTGCAGCAGGTTTTTCTCAACATCCTGAACAACGCCTACGATGCCGTGCACGAAGCCGGCCGCCCCGCCCGCATCGAGATCATGACCACCAAAGTCGGCGATGCCGTCGAAGTTTCTTTCTGTGACAACGGCTACGGCATCTCCCATCCCGAGCGCATTTTCGATCCCTTCTTCACTACCAAGGAGGTCGGCAAAGGAACCGGCCTCGGCCTCAGCATCTGTTACGGCATCGTGAAGGAGCACGGAGGCGAGATCCTCTGCCACAACAATCCCGATGGCCAGGGAGCCACCTTTATCGTCCGCTTTCCCGCAGCGCCCCACACCGCCCCTCTGAGTGTGGCCGCAGGAGTAATCCAAAAATGACAAGCCCTGCCGTTCAACGAGCCTTCTTGCCTGTTCTGCTGATCGAAGACGAGCCTTCTATCATGGCTCTGGTGAGCGCCACGCTCGAGCGTAACGGCTACGACGTCGTGTGCATCGAGTCCGGAGCCGAAGCCCTGCGCCTGCTCGAGAAAGGCCAATTTCTCGGCGTGGTGTCCGACATGCGCACGCCCGGCGGCGTCGACGGCGCCCAGGTTCATTCCTGGATTTCCGCCAATCGCCCCGATCTCGAGCACAAGGTCGTCATCATTACCGGTGACTACGCCAACGAAGAAACCGTTACCACCCTGCACAAGATCGGCGCTCTTTATCTGGAGAAGCCCTTCCGGGTGCAGGACCTCATCTCCGCCGTCGAGAAAACCATGGGGAAGGCCCGGTGAACCCCGCTCCCGGCAGGCCACCTCTAGGCAAAACCGCTGTGAGCGGAGATCCGAGCAGACCCGCGCTGAGCAGAGATCTCAGCAGAGAAGACCTCCGCGTCCGTCTCCTGATCGTCGACGACGAACAGAGCATCCGCAAGCTCTGCATCACCGTGGGCGAAGCCCTGGGCTTCATCTGCCTCGAAGCCGACAGCGGCGAGTCCGCCCTCGCCCTGCTCGAAGAGCAGCCCGTTCACGTTGTCCTCAGCGACATGGTCATGCCTCACATGTCCGGCCTTGAATTCCTGGAGAAGGTGAAGAAACTTCTGCCCCGCACCGAAGTCGCGCTCATGACAGGACACGGGTCCATTGAAACCGCGGTTCAGGCCATGAAACTAGGCGCCTACGATTACATAACGAAGCCGTTTTCTCCGCTTGAAGAACTGCGGCTGTTTTTGCGCCGCATGGCCGAGAAAGTCCGTCTCGTCGAGGAAAACGAATTCCTCCGCGAGCGCATCGACTCCGAGACCGCGGTGCATGGCATCGTCGGCTCCTCCGCCAAGATCCAGGAAGTGCTGCGGGTCGCCTCGCGACTCAAGGACACGCGCACCGCCGTGCTTATTTCCGGTGAAAGCGGCACGGGCAAGGAATTGATCGCCCGCGCCATTCATTTCCGCGGTGCCTTTGCCAACCGTCCCTTCGTCGCAGTCGATTGCGGATCGCTCGTGCCTACGCTGATCGAGAGCGAACTCTTCGGGTACGAAAAAGGAGCCTTCACCGGCGCTCTGAAATCCAAGCAGGGACTGTTTCAATCGGCCGACACCGGCTCGGTTTTCCTCGACGAAATCGGCGAACTTCCGCTCGAGCTGCAAGCCAAGTTGCTGCGAGTGCTGCAGGAAAAAGAAGTGCGTCCCGTGGGCAGCAATCAGCGGGTCAAAGTGGATGTACGCGTCATCGCGGCCACTAACCGCGATCTCGAAGCCGCTTACAAGAACGGAACCTTCCGCAAAGATCTTTACTTCCGCCTCAATGTCGTCACCGTGCACGTCCCTGCTTTGCGCGAACGCCGCAGCGATATCCCGATGCTGGTGAATTGGTTTTGCGAGCGCTACGCGCCCGGCGCGGATCTGCGGGTCTCCAACTCCGCCATGAAAGCCCTCATGAATTACGAATGGCCGGGCAACGTGCGCGAGCTGGAAAACTGTGTGGAGCGCGCCGTCGCTCTGGGCAACGGGACCCTGATCGATCTGGGTGATCTGCCGCCCTCCATTGCCGCCTTGAAGTCACCCGCGTCCCGGTCGGCGTCAGAATCCGCACCCGAATTGGTTTCCGATCTAGCGGCCTCGGCCGAATCGAGTTCCAGCGAAGACACAGCGGTTCCGCTGACCACCACTGATCTCGAAGATATCGAACGCGCCACCATCCAGCGCGTCTTCGAGCAAGTCAAAGGCGACAAGGCCCTTGCCGGACGCATGCTCGGGATCAGCCGCGCTACTCTCTACCGCAAACTCAAGCGCTACAACATCAGCGGAAGTCCAAGTTCCGGATCGTCGAGTCACACCTTGCAGTAAGCTCGGCGGGGTGCGGCAAGAATCAATTCCTTTCCCGGTCTTTACTGCAACCCACGTAATCAATTAGACTCCGGCGGCATCAATTTCAAGGAGGCGAATGTTTATGAAGCAAGCGATTCGGTTAGCGGTCGCGGCACTCTGTCTCTCTTTCTTGTCGGTCGTCACGGCAGCCGCACAAGACCAATACACCGAGGGGGGAGTCACTCGGGTCACGTTGGTCCAAATACTGCCCGGACATTTCAACGCGTTCATGGACGACCTGAAAACCAACATCAAGCCGATCTGGGACGAGGAGAAGAAGGCGGGGTTGATTGAAAACTACAGCATCTTCCTGAACGCTACGAGAGCCAATCCAGATGACTGGGATATTGGTTTCACCATCAGCTATAAGAACTATGCAGCCCTCGATGGTCTGGCACAAAAAGTTCTCGATCTCCGCATGAGCCATTATGGCGACAAGGGTAAGGAGCAGCAGGTGCTCGACAAGCGTGCGCAAAACGGACGATTAATCTCCAGTATTCTGATACGCAACATTATGTTGAAGTAGCTAGACAGGGATGAGCGGCGCTTCCGTTCTCAAGGAGCGCCGCCATCCGGGATTGCATTACGCCCAAGAAAAAACACCCTGAAAACACTCAGGGTGTCCGTACGCTCCACATCCAACTTGCAGCTCAGCCGCTACTCACCAGAAGGTTTCTGCTCTTCCTTTTTCTGCCGTTCTTCTTCCTGCTTTTTCTCCTCAGGCGTCTGCGGCTTCGCCTGCTGCTTCTGCGGAGGCGGTGCCGGTTTAGCCGCAGCAGGGGTAGCCGCCGGCTTTGTGGCCGCCGGAGGCGGCGCCGGTTTAGCCGCAGCAGGAGCAACCGCCGGCTTCGTGGCCGCCGGAGGCGGCGTGCGCTGCTCCGGACGCGCGCTCGGTGGAGGAGTCTGCGGCTTGGGCGCGGGTGCGGGATGATCGTTCGGCTGCGCCGCAGGCGGATGTTCATTCTTCGCCGGCGGTTCAGCTGGATGATTCGTCTCGGGACGAGCCGTCGCAGGTTGATTGGGCTGGGGACGGTTTGGCTCCGGACGACTTGGCTCGGGGCGAGTGTTCGGTTGTGCCGGCGCGGGCTTCGCAGCGGGCGCACGGTTCGGTTGAGCCGGAGCGGCCGCGGCGGGTCGTTCGTTCGGAGCAGGTTGATTCCCTGGCCGAGTCATTGGCTGGTTCGTCGGCGGTGCGGGCTGGCTGGGGCGGGCTGCATTCGGCTGGTTCGGCGGATGTCCCACGTTCGGTGTCGCCGGTTTTGCTGGAGGAGCCACCTTCACCATGGGCCGGGCCGCCGCTGTGGCGGCTGGACGCAGCGTCTGCACTTCGCTTCTCGCTAAGGGCTGTCCGGGGTGCGCTGCCAGAGCCTGCTGCTGTTTCGCAAAAGGCACGGGCGGCGGAGGTGGAGTCTTCTTCGCGACGACCTGCCGGTTCGCAACCGCTGCGGGAGGCGCGGCCACGTGACCTGCGGTTGCAGCCTTAGATCCCAGCACGCTCGCTCGCGTCGGAGCCACGGAAGCCCTCGCACTCACGGGCATGGCAGCGATTTGCTGTGCGCTCACAGTGATGGATGCTTTCGCTACCGGCTGCGCGCTCACGAACGCCTGCTGCGGAACCACCATCACCGCACCTTGGACGTTCCGGTTGGCATACGTAATGTTCGTGATAGTGGTGGAATTATTGACGATGGTCGTGTTGTAGACGTTCGTCACCTGGGTGACGTTCACCGTCGTACTGCTGATGTTGACGCGGGTCACGTATGCTTGGCTCACGTGATACGTAGGCACATAAACTTCCCTCGGACCCAGTGGAAACCATCCGACATTACCGCCAACGGCACCAGGACCGCCGCCGACGAAGACCACCAACGCGGGCGCATACACTGCCTGTACTGCTACCGGACCGGCCACCCAGCCCCAGCGTCCGCCAACACTCACCCAGCGTCCGTAGTGGAACGGCGCATAGCCCCACGACGAATCATCGACCCACGTCCATCCCCAGGGCGAAATCCAAGCCCAGTGGCCTGTGTGATATGGCGCCCAGCCGACAGCAACCTGGTTGGGGAACCAGACATGGCCATAGTTCGAATCGTCGCGCCAGTCGCCTTGGTCATCCAGATCGTCGTAGCCGACTACATCGCGCGACAGATACTGCGCCGAACGGGAATAATCGTAACGGTGATCGCGGACCTCGGACCAGGTATCGAACTCGTCGGGGCCGTAAATCGACTCGACATCGGCGTAGAGCGTGTCGGTTCCGCTGAAACTGCCTCGCTGCCCGCCGCGCAGGGTATAGGACTGACCATTGCCGGTGGCCTCGCCTTCGCCTTCTCGGACGCTTATAACCGTGTAGCCTCCGTCGCCACTCACCTCTACGCGATAATGCCCCGGCTGGAAAATCGTAAACGCCTGGTTCGGCGTATCGACTTCGAAGTCATCGTTGTCACTGAGTCTGCGCACGGTAACGTTAATCGCGCCAGACGTCAGTTGGATCTGAACCGTACTGTCATCCAGGTTCAAGAAAGAGAAGCCGGTATTGGCCGCCAGGCGGATCGCGGCCGATCCCAGTTGCACTTCAGCGCGCGAGTCCTGATCAGTCCACAACTGGTCGCCGGTGCTCATGGGACGGTTGGGAACGGCTCCGACCCAATCGGTTTCACCCGCAGGTTGAAAAGAAACCGAACCCTGCAGGTAGCCGAGCCGAGCGACGCGGCCGGGTGGATCGTCTTGATCTTGAGCGGTCGCCCGTTTGGGCAGAATGATTGAGGCGAGCGCAATCCCGAGCACGGCGCCCCAACAGCTTAATTTCTTCAGTCTTTTCGTCATAAAAGTGTGCCTCCCAAGCTTTCTTCGCGAACTTTTCTTCGCGAGATTCTGCGCGAACCCGATGTTCGCGGAATTCCCAACAACCTTCGGCTGGATGTGGTCGCTGTAAACAGGGTTTTCTGGCGTGTGCCTCGCAGCGACCTCAGGACGAGCGCCATGAACAAGCGAATGCCGCTCGGTCGACGCGCTCGGTAGGCTAAGAGCATAACAGGTCAGTACCGGAGGATTAATTCGCCCTGTGGATATCTGCCGGCGACCCAGCCGGGGCCGACGATGAGACTTCCGTCTCATCCTGAGACGCCGGTCTTGCCAGCCTTCTCTGCGCGGCGTCCCTCAGCTTCTAACCTATTGAAAAACCTAGCTCCCGAGTGCTAATCCTTCCGTTCCGCACCGTGGTCTCGGTCGTGCATCTCTTTCTGCCGTAACCGCGTGTTCTGGCTCCCCAACGCTCTTCCTAACCGGGAAGAGGGGGAGCCCAACCGCATTTATGCCGGGCTTCGCCTGGCGGACAGCCCAAAGATGCTGTCCCACAAGAGTGGAAGGAAAAAGGAAAGGGTCGGCATCGTTTGGCGCAACAAGGCACAGCTCAGTCGCGGACGCCGCAAACCAGCCCGGTCGCCGAGCTAGCGCGCTTTTTCCCTGAAGCCACGCCGGTTCGCATTCCGGTACAGTTCACGCGCAGCCGTAACGCGAGTAATGAGGGCCGCCCAGGCGGTGCGGCCGTCGAGGAAAGCACGGTCATCGAATTCGGCACCTCGCGCGAAGTTCTGTTTGCCTGCACCACGCCGCTGGAGTTCGCCGACGTCCTGCGGCTGCGCAACGCGGACGGCTCGCTCGATACGGAAGCATCGGTGGTCGCGGTGCAATATCACCCCGGTACAACCATCGTGGCAGCCCGCTTCCACACCTCAGTTCCCAACTGGATCGTGAAATCATGACTTCAACGCAACCTTCGTCTTCGCAACCCTCGGGGCCAACCCCAGATCTCGCGGCCGTATGGTCGACTGCGCGCCGCCTTCATCCCATTTATGCCGAAATGGCACGGGAGTTCGTCATCGACGTACCCACGTGCGCCGATCTCGAGGCCCACGTGGATACTCCGGGGCGCGAGTCCGTCGAGCAGGCCCAGCAATGGCTGAACGAGATGGATGAGAAAATCCAGGTTCACCAGTTGCGCCAGTTTCTACAGACCAGTTCGCTGGTCGATCCAGAAGGCCTGATCGAGCTGCTACAGCACTTGCTGGCCAAGGCCACCAAGACCGATTCCGTACGCGACAAGATTGATTTCCTGCTGGTGCAGTATTTCAGCCAGGGTGCGCCCGCCGAACTCGACGACAACGGCGCTGATCTCGCCTACGTTGCCCAGGGCCTGGAGCCGGTGCTCGGCAAGGTCGAGCTCAAGGCTCCGGTGTGGTTGAACGCTTTGGATCGCGTTCTCGATTCCGTCCGCCGTTGCCGCTCGCTCGACGAGCTGCTGCACGGCGGCGTGCTCGAGCAGGGACGCAAGGCCAAGGCTCAGGCTGGCGATCTGTTCTACCTGCCCATCGCACTGGTGGCGTTTACGCGCTTCGGATATCTGATGCGGCGCGCCTTCTTTCGCCTCATGCTGGCCGATCTCAACAATATTCTTGACGGCCTCACCGAGCTGGAAGAAAAAGGCGTGGCAACCATCGACTGCCGGCGCGCACAATTCTCCGCTCAGGAGCCGATTATTCGCCTGCGCATGATCTGCCAGTCATGGAAAGTCATGTTCCAGGCTGAGTATTCCTCCGGCCAACCACTGCGCATGCTGGTGGACCTGCGCGCTTCGGTAGACGGCGCCCTGGGCCGGGGTTCAAGCGCAAAAGACACACCCGCCAAAGGCGCTGGAGCTGCACCGGCCACAGCCGCGCCGCGAGCCGCTG
>JBAUVZ010000312.1:0-2909 GCA_049583505.1 Candidatus Sulfotelmatobacter sp.
TTCAGGATTGCCACGATCTGCTCCACCGAAAATCGTCTTCGTCTCACGGCAAATCTCCCTTCCTGGTCCTTCGATTTTGCCGGAAACTCACTCTCAGACTGGATCAAAAATCCCGGGGCCGATCACCCCTCCCCGCCGCAGGCCCCGCCCTGTCTACTCACTCATGATTGTTGGGACAGACCTTTCCTCCTACTCCTAATCCCATTTCCCTCTTGACAAGGAGCAGTCCGGCATCCTAATGTAAGCGAACAAAAGGCGAATATGTCCAGCCTCCCCTTGTTCCCGCTTCCCGAGAAGTCTCCGCTGGTCGGCATCGCCCGGCTCGCGTCAGAGGGTGAGTCCCTGCGCGAGGGACACGATGTTGAATACTTCACTCTTCCGGCCAAATCCCTGTTGAACCGCTGCGTGAGCCGCCGAGGGCTGCCTTTCACCTGGACCATCAATCCTTACCGCGGCTGCGAGTTCGGCTGCCGCTACTGCTATGCCCGCTACACCCACGAATTCATGGAAATGCGCGACGGCGCGGAGTTCGAGCAGAAAATTTATGTCAAGCAGCACACCGCGGACCTGCTGCGGCGGGAACTGCGGCGGGTCAAGCCCGCGGAAGCGATCGCCCTCGGCACGGCAACCGATCCTTACCAACCGGCCGAGCGCCGCTACGAAGTCACGCGCAGCATTCTCGAGGAGTTTGCGCGTCACCGCGGTTTCGAGTTGGGGATTGTCACCAAGTCCAATCTTGTTATCCGGGATGTGGATCTTCTCCGCGAAGTCGCGCGCAGTAACGCGCTGTCGATTCACGTCACGGTGACCACCTTGAACGTCGACCTGGCTCGGATTCTGGAGCCGCGCGCCCCGCGCCCGGATTTGCGGATGGAAGCCGTCCGCCAGCTGAGTGCTGCCGGACTGACCGTCGGCCTGAGCTGCTCGCCCGTCCTGCCCGGCATCACCGATTCCCCTGCAGATCTCGAAGCCCTGGTGCGCGCAGCCGCCGCAGCCGGAGCGCGTCACATCTTCGCTGGGCCGTTGTTCCTGAAACCATGTTCGGCGGCGGTGTTCCTTCCTTTTCTTGATCAGCACTTCCCGCACTTGGTGGAGAACTATCGCCAGCGTTATCAGGACCGCTCATTTCTGCCGCCTTCCTATGGCAAGCGCGTAGCACAATTGATCGCGCATTTCCGCCAGAAATATGGAATCAGCCGCGCTGACCCGCGCGGAGGCATGTACGCCGGCAAGTGGCCGGCGCAGGCTTTTGACGAGCAGTTGGCGCTGTTCTGAAGGTGGTGGTCAGCGATCAGCGGTCAGTGACCAGCTAAGCGAACTTTATCATTCTGGCCACTGGTCACTGGCAACAAGCCACTGCTTTTCTTCCTCTATAATCACTTGACTCGCATGGCGACGGCTTCCCCACCGGTCCAACCCGCTTCCGCGCAACGCCCTCCTCTCGGAGTGCGGCTGCGCCGGTTCTGGCAGCGCGTCACCGAAGGCCTGGAACTGGCCCAGCTCTGGTCGCAGTTCGAAACCGACGCTCGCAGCAGTTACCGCCTTTATTCGCGCGACGTCGCCGCCAAAACGCCAGAGGGCCTCACCAAACGCGGCCACCGGCTGCATGTGGTCAAGGAATTCTTCTGGGCAGTTCTCGAAAAACTTTCACCCGCGCGCCGTGTGCTGCTGCTGGCGGCGTTGATCATGCTGGTGTTTCCCAGCAGCGGTTTCAGCTATCGCGGCCCCGGAAACGAACTCCACGTCGTCGAACTAGACTTCCATTTTTGGGGCGGCCTTCTGCTGTTTGTACTGCTGATTCTCGAAATCGCGGACCGCGTGGTCATGAAGCGCGATTTGCAGATTGCGCGCGAGATCCAGACCTGGCTGCTGCCCGGGGCACCGCCGCAGATTCCCGGAATCTCGGTCGCCTACACCACGCGTCCCGCCAACACCGTCGCCGGAGACTACTACGACGTGTTCCCGCGCCCCGGTAAAACTAACGAAGAAAATCGTGTGGTATTCGCCGTAGCCGACGTCGCCGGCAAGAGCATCCCCGCGGCCATGCTCATGGCCACGTTTCAGGCCAGCCTCAAAACACTTTCTACGGCGCAGGTCGCCCTGCCCGAGCTGGTGGCGGACATGAACAAGTACGCCTGTTCCAACAGCCAGGGCGGATTGCGCTTCACCACTGCTTTTCTGGCGGAGTACGACGCGGCCCGCAGGGTCTTCCATTACATCAATGCCGGCCACAACAACCCCATCCTGCGCCGCAGCAATGGAGCGATCGAGCGTCTCGACGTCGGAGGATTACCCCTCGGCATTCAGCCGGAGGCAAAGTATGAGTCGGCAAGTGCCACGCTCGCGCCCGGCGATTGGCTGATCATCTTTACTGACGGCCTGGTGGAAGCGGAAAACGCCCGCCAGGAGGAGTACGGTGAAACGCGCCTGCTCAGCGCAGTCGGGGCCGGCGCCGCGACCACTCCAACTGACATGCTCAAACGCTTCATGGCAGAACTGGATCTCTTCGTCGGCTCGACGCCGCAACACGATGACGTAACCTGCCTGCTGGTTAAAGCTGAGAACCTTTAACCGCCGAGTTCGCCAGATCGCCAAGAAACCCATCTCAGATTTCGACTGCCTTACCTCTCAGCGACGCCCCGCGTCCTCGGCGGTTGATCACGATGTTGAGCGAAACACTGTCGGGATAGCCCGCACATCGTTTCCGCAAGCTCCGACGTAAGTCTCGTTCTAACATAGGAGTGGGGCCGTTCCAGATTGACACGAATTGTCAGGGTTCGCGACGCATTTTGGCACGGGACAGCTCCTGGAAAGCCTTACAATGAGACCATAGTTTGGCTTTGCACTGAAAATAAGGGAATTGCCGGAACTCAGGCCAGAACCAAGGTAACTATCTGCTTTGGCCCGGC
>JBAUVZ010000313.1:0-2209 GCA_049583505.1 Candidatus Sulfotelmatobacter sp.
GCCGACCTCTGGCCCATGCAGCGCGAAGTCGAAGAGGCCATCCAGCAGTCGGTCACCGCGGAGATGTTCTCGAAAAGCTACGCCGAAGTTTTCGAAGGCGACGAGCGCTGGCGCGGCCTCGCCGTTCCCAAAGGCCAGACCTACGCCTGGGAGAAAGATTCCACCTACATCCGCCGCGCCCCCTACTTCGAAGGCATGAAGATCAAACCATCGCCCGTAGAAGAGATCAAGCACGCGCGAGTCCTCGCCGTGCTCGGCGACAGCGTCACCACCGACCACATCTCTCCCGCCGGCTCCATCAAGAAAGATGGCCCCGCCGGAAAATATCTCCAGGAGCACGGCGTCAAGCCCGCCGACTTCAACTCCTACGGCTCGCGCCGCGGCAACCACGAAGTCATGGTCCGCGGCACCTTTGCCAACGTCCGCTTGCGCAACAAACTGGTCAACGTCGAAGGCGGATTCACCCGCCACCTGCCCACCAACCAGGAAATGTCGATCTTCGAAGCCTCCCAGAAATATCAAGCCGAAGGCGTTCCATTAGTAATTCTGGCCGGCAAGGAATACGGTTCCGGTTCCTCCCGCGACTGGGCCGCCAAAGGCCCGCGCCTGCTAGGTGTTGAAGCCGTAATCGCCGAGAGCTACGAGCGCATTCACCGCTCGAACCTGGTAGGCATGGGAGTTCTGCCCCTCCAATTCCCAACGGGGAAAAACGCCGAATCACTGAAGCTGACCGGAGAGGAAGTCTTCGAAATCACCGGCATCCGCGACGTAGTAGAAAACTTCGCCGCCGGAAGCCAGGTAAATGTTCGCGCCAAAAGCAAAGCGGGAGTCATCGAGTTCGAGGCGCTCGTCCGCATCGACACGCCGCAGGAAGCCCTCTACTACGCCAACGGCGGCATCCTGCAGTACGTCCTGCGTCAGTTGCTGGCAGCAAAGCCCAGCGCGCAAACCGTGGGCGTGTAGGCCGCCGACACCCACAACGGTCTCATCTGTGCAATGCTGCCGACCGTTTCATGAAGCGGCGACCGCTGGTCAAGACAAAATATGCCAGCAAGGCCACGCATAGGATGACAAGCCCCACGCGAACGTACACCGCGGTGGTTACCGAGATCCCGATCCCGCTTCCAATCGCGAAGTAGGCAACAATACACGCCGGGCACTTCGGCAACAGCACCAGAATACCGCCGGGGACCATCCACTTCGCGCCGTCGAGACAACGCCGCGCCAGCGTCTTCAGACGCGGACCGCCGAAGGCGATCCGCGCTCCGCCACTTCTGCGATTCGAACCGCTCGAAATGGCTGCACAGCAATTCACGACTCATGCTCCGAGCAGCACGACGACCCCGCACCCCTTAGGAGCCACATACTGTGCCTTCGGGTCAACGAAGTAACCCTCAGTGTATCGATCGTGATGTCGCACCCAAGCCATGCTGAACGCCAATCCATCCTCGTCCCGGCCTTTCGGCGCCAGGTCAAGAAAGTTGTAGGTGCCAACCAGGATGTCGAGCCCGCGTGTATAAGAGGAATAGGTATGGAAGATCTCGCCCGCATCGTTCTTGTAGAACACGCTCGCGCCTGGTCCTTCCTCGCTGGGGAATTCAACCATGTCGTAGTTGTAGTTCACCTTGCCTTTCGCCATTTCCTCCTTCGTAAACGACACATGGTAGTCACGGTTAAAGTCGTTCCCGAACGACGACACCCATTTAAAGCGCCAGCCCATGCGCTTCTTGAACGCCTCGATTTGCGACATCGGTGCCCGCGAAATCACCGCCAGCGTGACATCCCGATTCGCCAGGTGCACCAGACTCCCATCAAAATGATCGGCCAGGAACGAGCAGCTCGGGCACCCCGCTTCCCAACCCGGACCGAACATAAAGTGGTACACAATCAACTGGCTCTTGCCGCCGAAAAGCTCGGCCAGCGTGACCTTGCCGTTCGGCCCATCGAACACATAACCTTTTTCAACCTTCTCCCACGGCAGTTCGCGTCGTCGCCGACTCAATTCATCCCGCAACTTCGTGAACTCCTTTTCTTTGCGGAGCAACTCTTTTCGGCTCGCAATCCATTCTCCCGGGGAAACCACCTCGTGTCCCTGAATTCCCCTGTTCGTAGCTACTGTAGTCATTGGTATTCTCCTATTTAGTTAGTTCGGTGTTTGTCTTGCTGTTTGTAGTTACAGACCGCCGCGTGGCGGCCTGATGTTAATGTC
>JBAUVZ010000314.1:0-1502 GCA_049583505.1 Candidatus Sulfotelmatobacter sp.
GAACCCAGGCTCACCACACTCTTTGACGGCACCAGCACCTGCCGGCCCAACACATTCGCATACACCTGATTGAGAACGTCATTCTTCTGCGGGATGCCACCGGCGTTGATGATGCGCTTGATATGCACACCGTTTTCCGCCATGCGGTCCAGGATCACTCGAGTGTGGAGAGCGGTGCCCTCAATCGCGGCAAAGAGTTCGTCCTGCGCCGTGCTTTGCAGATTCCAACCGAGCGTGACTCCCCGAAGGTTAGGGTTCACCAGCACCGTCCGATCACCGTTGTCCCATGTCAGCCTGAGCAGGCCTGTCTGTCCGGCGCGGTAGTGCTCCAAACCTTTGCTCAAAGCCGCCACGTCGGTCCCGGCGCGGGCAGCGATGGCATTGAAAATATCGCCAACCGCGGAGAGCCCGGCTTCGATCCCCGTCTTCTGTGGATGCACACTGCCCTGCACGATCCCGCACACGCCTGGCACGAGCCGCGTCTGGGGAGTGATCCCTATGATGCACGTGGAGGTGCCGATCACGTTCACCACGTCATCGGTCCGACATCCTGCTCCGATTGCGTCCCAGTGAGCGTCAAACGCTCCCACCGGGATTGGGATGCCAGGGGTTAAGCCCAGTTCGCCGGACCATTGCGGTGAGAGGTGGCCAGCAATCTTGTCTGACGTTGCATACTCGCCGCTCAGTTTTTCCCGGACGCCAGCCAGCAAGGGATCTACTTTCACCAGGAAGTCTTCCGGAGGCAGTCCCCCGAGCTCTGGATTCCAAAGCCACTTATGTCCCATGGCACAGACACTGCGCTTCACTTTTTTAGGGTCAGTGATGCCAGATAGCGTGGCGGCAACCATGTCACAGTGCTCAAACGCCGAAGCAAACCGTGACCGCTTCTCCGGATTGTGGCGCAACCAGTGAAGCAGTTTTGAGAATCCCCACTCCGATGAGTACACGCCGCCACACCATTGGATCGCCTCCAGGCCGTTAGCGTAGGCAGCAGCTGTGATTTCAGCCGCTTCTTTCTTGGCCCGGTGATCGCACCAAAGGTAGTACTCGTTCAGCGGTTGCATGGCTTCATCCACCGGAATGACGGAGGAGCCGGTGGTATCGAGCGCGATGGCCGCGATTTGATCTCGAGCGATGCCCGCCTGCGCCAAGGCCGCACGCATGGCCGAGACCAAAGCTTGCATATGGTCCTGGTGGGATTGGGTGGCGTGCTCGGGATCATCGCGCCTTCGGTGAAGCGGATATTCACTTACGGTGGACGAAAGCACACCGCGCTCACAGTCAACAATCGAGACGCGTACGCTCAACGTGCCAAAATCAACTCCTGCCACCACGGACATAACGTGCTCACATCCCTTTTGCAAAGTGATAGTACAGGTCGTTCCAACGCAGTTCTTTCTTAAAGTCCCGCACTGTCGTGGTGCGATCGATCAACAAAAATTCCAAGTCGGCCATCTCTGCAAAATCTTCCAGGTGCTCAACCGTTACCGATTGGCTGAAAC
>JBAUVZ010000315.1:0-11882 GCA_049583505.1 Candidatus Sulfotelmatobacter sp.
ATTCCCGTCATCAACAAGATCGATCTGCAAAGCGCCGACATCCCCCGCACCAAAGAAATGATCGAGAGCGCCGTCGGCCTCGACGCCTCCGACGCCGTACTTATCAGCGCCAAGACCGGCCAGGGCGTGCCCGACGTCCTCGAAGCCATCGTGAAGCGCATCCCGCCGCCCAAAGGCAATCCCGACAGCCGCCTGCAAGCGCTGATTTTCGACTCCTGGTTCGACGCTTACCGCGGAGTTGTCATACTTACTCGCGTTTTCCAAGGCACGCTGCGCAAGGGACAAAGAATTCGTCTGTGGTCAAACGGCACAACTTTCGACGCGGAAACGCTCGGCGTGCAATGCCCCAAGCCGGTCGAAATCGATGAACTGAAGGCCGGCGAAGTCGGGTTCCTCATCGCCAACATCAAGAACGTAGCCGACACAAAAATCGGCGACACCATCACCGACGACGCCAACCCTGCCTTCGACGCGCTCCCCGGCTTTGAAGAAATCAAACCGATGGTCTTCGCCGGACTCTACACGGTTGACGCGCACGAGCACACCCGGCTGCGCGAAGCGCTGGAAAAACTCAGGCTGAATGATTCGTCGTTTTTCTTCGAGCCGGAAAGTTCGGTCGCGTTGGGTTTCGGTTTCCGTTGCGGCTTCCTCGGCCTGCTCCACATGGAGATCATTCAGGAGCGCCTGGAACGCGAGTTCGCTCTCGAACTCATCACCACCGCGCCCGGCGTGCGCTACAAAATCACTAAGACCGATGGCGAGCTGATTGAGGTCGACAACCCCTCGCGCTGGCCCGACCCCAGTGAGATCGCTAAGGTCGAGGAGCCGGTGATCCTGGCTACGATCCTCACCAACGAAGAATATGTCGGCGGCATCCTGAAACTGGTCGAGGACAAGCGTGGCAAACAGAAAACCTTCGAGTATGTCAGCTCGTCACGCGTGATGTTGCATTATGAGTTACCTCTGAACGAAATCGTGCTCGATTTTTATGATCGCCTGAAGTCAGTCTCGCGCGGCTACGCTTCACTCGATTATCACCTGGCGGATTACTGGGAATCGCCCATGGTCAAGCTCGACATTCTGGTGGCGGGCGAGCCCGTGGATGCGCTCTCCATCATTGTGCATCGCGATTTTGCCTACGAGCGCGGCAAAGCTCTGGTCTCGAAAATGAGGCAACTCATTCCCCGGCAGATGTTCGAAGTGGCGATCCAGGCTTCTATCGGCGCCAAAATCATCGCCCGCGAAACCGTCTCTGCCATTCGCAAGAACGTGATCGCCAAGTGCTACGGAGGCGACATCTCCCGCAAGCGCAAGCTCCTCGAAAAACAGAAGGAAGGCAAGAAACGCATGAAACGCATCGGCCGCGTCGATATCCCCCAGGAAGCTTTCCTTGCGGTGCTAAAGGTCGGCGAGGACAGCAATTAAGCGGTTTTTCGCGTGCTTTGGCATGCCCAATCGAAAGGTCAGGGACCGTCAAATGTGCAAATCTCCCACGCGGGAATAAGTTGGCTTTTCGCTGCCTTAGCTTGTGTTAATACAGAGTAAATTACCTAACTGGTTACTATTCAGAGCCTTAGGGGGCGGAGGACCCGCGCCATGAATGGCATGACAAATCTTTACCGCAAGGAATTTTTTTCCTTGCCAGCAATTCCACAAGCTTTTCCACAGCCCGACCACCGCTGCGCGCAACCCAAAGCCCCTACGGTACTTACCCCAGCAAACTACAGGCATTGCTGCACCCGGAATCACTCCTCCGGTGCCATACCACCTTCCGCCATCATCTCAAACCTGGTGCAGTTCTTGCGGAAAGCCAACACCAGCTTGCCCGTCGGCCCGTTGCGCTGCTTGGAGATGATGATTTCCGCCTTGCCCTGCAAGTCGGGATCATCCTGTTTGTAAACTTCTTCGCGGAAGATAAACATCACCAGGTCGGCGTCCTGCTCGATCGATCCTGACTCGCGCAGATCTGAAAGTTGCGGACGATGATCCCCGCCTCGGCTCTCCGGCGCGCGGCTCAACTGCGACAGCGCAACCACCGGCACACTGAGTTCCTTGGCCAGCGCCTTCAGCCCTCGCGAAATAGCGGACACTTCCTGCGTACGGTTTTCATAGCGCTTGCTCCCGCCCGACATGAGCTGCAGATAGTCCACGATAATCAAGTCAAGCCTGCCTTGCGCCTGCTTCAGTCGCCGCGCCTTCGCCCGCATCTCGCTGAGCGCGATTCCCGGCGTGTCGTCGATGAAGATAGGCGCGTGTGCCAGGTGCTCCATCGCTCGCACCAGCTTCTTGGTGTCGTCCTGCCACAGCGAACCGGTGCGCATCTTGTGCGCGTCCACCTCCGCCGTCGAGCAGAGCAGACGCAATAGCAGCGCCTCCCTCGACATTTCCAGCGAAAACACTCCCACCACCTGCTGATCTTTGATCGCGGCATTCTCGGCGATGTTCATGGCAAACGCGGTCTTGCCCATCGAAGGCCGCGCCGCAATGATCACCAGCTCCGAGCGCTGCAGTCCGCTCGTCATCTCGTCAAGATTTTCGTAGTGCGTGGCCAGTCCCGTAATGCGCTGCCCGCGTTGCAGCAGCGCATCCACCGAGCCAAACGATTCACGGACGATCTCCTGCACGCCCAGGAAGCCGCGCCCAATGCGCTTCTCCGAGAGCTGGAAGATGGCAGCCTCGGCATCGCTCAGCACCTCCTCGGCGGCATCGGATTGATCCGCCGCCCGCGCAATCGCCGTATTGGCCGCATGAATCAGCCCGCGCAGTAGCGCCTTGTCCCGGACGATCTTGACGTAGTGCTCAATGCTCGGCCGGTCTGGAACGCCATCCAGCAGGCTCGACACGTACCCCACGTCGCCGATGGCCTGCAGTTCCTTATGCCGATCCAGCTCCTCGATCAGCGTGATCATGTCGATCGGACGCGACGATTCCGCCAGATCGACCATGCGCCCGTAAATCCGCCGATGCGAGTCCAGCGAAAAGTCCTCGATCCGCAGATGCTCGGCAGCCTGGTTATAGGCAAAGTTATCCAGCAGAATCGCGCCCAGGATCGAGCGCTCCGCTTCGACGTTCGCCGGAAGAGTGCTGATGCTGTAGTCAGTGGTCGCCATAGTTCCGCGAGAAAGCTCCGTTCAACGTTCGAACAACACTCTGTCGCAAACTCTCCGCTAGCATAAGCGAAGGCAAAGCGAAACGACAAATGAATTGTGGAGAAGCTGTGAAGCCTGGCAATATGCTGTGGAAGGTCCGCGAAAACTGGTCCTGAACAGAAAGTCCGCGTGAAAGCGTTATCCGCGCAGATCCGCGCCGAAGAAAGCCTCCAAACACAAATGCGACACCGGCCAGCCACCGGTGCCGCATCGTTCGTGGATCTCAATTCCTGCGTTCCCGCCGCCTAGGAGCGGCGAGACGACGGTACTGGTCCGACAGCGCTCGCTAGGAGTGCCACTTTTACCAGTACTGGCTGCAGAACTGTGATCCTGAGAATCACTTCCCTGCAACCCTTGCGCTGGCCAGCGGCCCAGCCTGCTCAAAGAGCGGGCCTAGAGGAGGCCGCAATGCCCGGGCAACCGGTTCGCGCTCGCGCGCGTTTCCAATTTCCCCCAGCAATTCACCCTCGAGAATTGCCAGCCGCCGCCGGCGTCACCGCAATCATCATCCGGCAAGCTTGAGATTTCCCACGTTTTCGCTGAACCCACTGTGTGCCCGAATGTTGCGACCCGCAACCGAAAAACTTTCCCCCCTTGTGCAGAAGCTGTGCACGATGCCACTTCCCTGTGGAAGCCTGAGGAAAACCGCGTCTCATTCAATCCAGTCGGATGAGATCTCTTCCGCGAGGTGTTCGGCGCATCTCTGAATATCGATCCCCCTATTGCGTGCAAAATCAAAGGCACGACCGAAGCCGCGCCTTGAGAAAAAACTTGTCTCTGTGACTCTGTGGTGAATGCTTCTTAATCCCTTACTCCATCCATAAACGCCCTTAGCTTCCGCGACCTCGAGGGATGCCTCAGCTTCCTCAGCGCCTTGGCTTCGATCTGGCGGATGCGTTCGCGGGTTACGGCAAACGACTGGCCGACTTCTTCCAGAGTGTGCTCGCTGCCATCTTCAAGTCCAAAGCGCATCTTGATTACTTTTTCTTCCCGCGGAGTCAGCGTGCGCAGGACCTGGCCGGTCTGGTCCTTGAGGTTCACGTTGATCACGGCTTCGGCTGGCGAAACCACGGCGCGGTCTTCGATGAAGTCGCCGAGATGCGAATCTTCCTCTTCGCCAATCGGCGTTTCGAGTGAGATGGGCTCCTGCGCGATCTTCAGCACCTTGCGCACCTTCGCCACTGGAATGTCCATGCGCTTGGCAATTTCTTCGCTGGTGGGCTCGCGTCCGAGCTCCTGCACCAACTGCCTCGAGGTGCGGATCAGCTTGTTGATGGTCTCGATCATGTGCACCGGGATGCGGATCGTACGCGCCTGGTCAGCAATGGCGCGAGTAATCGCCTGTCGAATCCACCATGTAGCGTACGTCGAGAACTTATATCCGCGGCGATATTCGAACTTGTCCACGGCTTTCATCAGGCCGATGTTGCCTTCCTGAATCAGGTCGAGGAACTGCAGGCCACGGTTGGTATATTTCTTGGCGATCGAAACCACGAGACGCAGGTTGGCCTCAATCAGCTCGCGCTTGGCCTGCTCCGCATCCATGTCGCCCTGGATGATCTCGCGCTGCGTGCGCTTGATCTCCTGGAACAACAATCCCGCTTCGACTTCGAGCTTCTCAATCTCGCTTCTTACGGCGCGGGCCTGCCGGCGGTACTCTTTTTTTTGCTCCTCGCTGCGCGTGGCGTCGGCCTTGCGCTCAAGGTTCCCAGCCTGCCGGTCGAGCGAACGCATGCTGTCGACCGTCTTGTTCACGCGATCGATCAGCCGCTTACGTTCGGCGTTGGTGAAACCCAGCTTGCGTACGGCGAGTGAAACCCGCACGATGGCGCGGGCCAGGTTGCGGCGGGCGCGGCGATGATCCTTAGGCCGCTTCTTCTGCGACATGGCGGCGTACTTTTCCTGCAGAATGCCGGCCCTCTTGTACAGCTTGGCCATGCTGTCGATCTTCCCGGTAAATTCGTTCAACCGGTTCTGCAGAATCTCGTCGGTGATCTCCTCTTCGTCGAAGGTCACGACTTCCTTGATGGAGCGCACGCCCTTCTTCAGATCTTCGCCCATAGCCAGCAATTCATGGATTACGATGGGCGAGCGCGACAGCGCCTTGAGCACCCGCAACTGTCCGCGCTCGATGCGCTTCGCGATTTCAACCTCGCCTTCGCGAGTAAGCAGGGGCACGGTTCCCATCTCGCGCAAATACATGCGGACGGGGTCGTTGGTTTTTTCCAGCGCACCAGGAGTGAGGTCGAGTTCAACGTCCTCACCCTCTTCGCCTTCTTCAAACTTCTTATCGAGCGCGGCGGAAGGCAGCTTAGGCCCTTCCAGCACGTCGATGCCTTGAGTGCCGATCGTAGTCAGCAAGTCGTCGAGATCTTCGGGACTAACCACGTCGTGGGGGATGAGTTCGTTTACCTGGTCGTAGGTCAGGTAGCCTTTCTCTTTCCCGGCATCGACCAGCTTTTTTATGTCGTCGTACTTGTCTTCAAGAGCCAAGAGGTGTTCCTCAAATTCTTCAATTCGCCCGCGCGGAGCGTGTGGTACGGCCTGTTAAGGTGGGAATCTGGGGTAGCGCGGAGTTGTGCACCTAGCACAAACGACTGAGTTTAGCACATAAGTGCTGTCCAGTCTATCACTTGCCCTGTAGATATTCCCGCCGTCCGCCGCTATCTCTAACTCCGCTAAATACTTAGATGATTTTAATCGCTGTTTTGTTTCACGCACTCTTCTTGCTTCCCGCGCCGATTCTCAACCCGTCTTCCGCCAGGCTGGGATCCCGCAACGCCCGGCTCAAGCGATCCTTTTCGAGCAGCAACTCATTCCTAAGTGCCTTATCGTCACCAACTCCGGGTTTGTTCAGTTCCCGCTGCACCTGCTCCAGCCGGCGTCGCAAGTGAATGCGGCGCAGCGCTCGCACCGCACCCTCCAGGCGCTCGGCGCTCAGTTCTTCGTCCTCTTTCAACAGGATGGAAGCCAGCATCCGGCGCTCACCCTCGGAGCACGGCACATCCATTACATCGGCAATTTCTGCTCCGGCAGTGAGCAGCGCCTCCACCAGCGATTCCGTCGCCAGCCCACGATGCAGCCCTTCGCTCTGGAACGCGTATTGTGCCTGCCGCGCCGGATCAAACTCCTCGTCTTTAATAATGTCGCGGGCGCCATCGCGAGCCGACAAAGGCCGGGCTCCCGGCTGCATCTCCCGCGCCGAAGCCAGCGCCCGGATGAGAATGCGTTCGGCATCGGTAGCCTGAGCTTCTGCCGGGGCTTTCACCGACGCGGCGGAGCGCTCCGACGCCACGTGCCGCAGCTCCTGCCGCAACACCGCCGAATCAATCCCTAGCTTCTGCGCGATCTCCTGCCCTAACTCGTCGCGCACAATCCGGCTGGGAACACGCTGAATGTGCGGCAGCAAGAAATTTACCGCCTTCACTTTGCCCTCGGCGCTACGCACCGGAAAATGACTTCGTGCGCGGTCGATCAGATAGTCGAAGTATCGTTGTGAACTGCGCAGCGCCACGCCGTAAGCGTCCTTGCCTTTGCGGCGGATGAAGAGATCGGGATCGAACCCTTGCTCCAGCGTAAGAACTTTGACTTGAAACTCTTCTTCCACCAGCAAGCCCAAGGTTCGCTCCGTCGCTTTGGCCCCAGCCGTATCCGGATCGAAGTTGACCACAGCGTTCTTGCTGAAGCGCCCCAGCAGCTTCGCCTGGATCTCGGTAAAGGCCGTGCCCGAGCTGGCGATTACATTGTGAAACCCCGCAGCATAGACGGAAATGCAATCCATCTGGCCTTCGACCATGATCGCGTAATCGAGCTTGCGGATCGCTTCTTTGGCTTTGTCAAGGTTGAACAGAACCCGGCCCTTGGAATAGATCCCAGTCTCTGGCGAATTCAAATACTTCGGACCGGCCTTCTCGTCGGTGGCCTGGGTGCGCCCCGTGAAGGCGATGATCCTTCCCGCATCGTTGGCGATGGGAAACATCACACGGTTGCGGAACTTGGAATACATCGCCGCATCCCGTTTCCGGTTTCCAGTTTCCGGTTTCCGGTCCTCAACGTCTGACTTCTCGCCCTCGGAAGGAGTCTGGGCTGGCTGCCGGCTGTCCTCCTGCTTCCACGAGAACAGCCCGCTTTCCCGCAGCACCTCTTCGCTGAAATCCCCCGCCAGACGGTCGCGCAGCAGGAAGCCGGAATCCGGCGCATACCCGATGCGAAAGCGCGTAATCGTCTCATCATTCAACCCGCGCCCAGCCAGATACTCGCGCGCCCGCGCTCCCTCGGGACGCTTCAGGCATTCCTGGAAGAACGCCGCAGCCCGCTCCTGCGCGTCGAGCAACTGCGCGCGCAGCTTGGCGTCCTTGGCTTCCGCTGGACTAGAGTACGTAGCCTTGGGCAGCGGAATCCCCAGCTTCTGCGCCACCAGGCGCACCGCCTCAGGAAAAGTGATGTTCTCGATCTTCTGTACAAAGCTGAACACGTCTCCCGAGACGCCGCAGCCAAAGCAGTGATAAAACTGCCGCGTAGCATGCACGGAGAACGATGGCGTCTTCTCCCCATGAAACGGACAAAGCCCCGAATAGTTCTGCGCTCCAGCCTTCTTCAGCTTGATGTAGTCGCCGATGACGCGGACAATATCCGCCTGCTGTTTCACCGTCTCTTTGAAATCTTCCGTGGGCATTGATGGATTGGCGGGCCTGACGACGTGACACGACTCCCTCTGCGATTGTGAACCAGAGTACCGCTGATAGGAATATACCGGACCCGGATTGCTGTGGAGAAGCTGTGGATTATCGGACTACCCCGTTGACGCCCTAGGAAAAAGCCGCTCTTATTGATGCTTGTTACGTCCTGTCATGCTGAGCGGAGGAGAATCGTCCGAAGGGCGATCCTCCGGAGTCGAAGCATCTCTATCAGTACCACCGCTCTCAATCCACGGATACCACTCTTTGGCCAAATCTAACCAATGCGGGTTTCGCGCCTGAATTAGTGCGATCTTCTTCGCCCTCGACCACCCTTTCAACTGCTTCTCCCGCGCGAGAGCGTTTTGTGCACGTCGTCGAACGACGCCCAGTATACCAATCGTTCCACATCGTACTTGTTGGTGAAGCCCTCCATTTGATGGAACTTGTGCTGGAATATGCGCTTGTGCAGATTGCCGGTAAAACCAATGTAGAGCGTGCCGGACAGGCTGCCCATGATGTATACGCAGTAGCTTCGCCGCTCTCTGGCAGTCATGGTGAGGTAGGGATGCTTCGACTGCGCTCAGCATCACAGGATGCGAGGTTTGGGCGGAGTAAAGCTGTGACATCGGTCACAACTCGATCACAAACTAACAGGCGGTGGAACCAGATTGGAACTGGCGACACCATCCTTGAAGGCGGCGACACCCCTCTCTGGTAAGGGCGGGAACGGCGGTAGGGATGCTTCGACTGCGGAGAATCGTCTTTCGGACGATTCTCCTCCGCTCAACATGACAAACTTACACTCTCAGCTCCACTACAGTCGCCCCGCCTCCGCCCTCATTCTGCGGAGGCTCCGCCACTGACTCGACGTGCGGATGCTGCTGCAACGCTTGCCGCAGCGCCTTGCGCAGGATGCCCATGCCGCTGCCGTGTACCACGCGCACCCGCGGCAGGCCGGCGAGGAAGGCATGGTCGACAAATTTCTCGACGGCGCGCTTCGCGTCGTCCACATTAAAGCCAATCACGTTGATTTCCGACGGCGCGTTCTGACCTTCGTTTTCGTTGTTCAGCGACACGGAAATCCCCCGCGCCCGAGCCGCCTTCACGGGAGAATCCACCGCCCGCGCATTAGCCAGCACTTCGGCAATATCGTCGCGTGCGATCTTCATCTTCATCGCGCCCATCGCCACTTCAAAGTGAGAGTCATCCAACTTGCGCAAGACTGTTGCCGCACGCCCGGTAGACTTCAACTTGACGCTGTCTCCCTCGGAAACGTGCTTCACGACTCGTGGCTGCGCATGCGGATCGCCCTCATCGGCACCGCTCGCGTGCGCCACCACCGTGGAATCGAACTGCTCGCGAAATTCCCGTCGCAATTTAGCGACCCGCCGTTCAGCATCTTTCGAAAGCTTCTGCGCCGCTGCGCGATCCTGAATAGCATTCACCGCCTCGCGCGCATGGTACTCGAAGTCGCGCAGCACGCTCTCGAGTTTCTTTTCCATCTCGCGAATCTTCGCCGCCTGCTCTTTTTTTCCTTCAACCGCTAAACGGGCTCTTTCGCTCTCAAGATCTTCCTGGCCTTTCTGCAGCCGCAGTCGCTCGCTTTCCATCTCGCGCAACCCGGCATGGAGCTTGTCCAGAAACTCGCCAACATCGCG
The DNA here is from genome assembly GCA_049583505.1 of Candidatus Sulfotelmatobacter sp. Lineage (GTDB taxonomy): Bacteria > Acidobacteriota > Terriglobia > Terriglobales > Acidobacteriaceae > Sulfotelmatobacter. The sequence continues at coordinate 9,487 of JBAUVZ010000315.1, forward strand.
AGCCTTCGTTCCCAGCCGCGCCCGCGCCGCTTCGATGATCGCCGGATTCAGTCCCAGCCGCTGCGCGATGTTGATTCCCGCCGACGCTCCCGGCACTCCCATCTTCAATTCGTAGGTCGGCTGCAGTGTAGCCTCGTTGAATCCCACCGAAGCATTGATCACGCCGGGAGTATTCGCCCCATAGACCTTCAACGATGTGTGATGCGTCGAAATCACGGTCATGCAGGCGATACGGCCAAAGTGACCGGCAATCGCCACTGCCAGCGCCGCGCCTTCCTCCGGATCGGTGGCCGAACCCAGTTCGTCCAGCAGCACCAGCGACTCGGCGGTCGCCGTCCGCGAAATGGAATCGATATTGGTGACGTGCGCGGAAAAGGTGGAAAGGTTCTGCTCGATCGATTGATAGTCCCCAATATCGGCCAGCACCGCATCAAACACCGGCATTTCCGCGCGGTCTGCGGGAACCGGAATCCCCGACTGCGCCATCAAAGCCAGCAGTCCCACTGTCTTTAGCGTTACCGTCTTCCCGCCAGTGTTAGGACCGGTGATCACCAACTGGCGCCGCTCGCCTTCGAGCTCTACGCTCATGGGAACCACGGCTGCGCCCTTGAGCTTTAGGTTCCGCTCCAGCAGAGGATGGCGAGCGTTGTGCAGCAGAAGGCGAGAGCGCCCGTCCCCACCCGGTCCTTGCGGATGCCCACTCAACTGCACGGCCACGCACCTGTACTCTTCGGCGAAGCGCGCCTTGGCAAACTGCAGCTCCAGCTCACCGAGCACCTCTGCCGACGCCCGGATTGCCTCCGCCTGCTCGCCGATGCGCCGCGTCATCTCCAGCAGGATGCGATGAATCTCCGCCTGCTCTTCGTCGAGCAATCGCACCAGTTCGTTGTTCTGCTCAATCGTCTCCAGCGGCTCCACGAACACGGTCTGTCCGCTCGAGCTCGCTCCATGCACCACACCCTGCACGCGCCGCTTCTGTTCAATCTTTACCGGGATGACAAAGCGCTCGCCGCGGATGGTCACCAGCTCATCCTGCACCGTGCCGTCTTCAGCCAGGCGCCGCAAATAGCCGCGCAGCGATTCCTGAATCACCCGTCTCTGCTTTTCAATCGCGCGACGAATCCGCGCCAGATCCGGCGAAGCGCGGTCTTCCAGCGTGCCATCGGGCTCAATTTTGTTCCGAAAAAACCGCAGGAACTCGGTGAAGTCGGGCACGCTTTCCGAAAGCGTCCGGGTTCGCTGCCATTCCGCCTTCATGTCCGCCGAAGGATGAAACGCGATCTCCCGCCACTCCGCGGCGCGGTCTACCACCAGCAAGACATCGCGAATCTCCGTGGTTTCGAGCGAGGCTCCCGCAATTCGAGACTTCTCAACCAGTCTCGCAACATCCGAGAGGCCGGAAAAATCGAAGCGTCCGCCCACGCGCCGGAATTCTCGCACTTCAGCGGTCAGCTCCTGTTGTTCACCAATCCAGGCGGAATCGATTGAAGGCGCAAGCGCTTCTATCCTCGCTTGGCCCAGGGGCGAAGACGAATATCCGCGCAGCAATTGGCGCAGAGCATCGAACTCCAGCACGTGCGCGGAGTTGTGGATGAGCGGTCGGGACATCGGAATTTATGTTACAGGAATAGCAGGACCGGAATGGCGCGATTAAGACCCGAAGGGCAAGCCAGCTCTACGACCGCACCGCCGCCAGCGCCTGGCCATCACTCTGGCGGGCCACGGGCAGGCGCAGCACAAACACCGCCCCGCCCTCCGGCTTGTTCTGGCAGGTAATCTGTCCGCGATGATCCTGCACCACGCCGTATACGGCACTCAGTCCCAAGCCCGTGCCTTTGCCGATCGGCTTCGTAGTGTAGAAAGGATCAAACACTCGATGCGGTTCTTTTATGCCCGGCCCGCTATCGGAAAACTGCACCACCACTTCTTCCCCGTGATGCTGGGCGCGGACCTGAAGCGATCCGCTACCCGCCTCCTCCAGCGCGTCCAAAGCGTTTTCCACGATCTGGACGAACGCCTGGAACAACTGGTGTCCGTCGCCCCACACCCTCGGCAAGTTCGGCTCGATCGAGGTTTCGATGCGGATTCTCTGATCGTGCCGCTGCAGCTCCCGCATTTGCACGCTGCGCTGCAGAAGCATGCTCAAATCCACCATCATCTTTTCGCCGGAACTTTGCTGCGCGAAACTTAGAAGGTTCGCGATCAAATCGCGTGTCCGCAGCGACTGGTCCACAATCTTGCGCACAAGCCTGTCCTGCTCGCTGGTCAACCGCTCATTCGACCACAGTTTCTCGGAATACTCCATGATTGCCGTGAGGGGATGGTCGATCTCCTGGGCCGCTCCTGCAACCAGTTGCCCCAGGGAAGCCAGTTTCTCCCGCTGCACCAGGTGGCTC
>JBAUVZ010000316.1:0-8269 GCA_049583505.1 Candidatus Sulfotelmatobacter sp.
GATTCGGGCGGAGGTGGTTTGGTTTTGCGTCCCAGATGGGGCGATTGCCCGCGCGGCAGAATCCCTGGCGGGAGCGGCGGATTGGAGGGGCAAAGTGGCCCTGCACTCCAGCGGCGCGCTGACCAGCGACGAACTTGCCGTACTGCGGCGGCTGGGAGCGGCCGTTGCTACAGTGCATCCCCTCATGACTTTTGTGCGAGGATCGCGGCCGTCGTTTGCGGGAGTTCCATTCGCTGTCGAAGGAAGTCTCAGGGCGGCGCGGATCGCACGCGCGATTGTTCTGGATCTACGCGGGCGGGCGTTCACTATCCGCAAATCGCAGAAAGAGGCTTATCACGCATGGGGAATGTTCGCTTCGCCGCTGCTGACTGCTTTGCTCGTGGCCAGCGAGCGCGTCGCTGTTGCCGCCGGGGTCGGGCGAAATGCGGCGTCGCAGAGAATGCTGCCGATCCTCCGGCAAACTCTGGCGAACTACGAACTGCTGGGCGCGCCGGGCTCCTTCAGTGGTCCGATCGCCCGCGGGGATGTGGCGACGGTTGAGAAGCATCTCAGGGTGTTGCGAGGAGTTCCTGGAGCAAGGGAAATTTACGTTGCCCTGGCACGTGCGGCACTGCGTGATCTGCCGGCCAAGAACCGGGCGGCGTTGAAGAAGATTCTTAAAGCTTGAGCAAAGCCAGTTTGAGCTGGACAAAGACGAATGCTGGTCACGAGCTGAACAAGTGGCCGAGTTTCTCTTTCTTGGTCTTGAGGTACTCTTCGGCGTGCGGACTGGGCTCGACTTCGCATGGTACTCGCTCGACGACTTCGACGCCGGCCCGTTGCAGCGCCTCGACCTTCTCGGGATTATTCGAGAGCAGTCGCACCTTGTTTACGCCGAGCGCCTTGAGCATCTGGCCGGGCAGGGCAAAGTCGCGCTGGTCGGCCTTGAAGCCCAGCCGCTCGTTGGCCTCGACCGTGTCCAGACCGGAATCCTGCAGCTCATATGCCTGCAGCTTCGCCATGAGACCGATGCCTCGGCCTTCCTGCTGTTCGTAGATCAGGATGCCGGCGCCCTCGTCACGAATCAGGGACAGCGCCATCTCGAGCTGCTGGCGGCAATCACAGCGCAAGGAGTGAAAAACATCCCCCGTGAGGCATTGTGAGTGAACCCGCACCAACGGAGGTGCAGAGTGAATATCGCCCATTACGAGGGCGACTGCTTCTTCGTTCTGGCGGTCCTCATCCGAGTCGGATTCTCCGCGAAAGCCATAGATGCGGAACTTGCCCCAGCGCGTGGGAAAATCCGCGGACGCGACCTGTTGAACTACGTTGACAGTCACAGTCTGATTATAACGGCGGAGCAGTGAGCCGAGGGCGATCCGGAGCTTGGCCTAACCGCGTGACTTGAAAGGGAAAATGGCATCTTGCTTCGAAGGGATGGGGGTTCCGTTGTGAGTGGCAGGCTGAAAGTGCCAGTTCTCCAGCGCCGCCAGGCACTTGTTGTCGATCTCGGGACCGAGGCTTTGCAGCACCGTTTTGCGTACAATTTCTCCTCTTTCGTCGATCGTGATTTCGATGACGACTTTGCCCTCAGACGTGGGCCGTTGCCACGGATAGACCACGGGATCGAAAGTCGTGATGGGCAGAGCCGGACGAACCTCGTCTCCATACACCGGCCCACCGGGCAGGCTTCCGTAAGGAAGTCCGGCGAGCGCGCCATGGCCGAGCTTGGAGAGCGTTGCCGTCTTTGCGTTGTCCTCTGCTCCCGAGGGATTGCGCGGGGCCGGCGGCATGGGCAGCTTGGCTTGCGTGGATGTCGGTTTCCAACTCAGTTTCTCGTGGCCAAGCCGCTGGTGCCGATAGACCTGGCTGGCGCGGTCGGATGAACTCGTGGTGCTATCGTCTGGGGACTGGGAGGGGAAGTAAAGTCGTGTGATCACCTTGCCATTGTGTCCGACGGCAATGGAAGCGGCGGTCAATAATTGAGGTTCTGGAGTATGCAGCAGCCAGGCGAATAACAGGCCGTGCACGGCGAGTGAGCCCGCCAACACTCTCTGTTGACTTCTCGGTCCGGGATCCAGTTGGGTAAACATCTCTGAGCAAACTCCAGCCCATGTTCTCGATATTTAGCTTAGACGCGCAGAGGGGGAGTTCGTCAAGGTTCCTTGTTCAGGTTGCTTTAACCCCGGTAACTTTCGAGGTCCGCGTCCTTGGGAGGGATGTTGCTGGTATAGGTCGTCAGCAGTACGGATCGCTACCACAGGGGAAAGCGTGGTGCCGATGAGGGAACGCTGGTAAAATGAAGCTAGTAAAAGTAGGACTCCGCACGGTTCGTGGGGCTATAGCTCAGCTGGGAGAGCGCGTCGTTCGCAACGACGAGGCCGTCGGTTCGATCCCGACTAGCTCCACCATAGCTTTCAAGCCCTTGCAGCCGGCCTGTCTCTGTTTCGTCCACTCTTTCGGCAAATACCGAACCGATGGTGTGTCACGGTTGGCTGGGTACCATCAGAATCATTCGCTGGAATAATGTCCACAAGTGAGAGAGAATGTTAGAGCTGTAAGAAAGGGCCTATCCTCGCGGCAAGTCAAACCGCCGAGCGGGTAAGCCAGCAGGACCGCCGGGTTGGTTGCGAATTTCTAACGCCTGTGCAACGCCGGCGATCGGGTTCAGCGAGGGTAAGGCAATCCGCAGTTTGTACTCCGGGAGACATTTACCATCATGGCCACTACCACGATAGAAGTCGACGCAGCCGCGAGCAACCATGGGCATGCCGAGTTGGAGCGCTGGGTCGAAGAAGTGGCACAGATGTGCAGGCCCGACAGGGTTCACTGGTGTGACGGCTCATCTGAGGAATACAACGCGATGCTGCGGCTGCTGGTTCTTACCGGGACCGCGATCCCGCTCGATCCAGCAAAGCGCCCCAACAGCTTCCTGGTCCGGTCGGACCCTGCCGATGTGGCCCGGGTCGAGGATCAGACTTTCATCTGTTCACGAACCCGGGAAGAAGCCGGTCCGACCAACAACTGGGAAGATCCGGCGAAGATGAAGCAGAAGCTGAGGGGGCTGTTCGCCGGTTCGATGACGGGCCGCACCATGTTCGTGGTTCCTTACAGCATGGGTCCGATCGGCTCATCGATTTCTAAGATCGGAGTGGAGATTACTGATTCGCCGTATGTCGTCGTCAGCATGCACATCATGTCTCGCGTTGGAAGCCATGTGCTCGACGTTCTCGGAGCCGACGGAGAATTTGTGCGCGGGATGCATTCGATTGGCGCGCCGCTGGGGCCAAATCAGCCGAACGCGACGTGGAACTGCAACAAGGAACACAAATACATCTGTCATTTTCCGGAAACGTGCGAGATTTGGTCGTTTGGCTCAGGGTACGGCGGCAACGCTCTGCTGGGGAAGAAGTGCCACGCGCTGCGCATCGCCTCGGTACAGGCACGGGACGAAGGTTGGATGGCGGAGCACATGCTGATTCTGAAGCTGATCAGCCCAGCCGGCCAGGCGAAGTATTTTACCGGCGCCTTTCCTTCCGCTTGCGGCAAGACCAACTTGTCGATGATGATCCCGACGCTTCCTGGCTGGAAGGTTGAGACCATCGGCGATGACATTGCCTGGATGAAATTCGGCGCGGATGGCCGGCTTTACGCCATTAATCCGGAGTACGGCTTCTTCGGTGTGGCCCCGGGCACCAGCATGACGTCGAACGCCAACGCCATGTTGATGATGAAGCGGAATTCCATCTTCACGAACTGCGCGATGACGCTCGACGGCGACGTCTGGTGGGAGGGGATGACGGAGCAGAAGCCGGCTAAGTTAGTGGACTGGCTGCGCCGGCCTTGGACCCCAGACTCGGGTCGGAAGGCGGCGCATCCGAATGCGCGGTTTACCTGTGCTGCAACGCAATGCCCCGTGATCGCGCCCGAGTGGGAAGATCCGAAGGGTGTGCCGATCGATGCGATCCTGTTCGGTGGCAGGCGCGCTGGAATTGTTCCGCTGGTGACTGAAGCCTTCAACTGGCAGCATGGCACCTTCCTGGGCGCTACCGTCAGCAGCGAGACGACTGCCGCGATCACTGGCAAGGTGGGACAGTTACGCCGTGATCCCATGGCGATGCTTCCGTTTTGCGGCTACCACATGGGCGATTATTTCGCGCACTGGCTCAAGATGGGAGCGAACTCAAGCCCCTCGAAGCTGCCAAAGATTTTCTACGTCAACTGGTTTCGCCAGGACCAGAGTGGCAAGTTCCTGTGGCCAGGGTATGGTGAAAACAGCCGCGTGTTGAAATGGATCTTCGAACGCTGCGACGGCAAGGTGCATGCAAAGGAAACTCCGATCGGCCGGATTCCCGAGGTGGCAGATCTCGACACGACCGGGCTGGATATTAAAGGCGCTCATGTGGACGAACTGCTCAGCGTCGACATCGGGGGCTGGCTGGCTGAGGTGCCGTTGATCAAAGAACACTTCGCCCGCTTCGGCACTCATCTTCCCGAGGGGTTGAACCTTGAAGTGAAGGCTCTCGAAGAGCGTCTTCAACAGGCGAAGCGATAATCACCTCAAGCCGAGTTCGGTCGCACGACGCTTACCCGCGTTGACATATTTCTCCGATAGCTGGGGACACTTTTGATATAGTCCCCACCATCATGCCGCCTTCTGCTGCCAACGAAGCGAATCGTCCCGCCCAGGCTTTGTCTCTCCCTCTAACACGAAATCAGATTCGCGGTTTCTGGGCGTCGTGGGGTGGGTGGACGCTGGACGGCATGGATTCGTTTGTCTATGCGCTGGTGCTCGTACCCTCGCTGCGCGAATTGCTTCCGCGCTCCGGCATTGCGGCCACCAAGGCCAACATCGGGCAGTACGGGGGCTTGTTGTTTGCGCTGTTTCTGATCGGCTGGGGACTGGCGTTCTTATGGGGGCCGATTGGAGACAAGTTCGGCCGCGTGCGCACGCTGATGCTGACCATCCTGTGGTATTCGGCGTTCACCTTTCTGAGCGCCTTCGTCACCAGTGTTTGGCAGCTTGCGATTCTGCGATTGCTCGCCGGAATTGGCATTGGCGGAGAATGGGCCATGGGTGGGACGTTCGTTGCCGAGGAGTGGCCGGAGCATCGCCGCCGCATGGGTGCGGGTTTCATGCACACGGGGTACTACGTCGGGATATTCCTCGCTGCGGTGGCGAACTACGGCATCGGCAGCCACTATGGCTGGCGTGCAATGTTTATTGTTGGAGGTTTGCCTGCGCTCTTGCTGGCGTGGATCCGCCACGGCGTCGTGGAACCTGGCGCCTGGAAGAAGAAAGAAAGCGTTGTCCGGTCTTGGGCAGTGTGGCGTCCGTTCGCGGCGCTGTTTTCGTCCGCCTTGCGCCGCCGCACCATTGTGAATGCCTTATTGATGCTGGCGTCTATTTGCGGCTTATGGGCTGGAACCGTTTATGTTCCATCGGCTATCACGGCCCTGGCGGAAGCGGGCGGCCGCATTGGCCCGGCAGCCGCGCAACTGGCCTCCCGGGGCACCATGTTAGTCGCGTTCGCAACGATTCTCGGCTGTCTGGCCATGCCGTGGCTGGCGGAACGCTTCGGCCGGCGCGGGGCGCTGGCCATTTTCTTTACGCTCATGATGGTGTTTATCGCGCTCACCTTCGGCAAGGTCTTCTATCTTGGGCCGAGCGCACTTCCCCTGTTTTTTGTTTGCTTGTTCTTCCTCGGCCTCGGCGGCGCCAACTTTGCGGTCTATACTCTGTGGCTGCCCGAGCAATATCCCACGGAATGCCGTGCCAGCGCGTTCGCGTTTTCCACTTCGTTTGCGCGATTTGGCGGCGCAGGAATTACGTTTCTGGTGGGAAACGGCGTACGGCACTTTGGATCGCTCGGCATGCCGGTCGCGATGACTTCTATCGCCTTCGCAATCGGGCTGCTTCTGATTCCATTCGGCGCGGAAACGCGGGGCCAGCACTTGCCGGGCTAGGCAGTGCGGCGAGTCAGCCTTACATGGCTAAAGTTTCTTCCGTCGTAGGCCAATGTGGAACCGGACCAATCCATAAGCCGCCGGTGTTCCTTTGCGACTTCGCCACCCTACGAATCATTCGGTTTCTAGAGGCCAACCTTGCGGCGCAGCTGCTACCGCCTGCTACGCCGCAGTTCGTGCCCCTTCCGCCTTAGGCAGGTGAGGGACAAGCAGCCCGCTTTCGGACTGCTCGACCGTGCGGCGTGCCAGAGGCTTCAGCCAGAGCAAAGCCAGGAACGCGGCGGCCAGGTCGCAGGCAATCATCGCCCAAAAAACCTTGCTCCAAGAACCAGTCTTTTCGAACATCCAAGCCGCGCCGACACCGGCAAAGAACGCGCCTGCTCCCTTGGCGGTGTAGACAATGCCATAGTTTGTGGTCGCCCAGGTCTTTCCGAACAAGTCTCCGGTGATGGAGGGGAACAGCGAGAAGATCTCTCCCCATGCAAAGAAACACAAGCCAGAGAGCGCAATGAACCAGACCGGGCGGCTGATCAGTTGAAGCAGCGCAAATACGGCCATCGCTTCCAGGGTGAAGGCGATGAACATGGTGTTTTCCCGGCCGATGTGGTCCGATACCCAACCCCAGAAGGGCCGAGTCAGCCCGTTCAGGTAGCGGTCAACCGTGATTGCCATCACCAGGGCGGTCATCCCAAAAGCGACGATCACTTTGTCGACATGATAAGAGGTGGCCATGGGGTTGAGTTGAGCCGTAACCACCAACCCGCCGAAAGACAACATGGTCATCATCAGATAAATGACGTAGAAGGAGGGTTGGTGCAGCATCTGCCATGGGGTCATGTCCCTGGCCGAGCTGCGCACGTGTTGCTTGATCTTGACTTCCTTTTCGGCCCAGCCGGGAGGAGTCCAGCCGATGGGCGGACGGGCCAGGAAGAGGGCGGCAAACAGCACTACCACGCCCTGGATGATTCCCCAGACGACCAAAGTGTGTTGATAGCCTGAGACCTTGATCATCGTGGCGATCGGAGAGACAGTCACCGCGGTTCCGATGCCGTAGGCGCCAGCGGTGAGACCGACACAGAGTCCACGGTGATCCGGAAACCATTTCAGCGCGTTGCCGATAGTTCCCCCGTAAACGATTCCGGCGCCAACGCCACCCAGACAGTACCAAAAGTACAAGCCGCGGAGAGTCTCGGCTTGACCGGAAAAGATCCAACCCGCGCCAACCAGAATGGAACCAACACCGAGCATTAAGCGCGGACCGATTCGGTCGACGAGGTATCCCTCAAACGGAACCAGCCAAGTCTCCATGATGATGAAGAGGCTAAAGATTCCCTGGATGGCCGTCAGCGTGACATGCAGGTGGGACTGCATGGGTTTGGTGAAAAGGGTCCAGGCGTACTGCAGGTTCGCGACCGCCATCATAGCGACGATGCCGGCGACCAACTGGGCCCAACGGTTGACTATGCGTGATGGGTGAATAAGGGGGGCCGCGGTATCGGCCATGAATACACCTCCTGGTGTGTCGTCAGACTTCAAGGTCTTGACTCTAACTCGCCAGTCCCCTACGCCTGCGATCTTTTCCGCAGAGATCCTCGGCCCGACCTAACTTTGCCCCCGTCGTTCTCCAGAATCTAAGCGGGTGGCGCGTCGGCCTCCACGTCTGTCCGGAAGGGAATCACACCGGGAACCAGCCACTTCTCCCACATCTCATCGATTTTACTTTGGAAATAATCGATATCATCGTTGGTAAAGTGTGCGAATCTTCCTTGCCTTAGCAAGTAATCCCGTACTGGCTGCCGCTGAATCTTCTTGGAGGCAATCTGCTGCGTCCTGCCGGTTAGCTTCAGCACACCATCTTCCACTTCATAGAGCGGCCAAATGCCAGTATTGACGGCCAGTTCGCCCAGTTCGTGCGAGATGTAAGGGTCGTAATCCCAACCCTTTGGGCAGGGATCGAGCGAGTGAATGAACGTGGGACCGCCAATCGCCAGGGCTTTGCGCATGGAATTCATGGCTGCCAGGCCGTAAGACATGCAAACAGTTGCAACATAGCGGCAGGTGGGATGACCCGCCGCCATCATGCCCGCCATGTTCTTTTTCCAACGGCGATGCATGATTCTTTTCACCTTGCCCGGCGTGCTGAACGTGGTGTTGGCGCCCCAGGGTGTGCTACCTGAAAGCTGTATATCGGTGTTGGCGTATGACTCGTTGTCATACATCAAAATGAGGCAGTTGTAATCGGGATGAGTGAGCGTGGCTGAAATCGCCCCAACACCCATGTCCGCCCCACCACCATCGCCGCAGAACGCTATCACGTTGATGG
>JBAUVZ010000317.1:0-2943 GCA_049583505.1 Candidatus Sulfotelmatobacter sp.
TGTGCCGCTGCGGTGCTAATCTTCTTCATCGCCGGTCTCCTTTATCTCTTGCGCTTCAAAGCGCGTCGATAACTTGGGAGCGTATAGCATCCCGTCGGAGACCGGCTTTCTCATCCCATCTGATTACAACACCTACGGCGGGGAAGTCTCGAAACAGTCGTTCAGGTGTAGACTGGCCGCGTCGGGCGGCTCGCAGATCAAAAACACGAAACAACGCTATGACACGCTGGATCGAAGCTTTCGTGCAAGACATCCGCTACGCGGTCCGTGGATTACGCAAAAACCCGGGATTCACTATTGTCGCCGTTCTGACTCTGGCCATTGGAATCGGGGCCACCACGGCGGTTTTCGGCGTCATCAACGGAGTGCTTCTGCGTCCGCTTCCATACCTCGATGCGGACAGGCTCATCTCTGTGTCGAATGTCAACCGGAAAGATCCAAGGTGGTCGCAGACAGTTTCGAGCACGGACGTTGCTCACTGGCGGGCAGACAACCGTGTGTTTGAAGCGCTGGAATTTGCCTCGCATCCCGACTTTGTGGCCATGTCGAGCGCGGGATCGGGCGAACGAGTTGGCGTGCAACACGTGAGCGCGCTGCTGTTACCGTTGCTTGGGATCAAGACGTTCCTCGGCACTATTCCACCGGCCGATCTCGCCGACACGCCAGGGTATGGCGGTGTTTTGATCAGCTACGAGTTTTGGCAGCGCCATTTCGCGGGCGATCCCAACGTACTCGGCCAGAAGATGTTTGTCGACACATTTTCGGCACCGATTGTGGGCGTCCTGGAACCCGGCTTTGATCTGTTCGGCTCGGGAACGCCGGAGGTTTACATCGTCCATGGAGAGGGAAATCCGGCGATTTCCGGCGTCGACGATGTGCGATGGTTTACCGCGGTCGGGAAACTGAAACGAGGCATTTCGATTCAGCAGGCCCAGGCGGCAATGGACGTAACGGCAGGACATTTAGCAGAGACTTTTCCGGAAGCGTACAAAGACCTGGGCGTAAGGGTCGAGCCTTTGCAGAAACGGCTGTTCGGCTGGTCGGCTGACATCTACTACATGCTCTTTGGAGCCGTGGGCTTGGTCCTGCTGATTGCGTGTGCCAACGTCGCCAATCTGTTGCTGGTTCGGGGAGATGGACGCCGGAAAGAGATTGGAGTACGAGTCGCGTTAGGAGCGAACCAAAGAAGCTTGATCCGGCAAATGCTCACCGAGAGCGTATTGCTTTCTCTCGTAGGAGGAGTTGCAGGGCTGGTTTTGTCCTTTCTAGGCGTCAGAGTTTTTAATGTCTCGGCTCCCATCTGGTTTCCGAAGGCTACGGGTATCGTTGTGGATGGACGGGTTCTGCTTTTCACTTTCTGCACCTGCCTGATCACCGGCATTGCCTTCGGGATGATTCCGGCCTATCGCGCCCTGAATAGTAATGTCAACGAATGCTTGCGAGAAACCGGACGCAGCACCGCGACAGTTTCTCGCCATCGCACGAGAAATACCTTGGTCGTAACGGAGATTGCACTAGCATTTGTGTTGCTGACCTGCGCTGGCCTGATGATCAACACGGTGATACGCATCCTGCGGACGACACCGGGATTCAACCCGGAGCATCTCCTGACGGCAGAAATTCGGTTGACGGGAGAAAAGTACATGGACTCATCGACGGAGGACACGACCGGCCTGAGTTCCATTCTTCCACCAGTGGACCGGTTCTGCCGTCAAGCACTGGAGCGCACGCGGAGCATCCCGCAGGTCGAAGATGTAGCATTGGCCGACTGGCTCCCGCTTCTCGAAGCGCCAGGATACGCGTCACCAGGCTTCACAATTGCGGGACAGAGCATATCGAGCGCTTCAGAGAAACCAACTGTTCTGAGGCAGTCGATCAGTCCCAACTATTTTGGACTGATGGGCATTCCGGTGTTGCGGGGTCGAGGCGTCACGGAGCAGGACACGCCGAGTAATGCCTGGGTAGCTGTGATCAACGAGGCCATGGCGAGACGGTTCTGGCAAAACGAGGACCCGATCGGCCGCAGTATCAGCTTCGACGATTCGCCCGAAGAAAAGCCGCGACAGATTGTGGGAGTCGTTGGCAACGTACACCAGTTTTGGCTGACGGCGCCTCCCGAGCCCGAGGTCTACGTCTCTTACCAGCAATTGCCAAGGCGCATCAAGTCCCGCTGGACGGAGACGCGGATCCACAAGAGCCTGATTATCCGTACACACTCCGCATCGAAGTCCCTTATGCAGGACGTGCGCCGGACGATCTCGGGGCTTGCTCCCGAGTCGGCCGTCTTCGGAATCGCATGGGTGGACCAAACGGTCTCGAAGTCAGCAGGCCCGTGGCGCTTTCTGTGCCAGATCCTGGAACTGGTTGCAGCCATCGCATTGATTCTTGCTGTGGTCGGGATTTATGGGGTGATTTCCTACTCTGTCGGCGAACGCACTCATGAACTCGGCCTGCGGATGGCGCTGGGAGCGCAGCCCAACCAGGTCCTGGGGTTAGTATTGCGGCAAGCGATGGTGCTTTCGCTGATCGGAGTGGCGATTGGTTTAGGTGGTTCGTTCGCCGCCACGCCTCTACTGGCCGAGCTTCTCTACGGAGTCAAGGTTTACGACGTGCCGACTCTGGTTCTGGTGTCCTCTCTCCTGATGGGAGTCACCTTCGGTGCCAGCTACGTCCCCGCTCGCCACGCGACAAAGATCGATCCCATGCGGACACTTCGACAGGAGTAGTCTGCAATTGAACGCCAACTCTGTCAGACAACAATGGCCAGAACATCGATTCGTGAAAAATCGCCATTACACTCGCTGACCTCCCGCCTGGGCCAATTCTCAATGAGTTCTATAAAAAGGGATGTCAAGAGAAAAGTTCTCCCTCGACCGGAGACCGAGAAGATTTTGTCTCGAGATCCAGCCCACTTCACTGTAAGAGTGCCTCTCGATTTGCGCG
>JBAUVZ010000318.1:0-49366 GCA_049583505.1 Candidatus Sulfotelmatobacter sp.
GGAGCGGGAAAGAGTACCTTGTTGCACATAATCAGCGCTCTTGATCATGCTTCCGCGGGTGACGTATACTGCGCCCAATTGCAACTGAATTCGTTGTCGGCGGACGAAGCGGCGGAGTTCCGGAACCGTGAAGCAGGCTTCGTCTGGCAGTTTCACTATCTGCTGCCGGAATTCACGGCTGCGGAAAACGTGGCAATGCCTTTGCTGGTGCGAGGACGCACCTGGGCAGAGGCGGCGCCGGAAGCTTCACGCTGGCTGCGTGAGGTCGGGTTGGAGCAACGCGCGCATCACCGCTCGGGAGAGCTTTCGGGCGGCGAGCAACAGCGGGTGGCTCTGGCGCGGGCGCTCATTACCGGTCCAAAATTGTTGCTGGCGGATGAGCCTACCGGGGACCTTGATGGACAGACGGCGGGAGCGGTTTTCGAATTGATAGCGCGATTACATCGCGAGCACCAGCTCACCTCCCTGATTGCAACACATAACTTGTCGTTTGCGCGGCGCTGTCATCGGGTGCTGCGGCTGGAGCGGGGGCGCGTGGAAGAGATCAGGCCAGAGTCGTTGCCGGCGTAGAATGATAGTGATTAAGGAGGAAGAATCAAGATTAGTAAGACAACGTGCAAGAAACCTGAGTTAATCGGCAGCCAAAGGGGATCTGAACAGGTTCCTTCGGTAACATTATAGAAACGTTTGGGTACTTGGGTCGGTGGTCGTTTGATTGCATAATGAGAAGGTGATGCGAAGTAAGAGACAGAACGGGAAAACCACCGGGCCAGGGTTTCAGTAGGGTCGAGCGGGAGCAAGCCTTCTCGATCGGAAGGGTTCAGGGGGAAGGGCATTATGTTTGAACGTTATACGGAGAAAGCCAGACGCGTGATTTTTTTCGCGCGCTACGAAGCAAGCCAGTTCGGGTCTCCTTATATAGAGACCGAGCACCTGCTGCTGGGGCTCCTGCGAGAAGATAAGGCCCTGACCAATCGATTCCTGCGCTCGCACGCCTCGGTTGAGTCCATCCGCAAGCAGATTGAGGGGCACACAACAATTCGTGAAAAGGTTTCGACTTCAGTGGATCTTCCGCTGAGCAACGAGTGCAAGCGCGTGCTGGCTTATGCCGCGGAAGAAGCGGAGCGGCTTTCGCACCGGCACATTGGGACCGAACATCTGCTTTTGGGTTTACTGAGAGAAGAGAAGTGCTTTGCGGCGGAAATTCTGCACGAGCGCGGGCTAAGGCTGGCGACCATTCGGGAAGAATTGGCGCGTACCAGCCAGGAAAAGGCGCAGCCGCAACGGCAGCGGGAGTCGTCGCTGCTGAGCGAGTTTTCGCGCGATCTTACCCAGGCCGCGATGGACAGCCAACTGGATCCTCTGGTGGGACGCGACGGCGAACTGGAGCGCGTGGTCCAGATTCTGTGCCGCCGCACCAAGAACAACCCCGTGTTGATCGGCGAGCCGGGCGTAGGCAAGACGGCCATCGTGGAAGGTCTGGCGCAGCGCATTGCCGACGGCGAGGTGCCGTCGTTTCTCGCCGACAAGAGAATTCTGGCGCTCGATCTCTCCTTAATTGTTGCGGGAACGAAATATCGTGGGCAGTTCGAAGAGCGGCTGAAGACCATCATGAAAGAACTGATGGAGTCGCAGAACTCCATCATCTTTATCGACGAGTTGCACACGCTGGTGGGTGCGGGATCGGCGGAAGGGTCGCTGGATGCTGCAAACATCCTGAAACCGGCGTTGTCGCGCGGCGAGATCCAGTGCATTGGCGCAACCACTCCCGGAGAATACCGCAAGTCGATTGAGAAGGACCGTTCTCTGGAGCGGCGTTTCCAGGCGGTCAAGGTTCCGCCGCCGAATGAGGCGGATGCAGTGAAAGTGTTGTTCGGCATCAAAGATCGCTACGAGAAATTCCACGCCGTCACCTACACGGACGACGCCATCAACTTCGCGGTATCGCACTCGAACCGCTACATTCCAGACCGCTTCCTGCCGGATAAGGCGATTGATCTGGTGGACGAAGCCGGAGCGCGGGTGAAGCTGCGCCAGACTTCGCAGCCGGAAGAGATTTCCGAAGTACAAAAACGGATTAAGTTCATCGTGCACCGCATGGAGAACGCGATCGCGAACCATGAGTTCGAGAAGGCGCGATTCTATTCCGACGAAGAACGCAAGGAGCGCGAGAATCTGCGGGCGCTGCGCGAGAAATATCATCTGGATGAATCCTCGACTGGAGTGGTGGGACGCGAGGATATTGAGGATGTGGTTTCGCGCTGGACCGGCGTTCCCATTACCTCGATCAAGGAAGAAGAGACGCAGAAGCTGCTGCGCATCGAAGAAGAGCTGCACAAGCGAATCATTTCGCAGGATAAATCGATCAACGCGCTGGCCCGGGCGATCCGGCGTTCACGCGCAGGGTTGAAGAGTCCGAACCGGCCGATTGGCTCGTTCCTGTTCCTGGGCCCGACGGGCGTTGGCAAGACGGAAGTAGCGCGCACGCTGGCGCAGTTTATGTTTGGAACGGAAAAGGCCTTGGTCCGCTTCGACATGTCAGAGTTCATGGAGAAGCATTCGGTATCGAAGCTGATCGGTTCGCCTCCGGGCTACGTGGGCTATGAAGAGGGCGGCCAGCTGACAGAGCGCGTGAAGCGCGCGCCGTATTCGGTGGTGCTGCTTGATGAAATCGAGAAGGCGCATCCCGATGTTTTCAACATCCTGCTGCAGGTTTTTGAAGACGGCCAGCTTACCGACGGGCTGGGCAACACGGTCGACTTCAAGAACACGATCCTCATCATGACGTCCAACATTGGGGCGCGGCACCTGCAGAAGCGCGAGGGGTTTGGCTTCCAGTCGACTAAGGACGAAATGGTTTCCGGCAAAGTCGAGGAGTTGGTGAAGGGCGAAGTAAAGCGCACCTTCAATCCTGAATTCCTGAACCGGTTGGACGAGATCATTCTGTTCCTGGCGTTGAGCGAGGCGGACCTGATCCAGATTCTGGAGCTCATGGTCACGCAGCTCAACACGAACCTGGCGCAGAAGTCGATCACCGTGACGGTGGCGGATGAGGCCAAGAAGTGGATCCTCAACCAGACGCTCACCGACCGCACCTACGGAGCCCGTCCGCTGCGCAGGGCGTTGCAGAAATACATTGAAGACCCGCTGTCGGAGGCGCTGATTCAAGGCACCATTACCACGCGTCCGGCATTTATCGAGGTTTTCCTGGAGGACAACAAGCTGTTCTATCGTCCGGTGGATGCGGAGAAGACCGAGGGCGTGTTGTTGTACGAGAACAGCTAGGATTCTTTTCGGATCTTTCAGCCGTCAGCGCGAGCTGGCGGCTTTTGTTTTTTGCAGAAAAGCTACGATTTACTCCAGTCCTCGACCTTCAGTCCCCTTACCCTCCTAAAGACGCGATCATTGCTGACGAGGGTCGTCCCGACGGCAAGACTGTGAGCGGCGATCATGAGGTCAAGGTTCCCCATCGGCTCACCGTTTTCTTCGAGCGCGGCGCGAAGGCGGGCATGGTGCCGGGCGGCTGCCGAATCCCAGACGAGCACTTCGACACGCCGAAGAAACTCCTCCACCACGATCCCTAGCTTTGCCGCTTGCGGCAGTCTGGCGACGCCGAAGCGCAATTCCGCTTCCGTGACCACAGAAATTCCAACCTCGCTGATAGGGACTTTCAGGAGCCGCTCTCGAACACTCGGGAAGTTTCCTTTGATGATGTAGCTGACGGTGTTGGTATCGAGAAGGTAACGGACGGGCATTTAGAACAGCTCGCGCTTTTGTGGAGGCGCGTCTTCGCGGTCAGCCAGAAAGTCCGCGGGCATTTCAATCGCATTCAACTTTATTAATGCGAAGAGATCTGTCCAAGATTCAGGACGGCGAGACAAGATGACGTCGCCGCTGGCGGGGTCGCGTCGCACGTAGACCTCCGAACCCTCGAAACGGTATTCAACGGGCAATCGCACGGCCTGGCTGCGGCCGTTGCGGAAGAGTTTGGCGGTCTTCAGCATGGTATATATCATGATATATACTCAAGCGAATTTGTCAATGCTGATTCGGCCACGGCTTGGCCTGAAAGGCCTCAACCGGAGGCGGCAGAGGACTTCTTTTGCGACCAATCCGGTGACCAGCGAATCTGACACGCGTACGCTTACATCGGAACGCGTCATGGATAAGGTCAACATTGCCGCCAAGTTCGCCAAAATCTCGGAATACTGGAAGCCTTACATCGCCGCCGAACTGAACGGGCAGCAGGTGAAGCTCGACAAGCTGAAGGGCGAGTTCGTGTTTCATCACCACGAGAACGAAGACGAGATGTTCCTGGTGGTGAAGGGGCGGTTCCGCATGGAGTTTCGCGACCGCCATGAGTGGATCGACGAAGGCGAGTTCATCGTCGTTCCCCGCGGAGTGGAGCACCGTCCTGTCGCAGAGGAAGAATGCTGGCTTCTGCTGTTTGAGCCGGCTTCCACGCTGAACACCGGCAACCTCGTCAACGAGCGCACGGTGGCTCAGTTGGAGCGGGTTTAGCAATGGAACTTACGGTTTACTCTGCCGCTTCTTGTCCTGATTGCCGCGAGGCCAAGCGCTTTCTGGCGAAGAACAACATTCCCTACAAAGAGATTGACGTTGAGACCACGCCGGGCGCGCTGGATGAGATTGTCAAGCACACCGGCAAGCGTGCCATCCCACAATTCGTGATTGATGGCGAATGGGTGCAGCCGTATGTGCCGGGAAAGGGATTTCTCTACGACAAAATGGCCAAGCGGCTCGGAGTCAGTAAGCCTTGAGCTCCAGTACCTCAAGGGCCAGAATCTCACCCAACTGAGTGCCTTCAACGCGCGACTGGAAAGCCAGATCCACCCATGCGGACACCTCCTTTAGATACTCTCGATATCCCCTGTGCATCATCTTCCGTACCGTGGAAAAGCCTTGCCAGACAAGGGAAGATGACCACTCATGTCCGAACCGGAGATTCCGCGGGAAACCAGCGTCAGCGACAGCTGGCAGCAGATGGTGCAGGCTGTGCTGGGAGTCGTGTTGCTGATCGGCGCGGTGGCCATGTTCCACTACTACGCGCCGGTCATGGCGCAGAGCGCGCAGCCGGATGAACTGCAGAAGCAGGTAACCCAGCTTAAGCAGCAGGTGGAGCAACTCGAGCGCGAGCAAGCGATGCCGGCGCTGGTGCTTAACCGATATCGGAACTCCATTGGCTACATTTACGGCATCTACCAAGTTGGATACGCCAATCAACCGGCGGCGATTCGGGCGCGCGTTTCGGGAACCGGATTTCTTGTGGGCGACGGACTGATGGCTACAAACCGGCACGTGGCCGAGCCGTGGTATGGCGATAGCGAGGCGGAAGGGATGATCCACAGTGGTGCGACGGCCATGTTGGAGAGTTTGGTCGTGTTCTTTCCGGGCTCACCACTGCCCGTGACCTTGACGCCGGGCGCGGTCTCTTCCACAGGCGACCTGGCCGTGCTGAGGATCGAGAATAAAGACGCTGTACGCGGACTTGCTGTGCTACCGCTCGCCGAAGGGGTTGCCTCGCCCGGAGAGCTGGTAACGGTGATCGGGTATCCCATGGGAATTGCGGGGATGGTTGCCAAGTCACCGAGCGGGATTTACCAGCGCCTAGCCTACCGGCACAACGACATCACGGCGGCCAGCGAACTCGCGGCGTTGTCTCTAATTCGTCCTTCGACCACGTGTGGGCATCTGGGCGATGTGGTGGGCGACAAACTGATCTACGATGCTCCCACGGCGCACGGCGGCAGCGGCGGGCCAGTGTTTAACTCCAACGCCGAAGTGATTGGAGTGAACTCCGCCTACATTGACGGATTCTCCGGCGGCACACTGGGAGTCTCCGTAGAGGCTTTGCGGCCGCTGATCGAGGCGGCGGAGAAGCGGCCCTAGCGCCTAGACTCGCGCGGCTGGACAGCCGAGGCGACCGTCCCCACATTTCAACTCTTGCCGTTAACAACAGTCTTCATGGGGAACCATCCCGGTTCGCGCACGTGTTCATCCTGGAAGCGGCGGAGACGCGCGGCCATCACGCCGCTGCGGCCGAGGTAGCCGATAACTTTGCGGTGGTCGGCGCGATCGACTACGGGCAGGCGCCCGATGTCGTGGCGCAGCATCTTCGAGGCGGCTTCGGAGACCAGCTCGTCGGCGTGAGTGATCACGAGTCGAGTGCTGCCGGCTTCTTGAACGGTCATCGCTCCAGAAGAATCCTTGTCGAGTGCGCGGAGGAGGTCGCCGCGGGTGATGATACCCGTAAGTTTTCCGGTGTCGTCAAGAATCAGCAGGGCCTCATGGTGAGCCACGGCGGGATCGTGTTGTGCGACGCGCTCGGCCAGCGCGCCCACCGTGGTTCCGGCTGAGATGGCTGGCAATTCCTGTTCCATGGTGTCAGCGACTCTGGCCTGGGAGAGAACGTCAGCTTCGTAGTCCTGGTGGACGTGCAGGCCGCGGCGCGCCAGTTTTTCCGTCATGATCGAACTGTTGGGCATCAGGAGCATGGCGATGCCGTCGGCGATGACACTGACCAGCATGAGAGGTAGGACGGAGTTGTAGTCGCGCGTGATTTCGAAGGCGAAGATGATGAACGTAAACGTGGCGCGCGAGGCCGCCGCGAACACCGCACCCATGGCGACGAGTGCGAAGGCTCCGGGAGAAAGGTGCGCGCCCGGCAAGAAGTGGTTCGAGACCATGGCGAAAATGCCGCCCATGGCGGCGCTCCACATGAAGCAGGGAGCGAGCAACCCGCCGGACGTGCCGGAGCCTAGTGAGACAGCCAGGGCGGCAGCTTTGGCAAGCATGACGACGAGTAAGAGCTTCCAGGCGAGCTGACCGTTGAGAATGTCGCCGATGGTGTCGTAGCCGACACCGAGTACGCGGGGCACGAAGAATCCGATAACGCCCAGGCCAAGTGCGCCGATGGCAGGCCACCACATCTCGTCGAATGGAAGTTTATCGAACTGATCTTCCACCCAGTAGAGAAGTTTGCTGAATCCGACCGCGGCGAGTCCGCAGATCAGTCCTAAGACAAGATAAAAGGGCAAACCGCGAGGAATGGCGAAGTCCATCGGGCTGACCTGGAACATTGGGCCCAGACCCAAAAGCTGCATGTGGACAGCGGTTGCCAGGGTACTTGCGATCACCAGCGGAATGAACGAGCGCGACTTGAACTCGAAGAGCAACAACTCGATGGCGAGAATCACTCCTGCGATGGGAGTGTTGAACGTAGCCGACATGCCGGCCGCAGCGCCACAGGCGAGCAGCACTTTGCGCTCGACCGCCGTGGTGTGGAAAGCCTGGCCGACCAGCGAGCCGATTGCTCCGCCGGTTTGAATGATCGGGCCTTCCGCACCGAAAGGACCGCCAGTGCCGATGGCAATGGCCGCCGAGATGGGCTTCAGGATGGCCACACGCGGGGCGATGCGGCTGCGGTTGAACAACACGGCTTCCATGGCTTCTGGGATCCCGTGGCCCTTAATTTTCGACGTGCCGTACTTGGCCATGACGCCCACGATGAGCCCGCCGATGACGGGAACCACGATGACCATCCAGCCGAGGTGGTTATGCTGCGCGCTGGAGAAATCGGCCGACCAGCGATGGAAGAAGAAGAGGTTAGTGAACAGGCCGATCAGCTTGTAGAGAGCGAAAGCTACAACGCCGGCCACCAGACCGATTGCGGCGGCGAGGAATGAGACCAGCAGCATGCGGAAGGATGCGGGCGGAGGCGCGTCGGTTGCCGTACGAGTTCTGTCCTGGTTTGAAGCGGCGGGGCCGATATCGCTCATGGACCTTTATGTTCTGCCTTTTTCGCGGGGAGAAGCGGAATGCAGGAACGCGGCGTCCGTGCCTTCCCGCATGATGCGGCGCAGCGCGGTCACCAGATCAGGTCCGGCAGAGCGCAGTTCGTCGTGATGATGCAGCGCCAGTTCGCCGAGAACCTTTTCGCCTTTGGATGTAAGCGCGAGCAGGACCTCGCGTCGGTCGTCCGCGGCGCGAGTACGATGCACGAAGCCTCCGGCCTCCAGGCGGTTCACCAGTTCCACGGCGCTGTGGTGGCGGATTTGCATGCGGGTGGCCAATTCGCGAATCCGCGGCCGCACTCCGGCTGGCATGCCCTTGATGGCCAGCATGAGCTGATACTGGCCCCGCTCCAAGCCCGCCAGCTTTACCACTTGCTCGCTGAAGTGGAGGAAGCGGCGAATCTGGTAACGGAACTCCGCCAGCGCCTGGTAGTCGGACAAGGTGAGCTTCTTCATGCCGCCGATTGTAGTGTGCCGCGATCCCGTAGCCATTCATAGTATATCGTAAGACGATATAGAATGGCTCTTTGGAATCCTGTTCTCAATAGTTAAGCTTCAGGGGCGGAAAGTCGTAGAATGAGGGTGGTTAGGAGCGGTACCATGAAATACCGAATCGCTGTGTGGGCAAGTGCGGGCCTTCTAGTTGCGGGCTTCTGGGCGCTTTTTGCCTTCGCGACCTTCCCATCTACAAACGAACGAATGCGGGATGTCTGGACTTTCGTCTGTTTGACCTGCCCCGTTGCGATAGCAGGCAGGCATCACCCAATTAGCCTGTATGAGGTTCTAGCGGCCAATGCCTTTACGTATGCGCTGATCGGTCTGATCGTGGAGACCCTGCGGCGCCAACTGCATCACGCGAAATAATTTGAAACAGTCCTACCCTGGGATGGTGGTGTGCCTGCGCCCGATTGGCCGTGTTACACTTCCTAATTCATAGACAAGCCTCCTTAAACACAGGACATTCGACCCGCACATGCTTCTTTCCAAGGAATATGTGGGCTACCTGGCCCGCGAAGTTACCAAGAAACTGATTGCCGGCAAGGCTATCGAGACCTCGGCTGTGCCCAAGGTCACGGAGCGGGTCCATGCCGCGCTGCTTGAAGAACTGACTCTTGAAGACCGCATCAATGACGAGGTCCGCGTCATCCTCGAAGCCTATTCCGAAGAGATGAACAAGACGGGCGCCAACTACCAGGAGATGTTTCGCAAAGTGAAGACGGAACTGGTGCGCAAGTACAAGGCGGTGCTGTGAGACTGAGCCGCGACAAAGTGAACGTGCTGGCGCGAGCCGTCGCCGACGCGCTCAAGCAGATGGACGAGGTCGATTTCATCGAAGACCCCAACACCATCCGCCAGGAAACCCGCAAGATCCTCGAAGACCTGCTCAATCACGAAGAAAGGATCGACCAGGCCGCCCGCCTGAAGATCGAAAGCCAGAAACGCACCATCCTCGAAGGCTCGCAGGAGTGGGACATCCTCTACCGCAAGTATTACAACGAGGAAGTGAAGAAGCTGGGTATCTGATCGCGGCCGCCCGGCGCAAAGCAGTGCGCCTGGGTTGAGCCCTCATAAGCGCTGGCTTAGGGCAGAATGACCGCTTCCTGCCCCTGGCAGCTACTGCAGCTTTGCGTACTCCGTCTTGGCTTCTTTCAGGATGGGGATGTCGGGGTCGGCGTCTTTCCAGACGTTGAAGAAGTCCTGATAGGCGCTTCGAGCCTTGGCGGTGTTGCCGGACAAAGCATAAGCTCTTCCCAGTTGCAGATGCGCGAGTGCGCCCAGCGGCAGGTTCAGCACGATGCCGCGGTGATCAAGAATTTTCTGGAACTCGCCGGCAGCCGCGGCGCCGTTGTGGGCCGCAAGGTATGCCTGGCCGCGTACGTAGACCGGGTATAAGCCGCTGATGGGCGGCGGTCCACCCATATCGTACGGGGCGGCTGCCTCCAGATCAATCTGGGCTTGAGATGCATTGCCGCCGTTGAGTTCGATGGCCGCCTTGATCGTCGGAAGCCAGTAAATCTTCAGCATCGTATTCGTAGCTTCGCTTTTTTCCAGCTGTTCGACGATTGCTTTCGCTCGTGCGGCATCTCCGGTTCGCGCCAGGGTCATGGCAGCGAGCACCTTTACGTCCCGTCCGGGAGCCAGGGCCAGCGCAGCATCCACACGCTGTTTGGCGGCGGCAGTATTGCCGAACTCAGACTCCCGCAGAGCGGCATTGGCCTGCCAGAGCGCAGCCGTCTCCTTGGAATCATTACGCACAGCGGCATCCACGGCACGGCGGGAGAGATCCCGGGCCCGCGTCAGCCGCCCATAATAGGCTTCCGTATCGGACTGGGTGGAGAGCATGGCGTCTTCTTCCGCAGGCCGCCCCGCAGCCCAGGCTACCTGCCGCTCCATTTCAGCCGCATCGTCTCGCAGAAATGCCAGGCCATACCAGTCGGCCCGGAGAACCAAGCCATCGAGTTTATTGGCCTGGGCCTGCTGCAGGAGCGTCTTGGCGTCGTCCAGACGGCCGAGGTTCATGTAAATGCCAGCCAGATTGCCGTACCCGGTCAGCGTGGGCTCAAGACGCTGCGATTGCTCAGTTTCGGCCGCAGCTTTCTCGTATTGTCCGAGACTGCTGTACATGTAACCCAGGTTGGTGTGAGGTACCAGATCCCGTGGGTAGGTTTTGGCCCAGATTTCGTAAGCTTCAGTGGCTTTTTCCACCTCACCGGTGACGTACTGATAGTAAAACGCGGAGATGCGGTACTTCTCGCGGTCGCTCACGCGATCCCGGAGGTCATAAGCTTTCCTGGCATTCTCGGCGGCCAGGCTGGCTTGCCCGAGGTTGGAATAGTGGACGCCCAGCCCGACATACGCCATGGCGAAATTGGGATCGAGTTCAACGGCACGCTTCATGAACGGAATGGCCTCGGCGTCGCCCTTCGTGCGTCCGGTGGTAACCCCCATGCTGTAAGCCTTTAACGCCTCCAGAGAAGGCGTAGTCGCTTCCACGGGAACATCGAACTTCTGGACGGTGGCCAGGGATTCGCCCAGCTTGCCCCGCAGCGCGGAGGCCGCCGTGCCCAGCGCCTTCAGCACATCCTGCTTCGTCGTGGCCTGCTCCTGCTCGGTGGCCAGCGTGTCTCCACTGCTGCATCCGACCGTGTTCAGCCCGATCACATACTGGCCTCCCAGGTTGGAAATGGAGCCCAGGACGATCGCCTTGCTGCCCGTTCTAATGCAAAGCTCTCGCGCCACATCGCTGGTGATCCGTTCTGTCGTGGGACGGCCCATCAGGCGCAGAGTTTCCTCGACCCTGCGTTCGGAGAGAATGTTGAGGAAGGGCGACTGTCCGAGTTGTACTGCCAGCGCCTGCTTGAGAGCATCATCGAAGACCGTGTCCCCGGTCTTGTTGTCGAAATCCGCCAGCACCACGGTGTCCTTCTCGGTAAGCGTGGTTGCCTTCGCGTCGCTGGTTCCAGGCCGCGAGCGCAAATAGAGACCGATCGCAACCAGTACCGCGATGACGACGACCGCAGCCGGGACCAGAACTCTCCAAAGTCTGTTTCCCCCGCTTGCTGGTACTTGCGCGGTTCCCGACGCGGAAGCGGCAGGAGCAGCGGAAGCAGCCGAGGACGCAACCACAGCCGGACCCGAGCCCGAACCTGGAGCCGACGGCGTTGTCGCCGCTCCGTGAGAACCACTCTCTTGCACCATCGGCATCGCACCGGAACTTGCCACTCCCGCACGGCCCGTCTCGGTGTCACGCTTCATGCGCTGCAGATCCGTGCGCATGTCGGCCGCGTGCTGGTAACGCAGGTTTCGGTCTTTCTCCAAGGCCTTGTTGATGATGTCTTCCAATTTGGGCGGCAAAGTGGAATTCAACCGAACCGCCGCGGCCGGAACGCGATTGAGGATGGCGTCGAAAATCTCCGCCGTACTCTCTCCGCGAAACGGCACCTGGCCCGTCGCCATCTCGTAGAGCACCACTCCGAATGAGAACAAGTCGGTGCGGGAATCCAGTTCCCGGGCGCGCGCCTGTTCGGGCGACATATACGCCACAGTCCCCACCGCCGATCCCGGACTTGTTAGGTTGGGATCCTCGGTGCGCGTCGCGGTCGCTTCCATCAGCGGTCGTGCCGCAACCATCTTCGCCAGCCCGAAGTCCAGAATCTTCGCGTGCCCGCGCTTGGTCACGAAGATGTTGGCGGGCTTGATGTCCCGGTGGACGATGCCTTGGGCGTGCGCCGCGTCGAGCGCATCCGCCGTCTCTATGCCCAGCGACAGCAGGGTGTCCAACTCCAGGGGACGGTTCCGGATCACATGTTTCAGGGTTTCGCCGTCCAGAAACTCCATGGCGATGAACGCCAGGCCGTTCTCCTCGCCGATGTCGTAAATCGTGCAGATGTTGGGATGGTTGAGCGCCGACGCAGCCTGGGCTTCGCGTTGGAAACGGCTGAGGGCCTGCGGGTCGCGGGCCACTTCATCGGGAAGGAATTTCAGGGCGACGAAGCGGCGCAGCCGGCTGTCTTCAGCCTTGTAGACGACACCCATGCCGCCGCCGCCGAGTTTCTCGATAATGCGGTAGTGCGAGATGGTTTGGCCGATCATTCGAAGAGGCGCGGCTTCGGGTCGCTCCATCTTACGGACGCGGCACCCGGTAGTCAACGAATGGCGATCCGAATCCCTGTCGCTCTGCATCAAAAAAAGCCCCGCGCAATCTTCGCGCGAGGCGTAATGGGGGAGGACCGAGAATGAACTTCAGGCTGCTTCCCGCCGCTGCTGGATGGTCTGCAATGTCTGGCGGTACTTCTGCGCATTGCCCACGATCTTGCGCTGGGGCAGGCTGTTAACCCACAGTTCGTGAGGAATGCCGCGGCGCTCCCTGCGCGTGCCGACGGCTCCTCGATACAGGACATTGGTGGGGTGCTTCTCCGCGGTCTGTTGCTGCCAACCGCTGCCCGAGTTCACGTTGAAGATTCCGATGTAACCACCGGTCAGTAGCTGAAACGGAGTCTGCATCTTGTTCATCCGGTCGAACTGGGTCGAGCCTTCGCTTCGGAAACTTTCAAACCAGGATGGGTAAACGAAATCGGAAAGCAGGACGCTGTCGATCTGGTAGCCGAGGCTATCGTCTTCACAGGCGTCGCAGACTTCGTAGGCGTAGAGAATTCCAGCGGTGTTGCTGTTCTCGACGAATACGGTCAGGTTGATGTTGGGGTCGCCGAGCATTTCGAGAAGCTCGTGGCTGGCGGTAACCGTCCAGGATGTGCCCGCCTTCAGATCGCTGGCAGCGAAGACTTTGCCGATGGGAAGCCCTTCGGTGGTGAGGTCGTGGTAACCCAGAGCGTTGGCCTGGTCGGAGTCGTCGAGCAATACGAGCCACCAGTTCCCGCTGGGAGGTTGAGTGCCCTTGGGGACGATGCTGAGTTAAGCGGCAGTCCCCCAGACAGGACCGAAATCGTTGGTCACTTGCTTCTGGAGCGCGGTCACGACTGGCACGACATCCGTGTCGGCCAGCACGGTGCTCCCGTTAATCACGGAGATTTGGATGGTTGGGGTTTGTGCGTGGGTGGGTTGCGGCATACAGATGGTCTCCTTTTCAAGAATTCGGAGAACGCGCAGCGTGAGTTGCGTGACTCTGTGAGCAAAAGCTTATACGCTGATCACGCGAGGAAAATGCTCTTGCGGGCAAAAAAAGTGAAGAGCAGTTCCAAATTGGAACCGGCGCCTCTCTTACAGGCACTCGAGTAAATTTGATTCATGCTTCCATCCCCATGCTTCGATCCGCTGAAATCACGGCCACGGTAAAGCAAGCCGCCAGGAATGCGGGTTTTGATCTCGTTGGAGTAGCTCCGGTCGATGACGCTCCGGAGTTGGAATACTTTCCCGGCTGGATTGCCGATGGACACGCCGGCGAGATGAAGTACCTGGAAGCACGCGATGAGCAGGGCCGTCTGCAACGTGCGTCTTTGGCGCACGCAGCTCCCTGGGCTCATAGCGTCGTAGTGTGCGCCATCAACTACAACACTGCGCAACCGTATTCCACGCAGGTGACAGATGAAGGGCGGGGCTGGATCTCCCGCTACGCCTGGGGCCAGCAGGACTATCACGAGTCGATGATGCCGCGCCTTCGGCAAGTCGAAGCGGCGCTGAGAAGTGCGACTGGAAGAGACGATGTGATTACCCGCTGTTACGTCGACACGGGCCCGGTCGTCGAGCGCGTGGTCGCGAAGTACGCAGGAATCGGCTGGATCGGGAAGAACACGTGCATCATCAATCAGAAGATGGGGTCGTGGCTCTTCCTGGGCGTGATCCTTACCTCGCTCGATCTCAGACCTGATCTCGGATCAGGCCTGCCCGCTCCAGATCGCTGCGGCAGTTGCACGCGCTGCATCGAGGCCTGCCCGACCGACGCACTGATCGCGCCCTATCAGCTCGATTCCAATCGGTGCATCGCCTACCTCACAATTGAAAAGCGAGGTGCAATTGCTGAGGATCTGCGCTCCGGGATGGGACGACACGTTTTCGGCTGCGACATCTGCCAGGATGTCTGCCCCTGGAACCGGAAAGCGCCTGCTACAAACGCTGCTGAGTTTCAGCCGCGTCCGGAATTGGTGAATCCCGCACTCGACTGGCTGGCGGAGATGAGCACGGAAGAATTTCGTCGCACGTTTCACGGCTCGCCGGCGCGCCGGGCGAAACGCGCGGGTCTGCGCCGGAATGCTGTCATCGCTATGGCTAACAGCGGAGACCGGAAATTCCTTCCGCTGATCCAGATGCTGGCCGCGGACGAGGACGAAGTCGTCGCCGAAAGTGCCACTTGGGCCATCGAAAAACTCCATTCGGGCGATTAGCTTTTTGAGTGCGCGTGAGTCGACTATCTTAGCTACCCTGAAACATAGGCCCTGAGCCAGATTTAACACTCCTGTCACACTCCCATATCTGGTTATTTTTCTATGAGGTACGCTGCTGCCCCCGGAGTGCCTGTTGCCAAACTGACTTCCGTAACTCGCTTTCCCCATTATTGGCAACTAATCTTCCTGCAAGGGGTTCTCATAAATAAGAGGATAGCTATGCCTTGTCTGGGGAGAATGCGGCGCACGCTGTGCACGTTGCTGGTGCTGGTGTCGGCGTCCGCCTCCTTGGCGAGAGCCTCGGCTACGCTTCTGCTGGAAGAGCCTTACGGCAAGCTCGGGTTCTTCACGGCCACGGGACACGCCGCCGTGTACTTATCAGGAGTCTGCGCCGAGACGCCGCTGGTGCTGCGTCCTTGCGCTCCCGGAGAGCTCGGCGCCGTCATCAGCCGCTACGACGGAGTCGGCGGGTACGATTGGCTGGCGATCCCGTTGATTCCTTATCTCTACGCAGTCGAGCAGCCCGATGATATTCCGCTGTTTGCGGATCCGAAGATGGTCACGTTTTTGCGCGACCAATACCGCCGCAAACATCTGGAGGCGGTTGCACCGGATCGGGACAACGGAGAAGCTCCGGGCGGGAACTGGTATGAGCTGGTGGGCTCGGCCTACGACCGCGCGGCGTACGGGTTTGAAATCGAAACCACTTCGGCGCAGGACGAGGCTTTCATCGACAGATACAATTCGTCGCCGAATCGGTCTCACTTCCACCTTACGTACCGCAACTGCGCCGATTTTGCCAAGGATGTGATCAACTTCTACTACCCGAAGGCCCTGCATCGAAGCGTGGTTGCGGATGTCGGAATCACCACGCCCAAGCAGATGGCGAAGACCATGATCAAGTTCAGCGCGCGGCATTCGCGATTGGAGTTCTCGCGCTTTGTGATCCCGCAGATTCCGGGCAGCGTGGCGCGCAGCACGCCGGTGCACGGCGTAGTTGAATCCTTCCTCAAATCAAAGAAGTATTTTGTTCCGAGTGCGGTGGTGAGTCCGATCTTTGCGGGATGCGTGGTGGCGGTCTATGAGGGCACGGGCGCAGGCCATTTTAATCCGTCGAAGCAGGCGCTGGTGTTCAACGCCGAGCGCGCGCTGGAACCGCCTCTCGGGGCCGAGGACCGCCGCTCCTATCAGAGCGAACTGGACCATCTGCTGGCTGATCCAGATTCGGATGCCGCCGTGGCCCGCATCGAAAAATGGAAGCGTTTGTTGCGCAATGCCGTCCCGGATCTCGACGCTCAAGGACGCCCGGTCCTGCGGATTCACATGGGAGATGAAGTGGTGAGTGTAGGCGTCGCAAACAGCAACATCCTAGCCAATGACACGCCGGAGCCGCTCACCGAGCAGCTGCTTGAGGCTCGGCTGCGTGCGGAGCTGCGGCGTGGCAATCCGCCCAAGGCCTCCGAAAGCGATATTACCCGCGACTGGAACCTGCTGCAGAAAGCAATGAACGGTTCTGACGATCAGGTGACTGCCCGGTCTGCCAAGCTGGCGCAACCTGGCTCTCAATCACGCTCGGAGCGCGCCGGTAATCGACCCTGAGAGACAAGACCTTTAAAGACCCAAAGTAAGAGCCGCTGGCCAGAGAGCGCGTGCCTTGGCCGGCTTTATTGTTGTTCCTGCGGTTGCGGTGGTGGCTGCGGAACTGCCGCGCCGGGCCTGCCCGGAGGGTAGAGCCCGGGCTGACCGGGCTGTTGCTGTTGCATCTGCAATTGCCGCTGCTGCATCTCCTGCAACAACTGCTGCGGAGTTTTTATTCCGGGCTGGTCCGAAGGGGCGGCCGCCGGTTGTTCGGCCTCCGCTGTGCCCTGATCCGGCGTATCGTCGACGGCATCATCTGCGGTATCGGCATCGGAGGCATTCGCCGCAACGTTGGCTGCCTGGGCACCGGCAGCATTCTTGTCCGCCGGAGCTGGTTCGGAACCCGGCGCGTCCGGCCCAGTCTTGGCCACCAATACCACGCGGACCAGCACGTTGGCATCCTCGGGGGATCCCAGCAATATGTAATTAAAACGTGATCCGTTCAGCAGTTCGGCCATCACCTGTCGCGCCGGCCCCGGACCCAGGCGCGTCACCACGCGCTCGCTGGCGGTAGCCGGAACATCGATATCGGCCGAGGT
Source organism: Candidatus Sulfotelmatobacter sp. (assembly GCA_049583505.1). GTDB lineage: Bacteria > Acidobacteriota > Terriglobia > Terriglobales > Acidobacteriaceae > Sulfotelmatobacter. Next base: position 16,831 of record JBAUVZ010000318.1, read on the forward strand.
ATGCTTGCGCACGCCTCGCAGAATGTCACCGAGAGTGGAGTTCGGGGCGACAATCGTCAGCAGTCCATCCTGGTAGCTCACTTGTGGCGCCACCGCCGGAATGGCGTCCAGCGGAATTTGAGGCACCGGCCCCTGCGGCCCTGAGGGCAACGGAGGAGGCGGGGGTTGCTGCTTCTTGACCTTATGTACGCGTTGCGGCGCAGCCTGCGTGTCAGCCCGCCCAGCAATCGGCAGGCACAGGACGCCAGCCACCAGCAAGCCTGTAAGCTTCCATCCCGCGCTCATGACAACCCTCCACTTCGATCTTTCGCTTTTCTGGGGAGACGGTTAGATAAGTGACAGCAATTCTAGCACCGATTCTTGGCTCGCACGGCCCGCCACCACCAACCATTAGCTTCCCTACCTTGTAGAACGCATTGACTTTGCTCTCTTGCGGGGGATCTTCGATGACAAGCGCAGATCATGGTGTGCAACTTCTTGCACTTGCTGGGACTCAGTTCTCAGTCGTTCGGGTTCCCTCCAGCAGGCAATCCTTTGGATCTTTGTCGTCGCGCAGCCCTAAGAATACGGGAGCTCGCAGCTTCGGCCCGCTTCCCTCGCTCGCGCCGCCGGTCCATTCCGCGAATTCGATCTCTGCCACAAGTTCTGGCTTCACCCAGTACACTTTCCGCAGTGCCTCGACCTCGCCGTGGAACGGGTTCTTCTCGGTCTCGCGTTTCTTCAGGAGCTTCCAAACTTCGTCAAGCGAATTATGGTCAAATCCGCTGCCAGCTTGTCCCACATGAATCAGCCTGCCTTGGCTGTCATAGAGCCCCAGCACGATCGAGCCAAAATGCGCGCGGCTGCCCTCCGGCTCAGTGTAGCCCCCGATCACACATTCCAGACGCCGCGTGATCTTGATCTTCAGCCATTCGCTGGTGCGCCGCTCCTGGTAAATGCTGTCGCGCTTCTTAGCCAGTATGCCTTCGAGGCCCTTGGCGCGCGCCATTTCGAACAGCGCTTTTCCCTGCTTTTCGTAGTGATCGGAATAACGCAGCACGTCTCCCGTGATGAGGATCGAAGCTAATCGCCTCTTGCGAACTTCCAGCGGAAGCTTCCGCAAGTCGTATCCATCGAGATAGAGCAGATCGAACGCGTAGTACAACACCGGGACGTCTGCCTTCGCCGCCCCACGCCGCCCTCCGGGACGAAATCCCGTGCGCTGCTGCATGAGGCTGAACGACGCCCGCCCCTGTTCGTCGAGCGCAACGACTTCGCCATCAAGAATCGCACTTTTCGTGCGGACTAACTTCGGCAGGTCTTTCAGCTCAGGGAAGCGCTCCGTCAACTCGTTCTGATTCCGCGAAACCAGACGCAGCTTGCCGTCGTCGATAAAAGCGATCGCCCGGTAACCGTCCCACTTGATCTCGAACAGCCACTCCGCCCCGTCAAACGCCACATCTACAGGGGTCGCCAGCATCGGATGAATCGTCGAGGGCATGGGGCGCTTCACCGCCCCATCCACCTCTGAAACCAAAACTGCAGAGGACGCTGAGGATTTTGATTTCTTCGCGCTGATAAGGTTCGGGGAAGCAGTCAGTGGGATATTCGCAGAGGATACTAGGGTTTTTCGCTTGTTTTCCTCCGCGTCCTCAGCGTCTTCTGCGGTGTTCAGTTGGTGTTTTTTCTTTTTTTTTTGCCCGCTCGCGGCAGCTTTCTTCTTATCGAGCTTGGCCACGGCATCCGCCAGCCACGCCGCCTTCAACTTCCCGCCGCCTGCCGGACGGCTTCGCCACTCTTTCGATCCCGCGTCCCCGGCGATCTCCGCCAGGCTCCGCCCGCTCAGCACTGACTCATCCAGTGCATCAATGTCGTAACCCTCCACGGCATACTCGTCATGCTTCTTGATGAGCAGCCATTCGTTTCCCTTTCTCCCCGGACGCCGCCCCTTCATCTTGACCAGCGCGAAGTCCCCCTTCAACTTCTTCCCGTCGAGACGGAATTTCAAATCGCCTTTGGCCAGCATCGCGGCCGCTTCGGCCTCGGTCCCCGGCACGTACTTTCCCTGCACCGCAACCGGAGAAAGCGGCTGCCACGTGCCCACATCCCAAACCATCACCGTGCCCGCCCCGTAATTGCCTTCCGGGATGATGCCCTCAAAATCAAAATACGAAACCGGATGATCCTCCACCTGCATAGCCAGCCGTTTGTCCGCCGGATCGAGCGATGGCCCCTTGGGCACCGCCCACGATTTCAGCACGCCCTCCATCTCCAGCCGAAAGTCATAGTGCAGCCGCGTGGCGTCATGCTTCTGCACTACGAACCGGTGACCGGCCTTGCTCTCAACTTTCGGAGGTGGCTCGGGCGTTTGCTCGAACTTGCGCTTTCGTTTGTATTCTTCGAGAGCCATAGAAACCCATATTTAACCACAGAGGCGCCAAGGCTAGAGCCCGTGTGGGGATCGCCGCCCTCGGCCGTCCATGCCGGGCAAAGCTCGGCTGCTGCTTACGACGCCACAACTCCCAAGTTTCGCTAGAATACTCGCAGCATTCCAGGCAAGACATGCAACGCGAATTTCCCGAAGTCCCGCTGGTCGGCGTGGGTGCCATCATCATCGAAGACGCTCGCGTCGTTCTGGTGAAGCGCGCTCACCCGCCGCTGCAGGCCGCATGGTCCATCCCCGGAGGCGTGCTCGAAGTCGGCGAACTGGTGCGCCAGGCCGCCATCCGCGAGGCCCGCGAGGAAACCGGACTCATGGTCGAACCCGGCGAACTCCTCGGAGTCTACGACCGCGTCCTGCGCAACCCCGAGCGGCGCGTGCAGTACCACTATGTGTTGATCGATTTTCTCTGCCGCCGGGTTGCAGGAAATCTCGCCGCCGCGAGCGACGCCGCCGAAGTGCGCTGGTTCAGCCCGGAAGAACTGCCGGCGCTGAAATTGGCCGCAGATACGCTGGAGGTGATCCACAAAGGTTTCGCCAAACTAGGAGTCAGCTCCTAAGACGCTCCTCAGCCTTCTGGAGAAACCGCGATTTTCATCAGCAACCAGTTCGTCCTCACCAAAACAAAAGCGCCGGAAGGTTCCGGCGCAATACCCAGTAATACAGAAAAGAGGTTGGTTAATAGCTCATCGAAGGCTTGGCAGTGGGAACGTCTTTCGATGTCATGTCGAAAGTGAGCATGAATCCGTTCGTTCCCTTGAACTCGAAGGCATTCGGACCTTCGCGATAAGTCTCAAGCTCATTCGGCATCATGACGAAGCCGTCATTGCGCGGCGTTCCCCAGTACCTGACGTTCTTGAGCACCGCCGGTTCATCCGTCATGCCCTGAAAGCGCTTCAGTTTGATCTCAGCGGTCTTGCCCCCATTCAGCGTCGCATGTGCCTGATCCTTGTCAAAGGTCCAGGTGTCGATGCTGCCCTCCGCGGTTTGGAACGATTTCCATTTAACCGGGAACACGTGTCCGAGGATTTCACCCAGAGCCTGGCGTTGCTCCGCCGTCGTAGCTTTGTCAAATGTAACCAAAGCCCGCTCCATCTGGCCCTGGGAGAAGTCGCCACCAAGGTCGCCGGTGATCCAAAACTTAGCGCCCGCCAGGCTGGTATCGCCGTAGTGACCTCCGTTGACCTTGTATGCATTGTTGAACTTGCAATAATGTTCAGTCGTGCCGTGATCGTTGTGCCCTGCCGGGTGCGAGTTGAAATAGCAGATGCAGAAGTGGGGACAGCTGCACGCCTCAATCGCGGTCGCGTTGATCGCCCAGTCCGTATTCGGTGAAGAAGTGTGGCCTGCGGTCACCCCAAGCAGTGCAATGACAAGCAGCAATGAAACTCTGCGCATCACAGATACCTCCTTTGGGGCGGGATTATCTACCGAAAAAGTGGTTTTCGCAAGCCAAATCAGGGTCCAGAGAACGGTCGAAGCAGGGCGTGATCTCTCACCGGAAGCGCGAACGATGCCTTCGTGATCTAACGGCCAACCCAGGGGGTTTATGCATTCTATTTTCGCAATGCCTATGGTGACTGCTACGTCCGGGTTGCGTCCCCATCATCCTCCCACTCCGCGTCACAAGTGTGACAACGCCACCCCGGGCGCTGCACGGGCATCGGCACGCGCAGGAATGCGCTCATGTAGGCGATGGGGCGGTCCAGTTCCTGGAAGTTCACATCCAGCGACTGGCACTTGGGACAGCGCGGCTGCTCATACAGCCCGATGCCCTGCACATAGAGACCTTCGAGAATCGGCTCGTCAAGAAGCTTCTGCGCGTTCCCCGCGTCCTGAGCCCTCACATTGAGCTTGATTCCGCCGATGAAGTTCGAAATGAACCAGTCCAGCCGGACCAGGTTTTCGTCCGCCAGAAAACATTCAATGCCCGCGGACTCCAGACTGCCCTTCGCCAGCAGCGCCTCTGGCAGATCGCGAAACTGCCGGATGGTCACAAGTTCTCGTACTTCCATTCGCTGTCGCCGCTCCGGCGCCGCGTCGGAACATTCGTCGTCAGGAAATTCCAGATGCCTGCGGTCCATCTCATCTTCGAGGGCATCGCAAGCTAACTCGGTAAGCGACTCCGCACTCCGCGCCAGCCGCTGCAACTCGCCGTCGGTCATGCTGGCATAGTTCGCCATCAGCCGCCGCCGCTCACGCTGCTCGTCCAGGTTAGGAATGCGACTCACTCCCGCCGACATCGGCCCCATCATCCTTCCATTGGGCGCGGCATGCGTGGCATCGCCACGCCTTGCGATGGAATGGCATCGGCACGTTGATTGCCAGGCTCAAGTAGGCAGCAGGATCCAATTCCTGAAAGTTCACGTCAAGAGACTGGCACTTCGGACAACGCGGCTGTTCGTAGTCTCCGACTCCAGCCACTTCGATCCGCTCCGGAATCGGCTGGGAAAGCATTTCGCGGGCGGATTGTTCTTCCTCTGGTTTCACCCACAGCTTTACTCCCCAGCAGATTGGACCAAAGCCAATCGAGTCGCACCAGATTGTCATCCACAAGCTGGCATTCGGTAGCTGCCGATTCCAAACTGCCTCTGGCCAGCAGAGCTTCCGGCAGATCGCGGAACCGGGCGACCGTGACCCACTTCTGCCCTTCCCACTCGTCCCAGCCTGCCGGACCAGGCGCAGCCAGACCCCGGCTTCGCAGTTCGTCGGCAATCACTTTCCGCGCGGAATCGGTAAGTGATTCAGCATCGCTCGCAGCCCGAAGCAGTTCGTCCTCTGTCATGCGCGAGTATCGCTCACGCATGAGCCGCTCTGGGTCATCGATTGCCATGGCGGAGAAATAATACTCGCATGCACGGCGAAGAAACCAACAAACTATGAGTCTGGGGCTGGATGTGGAAAGATCGAGAAAAACAAACGGCCCGCCAGCTCTTACGAGCCTGCGGGCCGTCCGGTGGACTGTTTGGGATTGACCAAGAGGTGGTCACTCTACGTGGCCTCTCACGGCAACTCCCGGGTCTGGGACTGAAGCTCAGAGCCGAAGTCCCTAGGACGAAAGCCTTCGCGCGACCGACGCGATGCCTCCATCCCTACTCACCGGCTAGTGTGCGGGCTGTAGCTCCCGTCGCGTCGTTCAAACGATCCGCATCCGAAAGCCCCGCTTAGAGCAACCAGCTCTAAGTCTCAGCCACCTCACCTGGTCTTAGACTCCCACAACTACTGCCACATTCAGAACTTGTCATTCGACCACCTCCTTTCCGGTGTAATCGCACATTAGTATGAAATCCCCCTGTGCGTCAACCGGCACGAAAGTGGGTGCCGAGAGCGCCACTCCCTCTATCTGTTAGCTTAGAAGTCGAAGCGCGGATGGGATCATGAATATGGATTGGTGAACAATGAGGGAACCGGCTACAAAGGCGTCAACGGTGGGAGATATTCTTCGCCAGCGCTGTCCCCGTTGCCGCACCGGATCCATTTTTCGCTATTCCATCTTTCGCGGATTCCCCAAGATGCACGACCGTTGTCCCGTCTGCGATCTCAGGTTCGAGCGCGAGCCGGGCTATTTTCTTGGTGCCATGTATGTGAGCTACGCCTTGGGACTTGTGATAGTCGCGCTGCTCGCAGCGCTGCTCTGGTCCCTAACCGGCTGGTGGATCACGAAAGATACCATCTGGGCCGTAGTATTGTTCCTGCCGCTCGCCCCCACGATCTCACTGTTTGCCCGCGTGCTCTGGATCTACCTCGACCAGGCCATCGACCCCGAACACCACCCCTAGCGCAAACGCATACTCTCATCGCCTGCGCGGCTAATATTTACCAGTCAACGTACAACCTGTTCGCGGGACTCAACGTTCCTAATCTGGTTCACGGATACAAGTCGGGGCGTGGACCTCCGGATGCGTTATTCTCAAAAGGGAGAAACCTGGAAATGATTCGCTCTGCCGTCGCAACCTTTATTTCGACCGTCCTGATTGGTTCGTTTGCTTTTGCGCAAGACTCAATGCCGAAGGTGCAGGTATTTGGTGGGTATTCCCTGGTCCATCAGATTTCCGGCGGAATCACAGACCTAAGCCTGGACCTGGCTCTGCGCCCGGTCTCCATCGGCTTCGGAGTAGCAACCAACTTCACCGGGTGGAATGCGGAGGCGCAGTACAACGCCGACCGCTGGGTCGGCATAGTCGCCGACTTTAGCGGCCGCAACGGTTCGTCGATCACAGCGCCTGGCGGAGTCTCCGGCATGCCCAACGGCACCGCATATTCCATCCTGGCTGGACCGGTGATCTCCTACCGGACGAAATCGAAAATGACTCCATTTCTGCACGTTCTAGCCGGATGGGATCGAACCAGCCTGAGTGCGAGCACCATCACCGGCGTGATGTCTCCGGTGTCTTCCGCCGCTACAACCTACAATGATTTCGCCATCGCACTCGGCGGTGGAATCGATTACAGAATCGTTCGCCACTTCGCTCTTCGGCTGGTACAGGTCGACTACTACCACACTAGCGTCAATCCGAATAAGCTTTACGGAGGCGCCTTCGGAGGCACATCGTTCGAAGGCCTCCCGACCCACCAGGTTAACCTGCGGCTCTCCGCTGGAGCTGTTCTGTGGTTCTGACGCGGGTTTCTATGGCAATCCAAAGGCATACACGGCGCTGCCTGCTGCGATCGCCACGTATTCCTTCCCGTCCACCGCGAAAGCCATGGGCGCGGCGTAGACTGCGCCGCCCATCTGGAAGTGCCACAGCGGTTTGCCCGAGGCCGCATCCAGAGCTATGAAGTTTCCTTCGGCATCGCCGGTAAATACCAGGCCGCCTGCGGTCGCGAGCACTCCCGACCACGTCGGCGACGTGTGCTCAAACTTCCACTTGATCTCTCCCGTCGCGGGGTCGATCGCCTTCAGAAATCCGCGATAAGGCTCGGCTTCTTCCGAAGGAAAATAGGCGCTGCCGTAGTACGCATGTCCGGCCTCGTAAGGCTGCGGCGCAGTAGAAAATATGTCGCACTGATCGCGTGCCGTCACGTAGAACAGTGCCGTCTGCGCACTGAATGCAGGAGCCATAAAGTTCGTCGTTCCCAGCGCTCCGGGACACACCGTATGACCTTCGAGCGTTGGCGAAGCCTCTTTCTTTGCCACCGGCCGACCTTCGGAATCCTTAGTGTCGCTCCATGTGGTCTTTCCATAAGCGTTCGCCGAAATCAGTTTGCCCGTCACGCGATTGATCACATAAAAAAACCCATTGCGGTTGGCTTGCGCAATTAGATGTTTGCCGCCGGCATCGCCCGCGGGATCCCCTCCCAAGTCAATGACCACGGGCACCTGCGTCGCATCCCAGTCGTGCTCGTCATGCTTGGTGAACTGGAAATACCAGTTCATCTTTCCCGTATCCGCATTCAAGGCCAGCAGCGAATTGCTGTAAAGATTGTCTCCCGCGCGCCCCTCGCCGCGGTTCGAGGGCGAAGGATTCCCCGTCGGCCAGAAGATTTGGTTGGTCACGGCGTCGTAGGTTCCAGTGTTCCACGCCGGTGCCCCGCCGATTTTCCAAGAATTGCCCTCCCACGTTTCGTTCCCGGCCTCGCCCGGTCCCGGCACCGTGTAGAAACGCCACTTGCGCGCGCCACTTGCGGCGTCGTACGCATCGATGAACCCGCGCACTCCGTACTCGCCGCCAGAAACGCCAATCACCACAAGATTCTTCACCGCCAGCGGCGCGACCGTAAAGCTGTATCCCTTCTGGTATTCGGCGGCTACAACATCCCAGATCACATTCCCCGTCTTCGTGTCGAGCGCAATCACATGCGCATCGAGCGTCCCCAGGAAAACCTTATCGCCAAGAATGGCGAGTCCGCGATTTACCCGCCCGCAACAGGGACGAATGTCCCCCGGCAGTTGGTGCTGATACATCCAGATCGGCCGCCCCGTGCGCGCATCCAGAGCAAAGGCCCGGTCATCCTGCGCCGTGGCGTAGAGAATCCCGTCCACCACCAGCGGCGAAGTCTCAAGCTTGCCCGTCGCCCCGGTCTGGTACACCCAATTCGCCACCAGCGTACGCGCATTCGTGATGTTGATCTGATCGAGCGAACTGAAGCGCCGCCCCGAGTAGTCCCCCGAATAAGTCAGCCAATTCTGCGGCTCTTTCCCTGAATTCACCAACCTCTCGAACGTGACCTGACCTCGAGCCTGCGAGGCGAACAGAACGCAAGCAAGGCAACTCATCCACAAACTCGAGAAGATCCTCCGCCCCGTCATTTCGCCCCCACGCTGATCAGGTAGGCCACAATGTCCTCTAGATCCTTGTCGCTCAAAACGTCAGGGTTGTACTTTGGCATCAGCGACTCCCGGCTCTTCTTGAAGGAGCGAAGCTTGTCTTTTTCCAGCAGGTAGATATGCTCATTCGAATCGATCATCTGCACGCTGAAGCTGTCCTCGTTCAGAGCCACTCCCTTGATCTCCTTGCCGTCCGCGGTCACCACGGTGACGGTCTCGTATTCTTGCGGAAACTCTTTCGTCGCTTCCGTCAGACCCCAGGCCAGCCTCCGGCTGGGATTGCGCACCGAATCGATTATCGATTCCCGCGTGCGCGACCCTCCCACGCTCGTTAGCTCAGGTCCTACCCGTCCACCCCGGCCTTCCACCATGTGGCAAAGGGAACAATTGGCGTCGCCATAAAAAAGCTCTTTGCCGTGCGCGGCGCTGCCGGCGGGCTTGGCCGGCGCCTTCACCTCCACGCTGCGGATGTAGGTGATGATCTGCCAAATCTCTTCGTCAGTCATGCCAACGCCCTGGCCGTTGGTTCCGTTGGCCGGCATGACGGTGCCCGGAATTCCGCCGTTGATGACCTGAAACATCTCGGCGTCGGAATGCACATGTTTCTTCTGCATCCGCGTCAAGTCGGGCCCGCGCCCGCCCCCGTGCGCTCCCAACCCGTGACACAGCGCGCAGTTGATGCGGAATTCATACTCTCCCGCCTTTGCCGCCCTAGGGTCGCCCGCAAGCGGATTGCGATCGTCGGCAGCATAAGCTGCCGTTAGCCCCACGAACAGGAGGCTCGCACCCAACGACGCTACTAGGAGCCTCCACCTTTGAAGATGCGAAGGCACGAATCTCTCCTTGCCCCACCCCGCGTGCTGAATGGCAAAAAACATGAATCACCCGTCAGGGAATTTGCCGCATTCTACGCCACGGGGACGAGGTCGTCGCTCTGGAAATCAGGGCGAGGATCATTCCGGCCAGATTTCCCCCCTGGTCGTACATGTCCGCCGGGCATCTGGGACCCAGCCTTCCGAGTCTCTACACTGAATTTCTCCCCTCAAAGTGCCGATCTTTTGCGTTACCCGGCTCTCAGATAGTTAGGGTGTTTGGCCTCTGTTTTGCGCTAAGTGCCTGATTTGTCAGCCCTTCCAGCGGAACGCGTCGGGCTGGGGCAGGCCGAGGTGAGCGAGCACTCGATAGGCAAACTCGCGGGCCATGTCGTCCAGGCTCGCGGGCCGGTAATAGAAGGCCGGTATGACAGGAAAAACAGTTGCCCCGGCATCGGCTGCCCGGAACATGTTTCGGATGTGGATTTTGTTGAGCGGCGTTTCGCGCACGCACAGCACCAGCGGACGCTTCTCCTTCAGGCAGACATCGGCCGCGCGCTCGATCAGGTGTGAAGCGATGCCGTTGGCGATGCGGGCCAAGGTGCCCACGCTGCACGGGATCACGATCATAGCGTCGGCCGGGTAGGAACCGCTGGCCACGTTTGCTCCGATGTCAGCGTTCGACTGCTCTTTGATTTTGGACGAGGTGTTCGCGGCGCTGCGGGCTGACGGTTTCTTTTTTTCGCTTGCGAGGATCTGGCGGACGAGATTCGAGCGGCCTTTGATGCCGAGTTCTTCGGCCAGCACGCGCAGGCCGGAGTCCGAAGCGATGAAGTTCACGGACTGAACGCGCGCATCACGCTCGACCGCGAGCAGCAGTTGACGCAGAAATATCGACCCGCTGGCGCCAGTGGTCGCGATGGTCAGATTTTGCGGCGGACAGTTCGGCAAAAAGCCTCCGGCGAGGCGACCCGAGCGTAGCCCCGAAGTTGGAGCATAGGTAGTAGCCAAACGGGAAGTCAAGGCGAAGAGAGAAAGCTAGTAGCTAAAAGCTAGGAGCTAGAAGCTGCTTTTATGGCATCCACGGTCAACTTGCGATCCCGACGCAGCGCCGCTCAACTCCACGCGTTGGCCGGAGTGGAGCGTGAAATCCGTGCCCAGGATTCGCACAGCCGCCGAAAATATCTTCGTGAGTTCAGCCAAGCCTTCCGCAACTACGATTCTCTTCTCGACTCCGAGCAGATTCACCGTGCTCTGCACGCCGCCGCCGTGGTCCTGATCGGCGACTACCATGCCCTGCCCGTTGCCCAGCGCTATGCCGCATCGCTCCTCGAGCAGCGCGCTCTGGCCGGAGATCGCCCGGTCGTGCTCGGAGTCGAAACCATCTTCGCCCGCGATCAGCACATCCTCGAAGAATGGTGGCGCCGCGAGATCGACGAGAACGAACTGCGCCAGCGCATCCGCTTCGACCTTGACTGGGGATACGATTGGGCTCCGTTCCACGAACTGTTAGTCGCTGCCCGCGATCACGGCGAGGCTATCTACGGCCTCGATTGCATGCCCCGCGAAAACTTGAGGAAGATCGGTGCGCGCGATCGTCACGCCGCGGCCAAGATTGCCGAGATCCGCGAGCGCCATCCCAATGCAGCGATCTTCGTGCTGTTCGGCGAATCGCACCTCGCTCCCGGGCATCTGCCGCGCGCGCTGCACCAGCAAATGCCCAACGCCAGAATCCTCACCGTGCTGCAGAATGTGGACGCACTGTATTGGCGCGCCGCAGGCGAGCGCGCGGACAAGGTCGACGCCGTGCGCGTCAATGACGACGTCCTGTGCGTCTTCAATGCCACGCCACTCGAGAAGTATGAAAGTTACCGCCTGTTTCTCGATCAGTGGAGCCGCTGCGACAGCGGCCCCGATTTCGCGCCAACCATTTATAACCTGATCGATAGCCTGGCGAGCTTCCTCGAGATCAACCGTTATTCCCCGCACAACGGCACGCAACCGAAGTTTCTCATCGACATGCTGCCTGAGGTTCACGGCAACTCGTCGGATGCGATGCTGCGCCGCCTGCTTTCGCGCAAAGGCATCAGCCAGCAGCAACTGGAAATCATGCTGGCGAGCGTGGAAGAGCGCGGCAGCGCCTATCTTCCCCAGGTCAATGCGTTCCACATCCGGGAATTTAAGATGATGCACGCCGCAGAAGATGCGACTCGCTTTCTGCACCACGCCTGCCGGGGTCTGCCCCAGCGCCTCAATGGACACGGCACAAACGGACACGATGCGCAGAGAGGCAACAGCACAGCCCTGCTCACCGACGCTTTCTACGCACAAGTGATCGAGCATGCTGTGGCCTACTTCGGTTCGCGAGTCCTTTATCCATCAAGGCCTGCACCCGAGACGAATGATGCGCCCGCGTTGTCGCGTGCCGCGTGTGAAAAAGCTGCACAGTCAGCCCTCCGCGCGGATGGCGAGAAGTTTGAAGAAATCGCCCAGGACTGGGGATACCGCCTGGGAAGCCAGATCTACGACGTCTACCTTGCAGGCAAGGTGAAGCAGAGCGGTCTGCGCCGCCTGTTCCTCGCTCATCTCGACGAGCCCGGCCTGGCCCGCAAAGTCTGCACCGCAGTAATTGCAAAAATCCGCTCTGCCTCCCGCGCCGCGCACGCCTGAAGAGATCTGAAGCGTTCATAGATGCTAATCTAGCTTCGCTTGGCTGATTGCCGAGTGCTGGCTGCCGAGTGCTGCCGTGAACGCCGAATCTATCCGCAAACTCTTCGAGCAGGTACGCTGCGGCAAACTCACGCCCGATGAAGCGGTAGACCGACTCCGCCATTTGCCCTTCGAAGACTTGGGATTCGCTAAGGTCGACCATCATCGCAGCCTGCGCGCAGGCATGCCTGAAGTCATCTTCGGAGAGCGGAAGACTCCGTCGCAGGTGGCACAGATTTTCGCGCGATTGGCCAAGCATGGGGGAAACGTCCTGGCCACGCATGCCGACAAGAAGCAGTTCGCCGCGGTAAAGAAGAAAGTGCAGGGAGCGCAATATCGCGAACTGGCGCGGGCAATCGTGCTGCAGCGCGACCCCCACACATACGGCAAAGGAACGATCGCTGTGGTTTCGGCCGGAACCAGCGATATCCCCGTGGCCGAAGAAGCCATCGTGACCGCCGAGCTCATGGGCAACACAGTCGAGCACTTCTACGATGTCGGCGTCGCGGGAATCCACCGCCTTCTTGCCAATCGCGAGGCCCTGACCAAGGCCCGTGTGGTGATTGTCTGCGCCGGCATGGAAGGCGCCCTGCCCAGCGTGGTGGGAGGCCTCGTCGGCGTTCCGGTCATCGCAGTTCCCACCAGCGTCGGCTACGGGGCATCCTTCAAAGGGTTGACCGCCCTGCTCGGCATGCTGAATTCCTGCGCGTCAAACGTGAGCGTGGTGAATATCGACAATGGATTCGGCGCAGGCTACGTGGCGTCGGTCATTAACCGGCTGTAAGCAGAAAGGCGCGGCTTTCGCCGCGCCCGTTTCTGCACAACCCCAAACCGCCTTACATCCCAGATTGTCCCGAATCTTTCTCCACCACCAGTTTGTTGTCCACGCTGAAGGCGCCGGGGATCTGGCCGGCTCGCAGTCCGGCGACGGTCTTATCCATGGTGCTATTCACCGAGCCGTAAAGCGTCACGTGGCCGTTCACCACGACGATGCGAATCGGCCGCGCCGGGTCGATTGCATACTTGCTCAGGACAGGGTCGCGGTAGATAGCCCGAGCTGTGCGCAAGCGCAGCCCTTCATCAAACGTGGACGCAGGCTCTACCGAGATGTTTGCGATGACATCCTTCACTCCAGGCATGTCGGCGATGTCGGCGAGAGCCTCGTCGCGGCCCACGCCGGTTCGATCCTCGCCCTCTATCGTAACCACGCCGTCCTTCACGCCCAGGGCGAAGTAGTCGAATGTGCTGTCGTAGCCTTCTCTCACGTAAGTAACTTTCCGAGCCAGTTTCTGCTCGAGTTGCTCATCGGGAACGTTCGGCCCGGCTACCGTGATCAGGTTGCGCACGCCCCGCACGCTCGCGGTTTTTCGAGCGAGCTTGGCCGCGTCCAATTCGCGCTGGTAGAGATCGACCGTGCCCGTCAGGGTTACAATGCCGTCTTCCACGCTGGACTTCACATCGTTGAACTGAATCTTCTTCGCCAGCTTCTGCGTGACGGCGGTTTGAATTTGATTGTCGTAGCGGGCCGCCGCCGCGGTCTGAGCGACAAGCGTCGCACTCAATAAACCCGTGGCCAGCAGAGATCCCGCCGCCTTCAGTAAACTCTTTCCAGTCATAAGGTCACCTCCGACCCCAGTTGACAAATCTTTACGATTTAACCGTGTGGTTAATTGTTTCGTAATTAGGTGAACCCGGCGGGTCTTGGAAAGTTGCGGCGGAAGTCAGTGCCGCTTTTTTGCCGTGCGGGAGTGCCTGACAGGCTTGGCAGCATTCGATCGGCCAGCGCTTCCTGCCGGTCGACCGGCTCCAAACACGCGAGTAAAGATCTTATCTACGTTCCTTAACTGACGCTGCAAATCGAAAGCATGCTCGATCTGCTTGCGCGGAACTTTTCCCGTGATCTCCTTGTCGGCAAGCACAAGCTGATGGAAATCGAGGCTTTCCCTCCACGCCCGCATGGCATGCCCTTGCACCAGTCGATAGGCGTCTTCACGGGAAACTCCATGCTCTACCAGGTCAAGCAGCAGTTGCCCGCTGAAGATAAGTCCGTGCGTGCTCTCCAGATTGGCCTGCATGCGCTCGGGATACACGAACATGGTCTCAATCAGATTGGCGGTCTTGTTCAACAGATAATCAACCAGCGTAGTCGAGTCCGGAAGAATCACGCGCTCCGCCGAAGAGTGCGAGATGTCGCGCTCGTGCCACAAGGCAACGTTTTCAAATCCCGCCTGGGCATTGCCGCGCACTACTCGCGCCAGCCCGCTGATCTGTTCGCTGGTCACCGGGTTCCGCTTGTGTGGCATGGCGGACGACCCTTTCTGCTTTTCGCTGAAGAACTCCTCGGCCTCACGCACCTCGGTGCGCTGCAGATGCCGGATTTCGGTCGCGATCTTGTCCAGAGTCGAGGCAATCACAGCCAAGGTTGCCAGATACTGCGCATGCCGGTCGCGCTGGATCACTTGCGACGAAACCGCCGCCGCCTTCAATCCCAGGCGCGCACAAATCTTCTCTTCAATCTCCGGCGTCAGATGGGCAAAGATTCCCACCGCGCCAGAAAACTTTCCCACTCGCATATCCTCGGCCGCCGCAGCGAAGCGCGCAATATTGCGCTTCGTCTCCGAATACCAGTTCGCCAGCTTGAAGCCAAACGTGATGGGCTCGGCATGAATGCCGTGCGTGCGCCCCACCATCGGCGTGTCCTTGAATTCCCAGGCCCGGCGTTCCAGCACCTCCGCCAGCCGTTCCAGATCCTGCGCAATCAGCGCCGACGCCTGCTTGATGAGCAACGCCTGCGCCGTGTCGACCACATCGTTGGAAGTAAGGCCGTAATGAAACCAGCGCGCATGTGGACCAACGATCTCAGCCACAGCCGTAGTAAACGCAATCACATCGTGGCGCACCTCGGCCTCGATTTCGTGGATACGCTCCACGCGGAAATCGGAGCGTTCGCGAATCGCCCGCGCCGCCTCCTTCGGGACCATGCCAGCCTCGGCCAAGGTCTCGGTGGCTGCGACCTCCACGGCCAGCCAGGTGCGAAAGCGGTTTTCGTCGCTCCAGATGCGGCCCATCTCCAGACGGGTATAACGCGGGATCAAAGCGGATGCGCCTCCTCTGCACTCGGATGAAACCGGGACAGAGGATTCTATATGGAGCGGGGAGAAAGAGGCCAGCCCAGCATTTCCTCCAACCTATCTGGCACAACTCAAGTATTCTTTATCATCCCCGTGCAGAGGATCTCATGAAGATACGAGCCAGTCTTTGCCATCTCCTCGTCGTCCTTGCCGTTCTCGAAACCGGCTACCTGTATGCGCAGACCGCAACTGCGCCAGCCGCGGAAGCCGCTTCTCAAGATGCGATGGATCGAGACCTGCTCGAAATCACCATCCCAAAACTGGAACAGCTCTACCGCAGCCATAAGTACACGGTTACGCAGGTCGTGCACTGGTATGTGGCGCGCATTGAGAAGTACAACGGGGTTTACCGCGCCGTGCAGAATCTCGACCTGCCCGGAGCTCTTGTCACAGCAGCTCGCGAAGACGCGGAAGCGAAGGCGGGCGGCAGCAACTTTGTGCGCGGCCCCTTGTGGGGCGTTCCGATCGTGACCAAAGCAAACACGAGCATCAAAGGCCTCGTCACCACGGATGGATGGAAAGGCTATACCATCCCCGGCCATGAGCTGGTCGCGCCCAAGGATGCGACCATCATTGCCAAGCTCCGCGCCGCGGGAGCCGTCATCCTCGGGCAAACCAATATGCCGGATTTCGCCGCCAGCGATACCAATCGCAGCACTGCCTACGGACGCACCGGCAATGCCTACGACGTCCGCTTCAGCCCCGGCGGCTCCTCCGGCGGCACGGTCACAGCCGTCACTTCAAACTACGCCGTGCTGGGCAATGGAACCGACACCGGCAACTCCATTCGCATGCCCTCTGCCACCAGTTCCGTCGTAGGCGTTTTCCCCACCCGCGGCCTTGTCAGCATTGCCGGCATCGCGCCGCTAGACTGGCTGCTCGACAACACCGGTCCAATCGCCCGCAACGTGACCGACGCCGCCATTGCGCTTGGTGTAATGGTCGGCGAAGATCCCCTGGATCCCCGCACCATCGGTTCCGCTGCAAAGGCCCAGCCCGGATCCTACACGCAGTATCTGAAACCAGACGCGCTCAAGGGAAAGCGCTTCGGCGTGCCCGTCTTCATCCTCACGGGAGCCGGCATTCCATTTCAGGGCATTCCCGCCTCTGAGTCGCCGGCTGAAGTCGCAGCAGACACGGAATCAGCCCGCCTCCCGCTGCGTCCCGAAACCCGCGAGGCTTTTATGAAGGCGCTCGATGGTCTGCGAGCCGCCGGCGCAACGGTCGTCTTCGACGATTCCATCCTCCCCGACAGCTTTGCAGTCACCATAGCTCGTGTCGGCACAGTCCCTTACATCCGCGAAGGAACGGAAAAATTCCTGGCCGAGTATGGTCCCGCGCAATACCACTCCGTCGACGAGTATCAGAAAGCAGTCGGCTCTCCCTTGCCATCTACAATCATCGGAGGCGTCGACGATCTCACCCGAAAGGATCGCCCACCCTTGATCCAGGCCGTCTTCGAAACCGATCCTAAAGCCGAAGCCAACGTCCTTGCCCCAAGGCGAAAGGCACTCGAGACGTACTACGAAACGCTCGACCGTTTGCACCTCGATGGATACGTCTATCCTGCGACACAAATGCCTCCGCCCGATGAGACCATGCCCCAGGACGGAAAAATAAGTGAAGGTCCACACAGCGCCACCGGATGGGTCAACATGATCGGTGTGCCCGCAGTTGTCGTTCCCGGCGGTTTCTACCCCAGCGGTCTGCCGTTCGGCTTAGAGATTTCAGCACGCCCCTGGAAAGACGGCGACTTGCTCGGCTGGGCCTACGCCTATGAGCAGGTCACCCGGCACCGCAGGCCTCCTGTGCTCGTCGAAGAAGGCCTGTTACCCAACGCGCGATGACACACAGGCAAGTCTGAAACCACCCGCGCGCTGGCAGGTTCGTGGTCAAACGGCATACAATACTCCAGCCGGACTCTGCTATGTCGCCCACGCCAGAAGATTTGAGCACCATCAAAGATGACATGATCGCCTTCATCGAAGGCCACGGCATGAGCCGCTTCCACGGCTATGTGGACTACGAAGAAGTGCAGTGCGTCATATGGGAAATGGGCACGAATCCCGACGGCTGGAAGGATTTTGTCGAGCTGGCGAAGAGCGCAGGCGCTCCGTTCCTGACCATGCATTCCTGGAAGCTGGAGCGCGAGGAACTCGACGAATTGGTGCAACGTCTTACCCACTCCGAGTTCTCCGACGGCGACGATGTGGAGGATGCACGCTGGCTCCGCGCCCACTTGGGCAAGGTCGGATTTCTGCAGTTGGGCTGGGCTTACCAGGGATCGATGTTTCTGTGCGAAGTCAGTACCGATTGGTACGACCGCTACCAGCGCCTGCTCGAAGTTTCGGAAGATTTCGGCGGCATCCCCATCGACGAACCGGACCAGGACGACGAGAACTAGCGTGCGTTGGGAACTGGCTGCCCAAGACCCAATTCACGTGCAGAGCTTGGCTGCGGCCCTCCGTGATTTGCCCGAACTGCGTTCCAGATTCCACGATACGCGGCAGAATAGTCTTCACACGCTGGCGCGGCTGCTCATTCGGCGTGGCGTAACCGACGCCGAATCTTCCGCTCGCTTCCTCTTTCCCTCTCTCGATCACCTGCACGCACCCGAGCAAATGCTTGGCCTGCGCGCTGCCGTAGACCGTATCGATGCGGCCATCGCACGCAAAGAGCCAATCCTGATTTACGGTGACTACGACGTCGATGGCACCGTGGCGGTCATCATTCTGAAGACTGCCATCGAACTCTGCGGAGGTGCTGCAGACTTTCATGTGCCTCACCGCATTCGCGAGGGCTACGATCTGCGCGATGATGTGATCGAACGCGCCGCAGCCGCTGGCATTCGCCTCATCATCAGCGTCGACATGGGCATCCGTGCATTTGCTCCGGCGGAGACCGCGCAGCGGCTGGGCGTGGACCTGATCGTCACCGATCATCACCTGCCCGGACCAGACGGCGTGCCCCGCGCGCCGGTTGTGGTCAATCCTAATCAGGCGGGATGCGGATATCCGTATAAGCAGCTTTGCGGAGCGGGAGTAGCGTTCAAAGTCGCGCAAGGAATAATGCAGCGGAGCCTGGATGAGAAAGATCAGCTGCGCATGTTGCGATCTTTCATGAAGGTGGTAGCGATTGCCACCATTGCCGATGCGGTCCCGCTCACCGGCGAGAATCGCGTGTTTGCCCGGCTTGGGCTCGATGCGTTGCGCCGCGCGGTGAATCCCGGTCTGAAGGCCCTGCTCGAAGTAGCGCAGATTTCTACCAAGCGTCCGCCTACCTCCACCGAAGTTGCGTTCCGCGTTGCGCCGCGCATCAACGCCGCTGGCCGCATGGATGTTGCCCGCGACGTAATCGAATTATTCAGCGTGAAGGATCCCGTGCGTGCTCGCGATCTGGCCGCCAAACTTGATCGCCTGAATGCCGACCGGCAGGAGGAAGAGCGCCGGATTCTGCGTGCGGTGGAAGAGCGCATCAGCGGCGATCCCGCGCTGTGCGAAGCCTACTGCATCGTAGTGGATGGCGAAGGCTGGCATCGCGGCGTAATCGGCATTGCGGCCACGCGCGTCGTCGAGCGCTACCACCGGCCTGCCATCGTCATCGCACGCGAAGGCGAGGAAGCCTTTGGTTCTGGCCGTTCCATTCGCCCCTTTCACCTGCTCGAGGCCGTCGAGTCCTCGCGCAATCTTTTCACGCGCTACGGCGGACACTCCCACGCATGCGGATTCGCCATGCCCGCCGCCAACGTGCCTCAACTGCGAGCCGAACTCGACGCATTCGCGCGCACGCGCCTTACGTCGGGCGATTTCGATCCCGCGCTCGAGGTGGAGGCAGAACTGGATCTCGACGAAATCACTCCCGCACTTTTTCGAGTGTTGCAATTACTCGAACCCCACGGAGCAGGAAATCACGAGCCTGTATTTTCGGCCCGCGAAGTCCGTCTGATCGCCCCACCCAAGATTCTGAAGGACAAACACATTAAACTGAAGCTGAAGGCGGGTGAGGAAATCCGGGGCCACCAATTCTCCCCCGACCTTGCCAAAGAAGAGTTCAGCAAAGAAGAGTCGGGAAAAGAAGAACTCTCAGCGGTAGCGATCCTGACCACGCCAAGCTGCCATCCGGATGGCGCAGCCATCCGGCGTAACGAGAAAGCCGAAGCGAAGGGTTTTCAACTGAGAACTGAGAACCGGGAACTGAGAACTGCTGCAAAACTGAGTCCCGTTTTTGACGCCCTGGGCTGGCACATGGCGGAACGCCTGCAGCAGTCGCCGCTTCTGGCCGGAGACACCATCGACATCGCCTTCACGATCGGCCACAACGATCACCCCGACTTCGGCGGCCTGGAACTCACTCTGCGGGATATTAGAGTGAAGGAGCCATCGACCTCTACAGACGATTTCACTCGTAGCCCAGGGTTAATCTAGGAGCGTTCGACTGCCTCCGAGTTGAAGTTTTCTGCGAGCCATGTAAACATCATCGTCGATCACAGCCGCCTCACTGAACGGAAACGACATGGAAACGCTCTTGACCAAGGCTCAAAAGCTTATCGCTCTCGTACTGGCGGTCCTTTTGATCCTCGTTGTAGTGCTTTCCACCGTAGATCTAGGCTTCCTGATTGCACGAGAGATCTGGAAGCCTCCCAGGTTTCTCATCCCGGTGCAAGGCCTCCTCGAGATCTTCTCGTTTTTCTTGCTAATCCTTATAGGCGTCGAGTTACTTGAGACTCTGAAGGCATATGTCAAGAAAGATGTCATTCATGTTCGGTTAGTTCTCGAAGTGGCCCTGATTGCGATGGCGAGAAAAGTCATCATCCTGGAGCCGAACAGCGTTCCTGGCTTGACTCTGTTTGGCATGGCGGCTCTCATTTTGGCGCTCGGCGTAGCCTTCTACTTTGAGAGACAAGCGCATCGCGAACAATCCCCTTGATTGATTCCGGGACGGCGAAGCTCCCGGGTCGTCGGCAATTCGGAAACTGCGGTCGTTTGGCGAGTATCGCCATTTCACCGCTAACGCCCGACGAGCTCTGGCTTGTGAGACGAGTTCTAGCCACTAGCCATTTGTCCTTGACTACCCTCACCAGCCGCTTCCATTAGACTAAATCCAGCATGCCGCTCCCCATCTACAGACTGCGACGCTGGCTGGCTGTGATTGCGGTTTTGTTCAGCGCGGTGGTCGCGGGAATGTATTTCTTTGCCCGCATGGCGCAGCGCAATGTGCTGAAAGAAATCCCCAATAAGATCGGCATCGACATCAAGCAGACCGCGGCTGGCTTTCAGTTCTCCAAGTCCGACGGCAAGCGAACCCTATTCACCGTCCAAGCCAGCAACCTCAAGCAATTCCAGCTGGACGGGAGCGCCGAACTGCACAATGTCAGCATTATTCTCTACGGCCGCGATTCTTCCCGCTTCGACCAGATCTACGGCGACGACTTCTCCTACGACAAGAAATCGGGCAACGTCACCGCTCATGGGGAAGTCCAGATCGATCTGGAAGCCAACCCCTCGGGTCTCACCGGACCCGACCAGGGACCTCCCAAGGAACTGAAGAATCCCATCCACCTCAGGACCAAGAACCTGGTCTTCAACCAAAACAGCGGAGACGCTTCCACGGACGCCCGTGTTGATTTCAACACACCCCAGGCCAGCGGCTGGGCCGTGGGTGTGCAGTATTCCGGGAAGACCAACGTGCTTACACTGGCGTCGCAGATTCATGTGACATTGGGCGGAGAGAGTGCCGCGAGCCTATTCGCCACTCATGGCCGAATCACGCGCGACCCCCGTGAAGTCGTGCTGGAGCATCCCCGGCTGGAGCGCTTGGGTAGCGGGAACAAGAGCGGAACGGTACAAGCGGAACAAGCAACATTCTTCCTGGGGCCGGACAACCAAGTGCAGCGCCTATTAGCCACAGGGAACGTAAACGCAGAATCCAGCGGACAAGAAGCCGACCAGATGCGCGCCCGCTCCGATGAAGCCGAGCTCTTGCTTACCGGCAAGCAAAACCTGCTGCGCACAGCCACGCTGACCGGCAACGTCCACGTCGAGCGTATCGGGGCTCAAACCATGCAGGGCGATGCCGGACGCGCGATCCTGGATTTCTTGGGCCAGAATCAACTCCAGAAGGTGCACGCCGCGGACGGAGTCCGCTTGACGCAACACCCTGACACCACCAACCTGCCAACCACGAATGCCCCGGCAAGTGTCTCGGCAAATTCCTCGGCACCCCAAGATTTCGATCTTACCGCGCCAATCGTAGACTTCTTCGTCGCCGACGGCCGCCGCTTAGACTACGCCGAGACTTCCGGGGCGGCGCAGATCATAATTTCGCCCTCCGCGGCCCAGAACTCGAGCCCGGGCAACGCCCCGGCTTCTGCCCAGCAAACTGTCGTAACTGCCGGCCGGTTTCGCGCAAAATTTGCCGTGACTCCCGACGGCGCCAACCGTTTGACTTCGATCCATGGCGCGCCCGACGCGAAGATCGTGAACCTGGCTCCGGGGCTGCCCGGCCGCGTGAGCACCAGTCAGACGCTGGATGCCGCGTTTCTCCCGCAGGGAGGGATTGCTTCCATCGTCCAGCAGGGAAGTGTCGCATACAGTGACGGCCAGGCTCCCAGCAAACGGACACAGGCTTGGGCGGACAAAGCGCTCTACACTCCCGCCGACCGGATATTACTACTTACTGGGAGCCCGCGTGTTGCCGAGGGCGGCATGGTCACTACCGCCAGGACAATCCGCATCAATCGTGTCAGTGATGATGCCTTCGCCGACGAGGATGTCAAAACCACGTACAGCGAACTCCAGGAGCAACCGAGCGGGGCGCTGCTGGCGTCGGCTTCGCCAATTCATGTGACGGCAACCAGCATGACCGCACACAACTCTCCCGCAGTCGCTCTGTATCAGGGCAACGCGCGTCTGTGGCAGGACGCGAACATCATCGAGGCCCCCTCGATCGAGTTTAACCGGGACCGCCGTTTCCTGGTGGCCCAGGGTACTGCGGTTCAACCTGTCTCCACGGTGCTGGTCCAGGCGAAACTGGTTCAACCCGGTGACTTTCAACCTGGTGACCTACAACCGAATGACTCTCAACCAGATCATTCTCATCCAGGCAAGGTCCCGCCCGATAGCTCTCAGCCCAGCAAGATTCAAGCCGGAGAGAAACACAAAACAAAGGCAAAATCTGAGGAAAAGTCCGGCGAGGCCAGTCTAATAGCCATCACTTCTGCTCGGCTCACTTATGCCGACGCCGAGCGCTTGGCTCACTATGAGGGAGGAGTCCTAGCCAAGGGCACGGGCTTTACCGCTTCCTCCAAAACCATGGATGTCTATCTTCTGCCTCGAAGCCAAACCTCAAGCAATCAACCACTTGCAGGTTCTGGACAGCTCGACCACCTGATCGCAAAGGGCAACGTAGTCGTCCAACAGCCGACTCGGCGAGCCGATGGGAGAACCTTGGTCTATACTGCCGCCGACGACAAATTCGTGCTCACCGGCGGACCGCCCAGCATTTTTGATGCCGAACGAGGCAAGATTACCGGGGTTTCGTTGACTTTCTTTAGGGGCGATGATAGGGTGCTCGTAGAAGGCGAAGCAAGTACTCCTGTGGTAACTCAAACGCGAGTGGCCAAATAAAAAGAGCCAAATGGCAAGATAAATGCGTACCTTGGCCACAGATGAAATTGGCAAGTCGTATCGGGGCCGCCGCGTTGTAAATGGTGTCAGCCTGCGCGTCGAGCAGGGCGAAGTGGTTGGTTTACTTGGTCCTAACGGTGCGGGCAAGACGACTACGTTTTACGCGATTGTTGGCCTGATCCCCCCTGACACTGGCCGCGTGCTGTACGACGGTCAGGACATTACTGACGTTCCCATGTACCTCCGGGCGCGCCAGTATGGCATCAGCTATCTCCCTCAAGAAGCTTCAGTGTTTCGCAAACTCACGGTTGAGGAAAACATCCTCGCGGTGCTGGAGGCGCAGCGCATGTCCTGGCACGAGCGCCGCGAGAAGATGGAGAAGTTTATCGATGAACTTGGCCTGGAACATATCCGGCAAAACCGGGGTTATGCCCTCTCAGGGGGCGAGCGCCGGCGCGTGGAGATCGCCCGCTGCCTGTGCATCAATCCAACCTTCATTTTGCTGGACGAACCGTTTTCCGGGATCGACCCCATTGCCGTGCTCGACTTGCAAAAAATCATTAGTGGCCTGCGGGCCAGCGGCATCGGAGTGCTGATCACCGATCACAACGTACGCGAAACGCTCTCAGTGACCGACCGCGCCTACATCATCGATGACGGACGCATCTTCCGCCAGGGCCAACCCGAACAGTTGGCCAGCGATCCGGAAGTTCGCCGCGTGTATCTGGGAGAAAGCTTCTCGCTCGTATAGGTTCGGGAAGGGCACGGCTTAAGCCGTGCCTCTAAGAGTCATGGACGACGCGCCTTTAGGCGCTAAGGGGCAGTTCCGGAGCTGAGGTCGATCATTGAGAAGTTGTGACAAACACTGAAACCTTTGAAGTCTTGAAACGTTGAAACATGGTCCTTTTACAGCACAAACTGAGCGTCAAGCTATCGCAGCGCCAGATCCTCACCCCGGGTCTGGTGCAGATGGTGTCCGTCCTCGCGCTCAACAAGCTTGAACTCAAGGACATGATCAACGCCGAGATGGTCGAGAACCCCGTTCTCGAAGAGCTCGAGGAATCTGTCCCGCTCATCGATGAAATCGGCCGCAAAGAGGAAGAGCGCGACCGCCCCGCCCCCGCCTCAGGTGAAGAAACTCCGATCGTCGCCGAAAAGAAAGATCCGTTCGAAGAGATCGACTTCGGCTCCTTCTTCCAGGACTACCTCGATCCTGGCTACCGCACCCGCGGCGAGATGGAAGAGATCGAACGTCCGTCGTTTGAAAACTTCCTCTCCAAGCCAACCAATCTGACCGATCACCTGGCTTGGCAGCTGGGCGCGCTGAGCCTGCGCCGCGAAGTGCGCGAGGCCGCCGAACAGATCATCGGCAACCTCAACGAAGACGGTTACCTGATCGCGAGTGATGAAGAAATGTTGGGAGTAGCCCCGCCCGCGCCTCCCGAAGCCGATGCCGCCGCAGCGAGAGATATTGCCAGCGAAGCTCAGGCTCTGGGCCTGGAGCAGGCCGAACTGCCGGGCGAAGCAGCTTCCGCAGACGCTGACCTTGGCGCCAGCCCCTCCGCGACCGACGACGAACTAATCGGCGCACCATCGAGTGAATCCGAATTCTCCGCCGCCGCCGCTGTTAGTGGAAACTCCTTCGGCGAAGTGGATGCGCTAACGTCCGCCCGACTCTCGGCCGACACGTCCACTCCCGGTCGCAACGGAAACACCGCTACAGCCGCCGCTCCCGCGCCCGAACCGGCTCCCCCTGCTCCACGCCCAATCTACAAACCCAGCTTCACGCCGGCCGATCTCCAGGAAGCCCTCGAAGTGGTTCGCCAACTCGACCCTCCGGGCGTAGGTTGCCGCACTCTGCGCGAATGCCTTCTGCTCCAGCTGCGTTATCACCAGCACCAGCTCGCGCACCACAAGAACGGAGACAAAAACGGCAACGGCACAGCCCAGGTCCTCGAGGATGCCATTGGCGTAGTCGATCAGCACCTCCGCGCCGTCCAGAGCAAACAGCACAAAGAAATCGCCAAGGCCATCGGACGCCCCGTCGATGCCGTCCAGCAAGCCCTCGACTACATTCGCACGCTCGATCCCCGCCCCGGCCTGCAATACAACAAAGTCCAGGCGCGCCTGATCGAGCCCGATGTGGCGTTCATCAAGCACGGCGACGAGTGGCTGGTCCTGATGAACGATGATGACCTGCCCCAGCTGCGCCTCAATCCTGCCTACAAGCGCCTGCTCACCCGCGACTCCAACGACAAGAATACCCGAGACTACGTGAAAGAGCGTTACAAGAGCGCCATCCAGCTCATCAAGAACATCGAGCAGCGCAAGCAGACCATCACCAAGGTCTGCTACTGTATCGTCGCCCGCCAGCAGGATTTTCTGGAAAAAGGCATCGACCAGCTTAAGCCGATGATGATCAAGGAGGTGGCCGAAGAAATCGGCGTGCATCCTTCCACCGTGAGCCGCGCCGTGGCCAGCAAATACGCCCACACACCTCAGGGCGTATTCGAGTTGCGGTACTTCTTCAGCGAGAGTGTGCAGGGACCCGAGGGCGGCAACACATCGCTCCTCATCCTCAAGCGCCGCGTCAAGAAGCTGATCGAAGAAGAAGACCCGAGCCGCCCGTTGACCGACGAGCAACTAACCCGCATCCTGCAGTCGCAAGGCATCCAGGTCACTCGCCGCACCGTAGCGAAGTATCGTGAAGATATGCGGATCCCAAGCACGCACCAACGTAGAGTGAAGGAGTAAAGGCTTTACCCTGTGGACCTCTGTGTCCCCGTGGTTAAAGATTTTGATTTTTGTTTCGCGCAAGCACCGCCCAAGCAACCCGTAAGGAGGGCCGCTCGTGAACGTGGAATACACCGGCAGGCACTACGAAGTAACTCTCACTATCCGCAAAGAAGTCGAAACCGGACTCACCAAACTCCGCAAAATCCTCGGCGACCGATTTGAAACCAAGGTCATCCTGGCCGTCGAAAAGCACCGCCACAAAGCCGAAATCACCATCAGCCCGCGCAACGGCCCGCTAGTCGGCTTGGCCCAAGCCAAGGATATGACGATCGCCGTCAACGAAGCTCTCGACCACCTTGAAAAGCAGGCGGTGAAATACAAAACCCGCTGGCAATCGAAAAAGCGCTCTGCCCGCAAGAGCGAGGAAGTGAAGAAGTGGAACGGCCACTCGCCTCAAGAGCCCGTAACCATACAAACCGCCGTCGGCTTAACCGAAAAGACCGCGGTGGCAGTCGTAGTGCATCGCTATCCCGCAGTCGCCAAAACCACCGAAGTGCACCTGGTGCGCTCCGACGAGGCCGTAGCCATGCGCCCCATGACCCTCGAAGAGGCCATCAAAGAAGCCCACTTCCGCGACCGCGACGTCTTCGTCTTCCGCGATCCCAAAGGCAAAGTAATGATCCTGCACCGCACCCGGGACGGCAAGATGGAGCTGATCGAAGCCCCGTAGAAACCCGTGTGGTTAGAAACTCCTGTGGGGACGGGCGCCCTCGGCTGTCCGGCGGCTCAGGAAGCAAGGAACACTTGCCTGCCTGTCATCAACTGGCCATAATTCCATCATGGATAATACGTTGCTGGCCGTGGTCCTCGTGGCGGCGGGCACTCTTTCCGTTGTCATTATCGTTTGGGTGATCTCGTCGTACCGGCAGCACAAGCTGATCCAACAGGCGGGACAGTGGGTCCCAGTTGAAGCAATAATTGAATCGGCTGCTCTCGAACGGACGCATGAGAGTGGCAAGGTGATTCTGCCGACGTTTGCATTCTCCTATCGGGTTTCCGAACACAGTTATTCCGGGCGCTTCTCCCTTCGGGCAAGTCTTTCTAAGGCGCTCGCTGAGTCAATGATTGACCGAATGATCGGGCGCAAACTTCTACTCCGCTACAACCCAGACCACCCAGAGGTGTGGTTCATTCCAGATGAATCCATCGATGGTTATAAAGTTGAGCAGAAGATTGGTTCGCACGCAGTCCATGATTACTCCCCGCACGACTAGCCGACTGGGTCAACGAGCGAAATGTAGATTTTGCCCAGCTACTGGCTCAGTCCCATGTCCAAAGACTGCGGAACCGCTGGAGGATCTGTACTCTTTTCGGTAAACTCGACCGGTCCTTGCATGCGCGCAACGGCGATTCTCGGCACAGTCGACCGCAGGGCGCGGTTTATTTTGTCATTCCTCAGAGGGTGAGAAGGGGTTACCAAAAGGAGGCGACGTGGAGTTTGTAATGTTTGAAGATGTGGACGGCATGGAAGTCTTTATAAATCCCGAACGGGTTATTTGGGTCAGAGAGTATCCCGGCGAAATTACGGTGATCAGCTGCGGAGACGAAGACGAGGTTATGGTACGCCTCAGTCCTGCTCAAACCGTTGCCGCGTTGGGCAAGTCAGCTCGCTAAACCGTGGGAGTGTGTGTTTCGAAGGGTCGCGGTTTCCCAGGTCGGTGAGGTAAGGTGGCGATTTATCGCCACCTGAGACGATTGCTTAAGAATCCGTAACAAACCTATCTGGGGCTCAGGGCGGAGGGGAATCTTGTTGACAGAACGCCATTTTGGGAACTAAGCATTTGCGGTTTCTTCCTCGGCTCCAGGCTCTAGCCCGTACGCAGAGGAGGCATTTTGCGAAACTCTCTCCTGCTCGTACTTCTCGGTTCCTGCGCACTCAGTGGTTGTGGGGGCGGATCATCGCAGCAATCAGTCCCGCCGCTGCCTCTGGCGATCGGCACGGCCTCATTGCCCAACGGCGCATCAGAAATACCGTATAGCCAAACGATCCAGGCTAGCGGCGGCGTTGGGCCTTTCGCGTGGACCGTGAGCTCTGGTGCGTTGCCTCAGAATCTGACACTCGGCAGCAGCGAGACCAACATGGCGACGATTTCCGGTACGCCAGATGCTGCGGTACGGGCCGCGGGGTTCACCATCGAGGTCACCGATTCTGCCAACCAGTCCGCCACACAGCCCTATACAGTTTCCATCGTTGTGGAGCCTGACACTCTTACTTTCTCGCCCGCAAGCTTGAGTTTCTTGCCCCCCCGACAATTGATCGGGAGCATGAGCGCTGCCCAGACCGAGACGCTCACGAACACCGGCACTTTAGAGGTCGTTATCAGCAACATTGCGTTGACCGGAACCAACGCCGCTGACTTCAGCCAAAGCAATACGTGCGGATCGAGTCTCGCAGCTGGGGCAAACTGCCCCGTCAATGTGACTTTCACTCCCAGCCAGTTGGGCCCGCGCAGTGCTTCCATCACGATCACCGACAGTACTGCGGGCAGCCCAGACTCGGTCTCCGTGAGTGGCGTGGGGCTTACTTCAGGTCCCAATGCGACTTTGTCAGCAACCAGCCTGGCTTTTGGCGGCCAGCACACAGTCACAACCAGCGCGGCGCAGAGCATCACGCTGAGCAATTACGGCACGGCGACCCTCAATATTGCGAGTATCGCCGCGAGTGCTGACTTTGGCCAGACCAACACCTGCAATTCGGCTCTCTTATCCGGGGCGAGTTGCACTGTCAGCGTGACCTTCACTCCCGGCACTTCGGGGAGCTTAAACGGCACACTCTCATTCGCTGACAGCGCCGCCGACAGCCCGCAGATGGTTTCCCTAAGCGGTATATTGGTACCGGCGCGGGCCGGTGCACGCCAGCAGGACAGCGGTGCCCCCCACAATACCCCCCCTGTTGCCCTGGATTAGTATGCTCGCCCGCATCAACTCGCGCTTTTTGCGTGCCAGTCGGATCGGAAAACGCCTCCGGGCCGAGCTCATCATGGGATCAAGGACTCGCGGATAGGCCCCGATAGCCCGAGTGTTTCCGTTCCGTTTGCAGGCAGAACAAGAACTCGTCGCTCGGGTCCGTCCTCTCGCTGTGCCACCAAAGCTCCCATAGCAGACATGGTGGAAGAAACCGGCCGCGCCATTGGGGTGGATTTTACGGAAACAGGTAATTTACCAATGGAACGCTCGCCAAAAACACCAGCATCATAACCACGAACACAACGGCGAATAGGGCCACGGTAATTTCGTCCTGAAAGGGAATAAGGCTCCGCTTCATCGTGAACTTCATAGTGAACCCTCCCGGGGGAGTTGCGGCCAGAGATTAAGCTTGTTCGGATTTTGTTGCGAAGTGGCGGGGTAAAAAGAAACTGTGGCAGACACTCTACCACCAAATTCGCCCGTCGCCAAGTCCCAAGCATCCCCCGTAATGTCCTAATTTGAATTTGTGCTCTGGCGTGTAGGACACTACCCCATCCCTTGGCACGCCTTCGGGCGTTTTTCCCAACAGTGGAAGCAGGTCGCTGCCCACTGGTTACTTGTCAGTGGCGCGGTTTCGCGGTGCAATTGCCCTCACCGGGAGTAACTGGAGGAGTGACACATGGGCCGCCTGTTTGGCTTTCTCAGCGTAGTCATCGTATTGGGCGTGGGGATGTACGTTTATTCCAGGCAGGTGCAGAGCTCGTCTGCTCCCGCCGGGGCGAACAACCCGAAGGCCGCCATCAACATCACCGGAGTGAAGAGTGATCTGATCAGTATCGCCACGGCTGAGCGCCGGTACTTCGCCAGCGAAGGGAAATACGCTTCCCTCGACGAACTGATATCGAGTAACTACATTACCGTTGCCCGGCAGCGTCCGCCCTACATTTACGAGGTGCAGACCAGTTCCAGTGGCTTTCGTGTAATCGCTACCCGTTCCGGGGACAACGCTTCGGGCACGCCCGCGCAGCTTTCGGTCGACGAGAACATGGAGTTCCAAACCTCCGAATAGGATCGGCTGCGGTTCTTTCCCCTGATTTTGACTAACCAGGCGACAATGCTCATCGGGAAATTGCCGAAGCGGGTAAATGAGCGTAATGGTGATATTTCAACATCTCTAACGACGTCGGCCGTGTCAAGGGATTAGATGTTTTGCTTTTGTAGTTTTTTGGGCACACATGTCGCAGCAGCGCAGACGCACTGGTTCCTTTCGAGAGAGTAACGATCGTGCTTCTTCGATGATTTGTATCCAACCGTATGGCTCGGCCCGTTTCCTTCATCATTGTGGTGGAGCAGCCCACCAGACATCTCTTCGGTCACCATCGATCATGATGTGTTATGCAAACTCCCCTCCCTGCGGGGAGGCAGGTAGCCTATTCAGTTGACCCGGTCACTGCAGCGCAGGACCACTGTTGAAATCAGGCATCCCCGCTTGGGCTTCCCCACTCTGCCGCAACTTTCCACGACGGCAGAACTCTTCGTAATCAATCTGGTCGCGCATCATGATCCACAGCCGGATTCCCAGTTTGCGTGCCGCCGCGATCCTCGCCTTGCCCATTCCTTTCTGGATGAGCTTGCGCCGATAGAAGCGTTTTAGCTCCGGATCCTTCCGTACGGCATGCATGGTCGCTTCGGTCCACAGATAGCGCAGCAGCGAGTTGCCTTCCTTGGTCAGTTTTCCCAACCGCTGTCGCTTTCCGCTGGTGTGCTCACACGGAATCATCCCGATATAGCTGGCCACCTGGTTAGCGGTGGCGAAGCGACTCGGGTCACCGAGAAACACCTCGGTCGCCAAAGCCGTCACCGCACCTACGCCCGGATGGGTTAGCAGCCGGCGCGCCTGTAGCCTTTGTCGGGCCTGGGCTTCCACTTCTTTGTCCAGCTCTTGGATTCGCTTTTGCAATTGCGCGTACAAACGGAGCAGCTCATCTCGTCTTTGACTCGTGTAAGGTGGCAGAGGCAAGGCCTGCAATGCGCTCTGCCCCGCTGCACTCCCCAGGGCATGGCCTTGGCGCAGGGCGTGATTGAGGGAGATCGCCTGCAAGGTGTGCTGCAATCGTGCTCGCATCTTCACCCACTGGTGTCGGTCCCGCAGCAAGGTTCGCAAATCCCGCTGCTCGGTCGATGGCATCCAAATCTGGGGAAAGCGATCCTTCATCACTAGCAGATCTAACAGCAAGCCGGCATCGCGCCGATCATGCTTTTGTTTCCGGGTCTCGGCCGCTCGGATCTTGGCCGGATGTCCTACCCGACATTCGATTCCCAACTCTTCCAGCAGTTCCAGGAACCACTGCATCGCACCGGTGGCTTCGATGCCCACCACCACCGGACCTTCTAGGGCCACGTAAAACTCCCGTACTTCATTCCCTTCGTGGCTGAGCGTTTTCTCGGTGAACTCGCCAGTCTCAGTGTCCACCATGGCTATGGTTTGTTGTCTTGCATGCAGATCGCAGCCTACTATTTTCATCTCGGCCTCCTTCGTCCCGAGCCTTTTTGGTTGGATACCGCAAAGTCTACTCGGTCCCCTGTGAGGCCGACGTCGTTATGACATCAGTTACCAGCTTATTGCGATGATTTTACGACAGTTAACAACGTCGCACCCGCTGCCGACACCGGAGGCGCGGTGAATGCGGTCAAAGCGCCCGTCGAAGCATTGATATCGAAACCCGCGACGGTGTTTGCGTTCTCATAGGCCGCGTAAACAAACTGGCCCGACGGATCAATTGCAAAGTAGTCGGTGGCTGAGCTTAGCGTAAAGGGAGAGCCATTGATTGCACTCAAGGCGCCGCGGTTGGCGTCGACGCTGTAACCAAAAACCGTTGTAGCGCCAGACAATGCGTACAGGAACCCGCCCGACGGAGTCACCAGCAAACTGTTCGGAGCATCACCGTTGGTAACGCCGCTTGGAAACGGTGAACCTGGAACAACGGTTATTGCCCCGGTTGAGGCGTTGATGCTCCAGGCTGCGATTTCCTCACTCTGTGGGAAACTAACGTAGAGGAATCTTCCGGATGGATGCACTACAACGCTATACGCAAGGCCATTGATCGCTATTTGGAATGGTGATCCCACGATTGGCGTGAGCGCCCCGCTTGAGGAATTAATTGTAAACACCGAGATCGTGTTAGAGGTCGGGCTGTTGCTGATGGCGTAGAGGAACTTGCCAAAGGGGTCTATCGCAGATTCGCGGAGAACGCTGCCATCCGAAAAAGGCGATCCCGCTACGGAACTCAAGACGCCGCTCGCGGGATTCAGGGTAAATGCCGAAACCCCGGCGAAAGCAGCGATGTAGAGAAACTTGCCCATGGGGTCCATTGATAGAGTGCAGCCCGGAAATCCCTGAAGGGGAAGCGTAGAACTACTGATCGATGTGAGTACCCCAGTCTTCGCATCAATAGAAAATGCTTCCATCGAGGAGTTTCCCAGATCACAAGCAAACAGGAACTTGCCAGAGGGGTCTGGCACCATGTTCGCCAAGGGATCGGTGGCTGTGAACACGGAAGACGCTTGGAAGCCGGAACCCAATGCACCAGTCGAAGAATTGAACGGGAATGCTGTTATCCCGTTCTCGCTCGCAGCGTACAGAAATTCTGATGCGGGATGCGTCGTGGGATTGCCGTTTCCCGAGCCGCATCCGAAAAGTACGGACACAAAAAGAATCGCAAGACACGCCTTGGCGGCAGCCCGTACCTGTTGAAAAAGTCCCTTAGTTGATGCTTGTGATGAAGCAGGGTTCCGGTTATAAGCAGGCGAGAGTTCATGATGCTGTTGTTCATCGCCATGCTCGGAGGCCTGCTGCTCATGATGGGACA
>JBAUVZ010000319.1:0-3476 GCA_049583505.1 Candidatus Sulfotelmatobacter sp.
CGGGCCACAACAGGAATACAAGATCGTCCTTGGCGCAGCCCTATTGTCAATGGTGTTATCCTTCATTGCCGCGATTCGAGGCTCCAAGTGGTGGTACTTGGGGGTGGCTTTGTCGTCGGGAACATTGGCGTTTTTCACTTACAGTCTCTCGGCTTAGGCTGTCGGATGGCAATACCCGGTCACCATGCCTTCCCCTGATGTGGTTTCTGCTTGGCCCCAAGGGGCACCAACGGTGGTTGAGACGTTCACAGCGACCCGAACCCCATACGGGCAGCCAAATCCCAGCAGAATCGTCCTATTAATGGGGTAACCCTAGGCCGACCGTCCGTGGGAAAATGAATCCCCACACATGAACGCCGCAATCCCAGAGCGCAGACCCGCGACCGAGGAAATCTCCGGTGTGATCGAGCGGGTCACCTTCCACAACGACGAAAGCGGCTTCTGCGTCCTGCGCGTCAAGGCACGCGGGCAGCGGGAGGAGACGACGGTCGTCGGGTCGCTGCCTTCGGTGACTGCCGGGGAATGGCTGAGCGCGGAGGGCTGGTGGGTCAGGGACAAGGAGCATGGGCTGCAATTCAAGGCGACGACCATGAAGACCGTGCCGCCGAAGACAGCCGAGGGGATCGAACGGTACCTCGGCAGCGGCTTGGTCAAGGGCATCGGACCGATTCTCGCGAAGAAGCTGGTTGGGCGGTTCGGAGCCGATGTTCTGGCAGTGATCGAGAACAGAGCCGCGGAACTGCAAACGGTCGATGGCATCGGTCCCAAGCGCCGGGAGCGGATCGCGCACGCATGGCAGGAGGCAAGGCAAGTCCGCGAAATCATGCTGTTCCTGCACAGCCACGGCGTGAGTACCAGCCGGGCGGTGCGAATCTTCAAGACCTACGGCGAGCAGGCAATCGAGAAGGTGCGGAGCAATCCCTACATGCTGGCGAAAGACATCTACGGGATCGGCTTCGCCACCGCCGACCAGATCGCGCAGAAGGTCGGGATTCCGAGAGACTCGCTCAACCGGACTAGGGCGGGCATCGACCACGTCCTGCTGGAAGCGACATCAGACGGACACTGTGCGTTGCCGCTAGGAAAACTCAAGCTGGCGGCAGTGAAGCTGCTGGAGGTGCCGGAAGGGACTGTGGAGCAGGCGTTGTCGCAGATGCTCACGGGCGGCTCCCTGTTGCTGGAGGAGATCGGCGGCGAGCCCATGATTTTCCTGCCGCACCTAAGGAGGGCAGAAGAGGGCATCGCGGCAAGGATCAAAAGCCTATCGGAACAGGAGCCGATCTATCCTCAGATTGATTTCGAGAAGGCGGTCGCCTGGTGCGAGCAGCGGACACGGAAGACGCTCGCCCCCAGCCAGCGCGAGGCGCTGAAGACGGTGCTCTCGAACCGTGTGGTTGTCATCACCGGAGGGCCGGGCGTGGGAAAAACCACGCTGGTGAACTCCATCCTGATGATCCTGCGGGTCAAGGGCGTGAAGTGCCTGCTGTGCGCTCCTACTGGACGGGCGGCGAAGCGGCTCACTGAAACCACGGGCATGGAAGCGAAGACGATCCACCGCCTGCTGGAAATTGATCCCGCAACTGGGCGGTTCAGCAGAAACGACTCGAACACGCTCGCCTGCGGTCTTCTGGTCGTGGATGAAACCTCGATGGTGGACGTGCCGCTCATGCACTCGCTGGTGCGGGCTGTCCCCAACCGCGCCGGATTGGTTCTGGTCGGCGACGTAGACCAGCTTCCGTCCGTGGGACCGGGCACGGTGCTTGGGGACTTGATCGAGAGCGGGGTCGTGCCAGTCGTGCGGCTCACTGAAGTGTTCAGGCAGGCTGCGGACAGCCACATCATCACCAACGCGCACCGAATCCGGCGAGGGCAGATGCCCGATATGCG
This sequence comes from Candidatus Sulfotelmatobacter sp., assembly GCA_049583505.1. GTDB lineage: Bacteria > Acidobacteriota > Terriglobia > Terriglobales > Acidobacteriaceae > Sulfotelmatobacter. The sequence goes on from JBAUVZ010000319.1 coordinate 1,888, forward strand.
CGGAGCCGACCCGAGTTCCGACTTCCACTTCGTCGAGCGGGACGATCCGGAGAAGATCGTGGCAACGCTGGTCAAACTCGTGCAGGAGAGAATCCCAGAACGGTTTCGTCTAGACCCGATCCGCGACGTTCAAGTTCTTTGCCCGATGAACCGAGGATCGCTCGGCGTGCGCGAACTGAACACAGCCTTGCAGAAGGTATTGAACCCAGCCCGATCCGGTCAACCCTTTGTTGAGCGGTTCGGATGGCGATTCCAGACAGGCGACAAGGTCATCCAGACGGAGAACGATTACGACAAGGACGTGTTCAATGGCGACGTGGGGATCGTGGACCGAATTAATGCTGTCGAGCAGCAGGTCGCAGTGCGCTTCGACGAGCGGCTGGTGAAGTACGACTTCGGGGAATTGGACGAGATTTCGCTGGCTTACGCGATCACGATCCACAAGTCGCAGGGATCGGAGTTCCCGGCCGTGGTGATCCCATTCGCCGCGCAGCACTACATGCTGCTGCAACGTAACCTGATCTACACGGGTATCACGCGGGGCAAGCGGCTGCTCGTGCTGATCGGGCAGAAGAAGGCGCTGGGCATCGCGGTCCGCAACGACCGTCCCCAGAGGCGGTACTCGGGGCTACTTGCCATCTTGAGAAGTGACACGCGGACGACGTTGGCTTGAGGCGAAGTTCCCAACTCCAGAGTGCGATAAATTGGGTGTAGAGGTCGCACTCATGAAGAGCAGGCTGGGTTACAAGGGCTACGTTATCGAGGCACGGTCATACGAGCAACAGGATGGGGGATTCTCGGCGGAGCTTTGGATCGAAGAACATGATACGTCCGGCGTGACCGAAACTCAGTTTTATTTGCCTGACACATTTCCCACGCAGGAATTGGGAATTGAGGCAGCAATTCAAGCAGGGAGGCAGAAGATTGATGTGGGGTTTGATCGGGGACGTGCTGCTGTGAGCGGGTGATCACACCGTTCAATGTTAAGGCGGCCCGCACGGGGAGGCTTCGGTGACCAAGAAGGATAAGGAGAGGTACACACTGACCAGTGCTGCCAGACGCATATTGCGGATGGCGGAAAAGACGTTGTGCAGGCGGAGATTCTTTACAAATGCCTCGAACCCTACGGTTCAATTTACACGCTAGAGCAGCTAATTGCGGCTGCCGGGAAGCGAAACTACGAGTCCACGTTCAAGTACGAAAAGTCAGCAACTGTGCGCGAGTCCCTGCTTTACCATTTGAACCGATTCAAGAAGAGGGGATTCGTGCGAATTGTTGAAGACACACCCGATTTGGGATGAGTCGGCGGAACGATCCGTGCCCCTGCGGCTCCCGAAAGAAGTACAAGCGGTGCTGCGGCGGGGCGGCGGGGAACGCCCTGTGGCTCTGCTCAATCCCCTCAACCTCGAAGTGCGTTAATTGTTGTGCAAGGGCTTTGGTCATGAAGAGCAGGCTGGGGTACAAGGGCTACGTTATCCGCGGCGCGGTCACACGAATTACCGGATAGGGGATTCTCGGCGGAGTTCTCAGTCGAGGAACATGCTGCGGATGGGTTCATGGAGACTGAATTCTATGTCCCAGGCACATTC
>JBAUVZ010000320.1:0-32643 GCA_049583505.1 Candidatus Sulfotelmatobacter sp.
TCACTGATTGGATAATGGCTCCACAAGAAGCTAGCGTCTCCAAGCATCCATAATTGCCGCAGCAACAAAGCGGGCCGTGCTCATCTACTGTCATGTGACCGAATTCGCCCGCGCTGCCACCGGGCCCGCGGTACAGTTTCCCGTCCAGAAAAATCGCGGCGCCAATTCCCATTCCTACGTCAACGTATATGAGATCGCTCAGACCTGCTCCAAGTCCAAAATGCTTCTCGGCTGTCGCGATTGCTCGTACGCTGTCTTCAAGCAGACAAGGCACGCCAAATTCGTGTTCTAGGATGTCTCGGAGCGGGACATTTTTCCATTCGGTCATCTGACCGGGGCGTGGAAAGGATAGTACTAGTCCTTTACTTACATCGATCACACCTGAATGCCCGATTCCAATTCCCTTGAAAGAGTTGTTTGGTCTTCCGGAATCATTGATTGCTTTGTGGATCGCCTTCTTTGTTCTGGACAGAACAAGATCGCGGCCGTCCGGCATTCCAGTTTCGAACTCTTGCTTGTACACCAGAGCGCCTCGGATGTCTGTCACTACTACTCGCGTATAGAACGATCCCAAGTCCACTCCGACAAGAAATCCAGCGTCGTCGCGAAGACTCAAAGAAACGGGTTTTCGTCCAAGAGCACTCGAGTTGTGACCGGATTCTACAACCAGCCCCTTGTGGATCAGATTTTGGACGATGGCGGTAATGGAAGCTGCACTCAGGCAGGTCTGCTTTGAAAGCTCAATTCGCGAAATGTTGCTCTTCGCGTGAATGAGCTGCAGAACATTCCACTCGTTCCTGAAAGACTTGGATTCAGGATTTCGAGCCGGGGCCCTCAGTAGACTTTTTGCGTTCACACTTTATGCCCTTTCATGGCGAGTTCAGCCGTTCGGCTTTGTGCCACCCGAAGCGCTTGACCTATCACAGTTTGCAGCTGACGACCAAATCCAGTCCCGCAGCTAATTTACAGCCAGTGTGCAGTCGTTCACTGAAAGAACCTGAGCACAGTGGCGCAAGTCTGCTCAAACACACTAGTCCACAAATAATTTCTTGACAAACTTGAATTAATAGGCGTAAATCTGAGCCACAATCTGGCTATATTAATTCATTTTGTGAATTAAATGGAAGAGAATTTCTCACAGCCAAGCAGAGAGCTCACAGGAGAGCTAATGCTATATAAGCGAGTCGTCTTCACGATTCGAACAGGGTTCGACCATGGATTACGCCGAAGGATTCAGTGGCGTGCGGTTGTCTGGTCAGCGCTGCTCGGTGGTTTGTTCTGTTTATCCACCTTTCAAACTGCGAATGCTGGCGTAACCGGGAGTATTTCGGGGATTGTGACGGACGACAGTGGGGCCGTGATTGCCGGAGCGGAGGTTACTGCTCGTAACATCGAAACCGGGGTTCCGCGGGCAGTTGTCACCGATCAGAAGGGCTTTTATTCCTTTCTCGCTTTGCCGGTTGGCACCTATGCCTTCAGCGTGCGTAAGAGCGGCTTCAAGGAGTTTCATCAGACTGCTATTGGCGTTGACGCAAATAGTGCAATAAGGGTTGATGCGCGTCTTCAGGTGGGCGGCGTGCACGAGGAGATGACCGTCTCAAGCAGCACGGTTCGGGTTGAAACCACGAATACGCAAATGGGCGAAGTGATCGGGAGCGCCAAGATGGAGTCCCTCCCGCTCAACGGCCGCAGCTACACCGACTTGTTGGCTCTGCAGCCCGGAGTAGCGCCAGAAACCTCGGGAGAGTACGCGCCCCTTTCGCCTTCTGGCAATCTGAACGCCGGCAGCCTCTCGGTTAGTGGCCAGCGCGAGACTGCCAATGGCTTTATGGTGAACGGCGGCAACGTAAACGAAGGCGTAAATCAGACCACGGCGATTGTTCCTAACCTCGATTCCATCGAGGAGTTTCGCATCATCACCAACAACTTCGACGCTGAATACGGCAATTACAGCGGCGGACAGGTGAATGCGATTACCAAGTCGGGCACAAACGACCTTCACGGGGAACTGTTTGAGTTCCTGCGCAACGACGATCTCGATGCCCGCAATTACTTCAGCGGTATCCGCGGGGCATTCAAGCAAAACCAATTTGGCGGAACATTCGGTGGCCCAATTGTACGTAAGAAGGTTTTCTTCTTTGTCGATTATCAAGGTACGCGACAAATTGAAGGGCAGGTCGCCAATGTGCCAGTTTATTCTGCGGCTGACCTCACCGGAAATCTCGCCGACGTAGCCGCTGCCGGAGTGTTCGCTACTAGCGAAACGGTAAACGGGCAGCAATATACGGTGCCCACCAGCCCCAGCGGTCCGTATTTTGCTACCCAGCTGTCTACCCAGCTTGGCTATACGGTCAGCGCGACGGAGCCATACTACTATTCGCAAGGCGAAAACGAGCTAGGCAACAACCCCACTGCCACGTACGCGACGAATTGCACGTCCAACAATCCGATTACCGGCTGCATATTTCCCAATGCGATGATTCCACCGAGCGGGTGGTCTGCTCCAGCAAAAGCGCTCACGACCAAATATATTCCGGCGCCGAATACGACCGAGGATGGCCAGCCCTTTTTCGAGACCGGCGCATACAACAACGTGCTGCGCGACGATAAAGGTGGAATCCGGGTCGATGGCAACAGCCGCGCCGGCATGCTCTCTGCGTACTACTTTCTGGATGACTATAGCCAGCAATGTCCCTACTGTTTTGTGTCTTTGCCGGGGTTCAACGTTCTGAATGTGGGCAGGGCACAGATGGTCAATTTGAGCGACATAAAGACGCAAAGTGCGACCGCAGTGAACGAGCTCCGTCTACATTACATGCGTTTCGCGAGCTTCTCAGGCGAACCGGAGGGGGGCGTGGGCCCATCGCTCTCTTCTCTAGGATTTGTGACCGGTGCGAGCACTCTGGGCATTGTCCCGATTGCGCCGCAGTTTGAAGGAGTGCCAAATATTTCGTTTAACAACTTCAGTTTCGGCGTCAATGCCTATCCGCTGGCCCAATACAACAATACTTATCAACTGCTTGACAATTATTCGAAAGTGATTGGCACTCATTCCATTAAGTTCGGCGGCAACATTCATTACGACCAGATCACGCAGGTCGCTTACGGCGCCAACAATGGCAGTTTCGCCTTCGACGGATCAGAGACGGGGCTCGATTTCGCTGATTTTCTAATCGGCGCGCCGGTCTACTATGAGCAGGGGCAGCAGGCTCCGCTCCACTCCCGCAGCCGCTACTTCGGACTATATGCGCAGGATAGCTGGCGTGTTACTTCAGCACTAACGTTGAATTATGGCCTCCGCTGGGACGTAAGCACTTCGTGGTGGGAAGCCAAGAACCAGCTGGAAACCATAATTCCAGGAGAAGAATCACAAGTGTTCCCTGGTGCTCCCACCGGCTGGGTATTCCCTGGTGATCCTAATGTGCCATCGACTCTGGCTCCTACTCATTACAACAATTTCGCCCCACGAGTGGGATTGGCATATTCGCCGTCATCAGATACGGGCCCTCTGCACTGGTTGCTAGGCGGCAGTGGACAAAGTAGCATCCGCGCGGGATACGGCATCTTCTACACCGCGATCGAAGATCTTACCGACGCGCTGGAGGTGGGTGACCCTCCTTACGGATTGTTTTATTCGAGTCCGAATCCTCCTTTATTTGCCACTCCTTTCGTTGATCGAGCTACAGGAAACAGCGAGGGACAGCGCTATCCAGTTGTTTTTCCTTCCGCCAATGTGTCGGCGTCGAATCCCGATCCAAACGTGAACTGGGCCCAGTTCGAGCCGATTTCAAGTTCACCCGGCTATTGGTACAAAAACCGTCTTCCCTACGCCGAACATTATGAACTGTCGCTCGAGCGACAACTCGGCAGCAATTCGTTGTTGAACCTCAGCTATGTGGGTACGCAAAGTCATAGGCTACTGGTGTTGGTCAATGCCAATCCTTCAATTCCGGCTCTCTGTCTTTCCGTCTACCCCGCTTGCGGCCCCATGGCCGAGACCGGCACTTTTACAACTGCCACTGGACAAACCGTAATTCCTCGGCAGCCCTTGGGAGCAGACTTTGGCAGCACCGGTCTCTACGAAAATATCGGTACCGCGAGTTACAACGCCTTAGAAGCTACTTTTCGCCACCGCAGTGGCCACCTGGAGTTATTGGCCGGATATACGTACAGCAAGACCCTGGATCAGGCCTCGGGTCTGGGCGATCAAGTAAATCCTTTTAATCCCAGCCAGACCAGAGAGTTAGCTGCTTTTGATCTGAGAAACAACTTTGTCATCAGTTACACCTACGAGCTGCCGTTCGACCGTCTATTCGGCAAGAGAGCCAACCTCACTAGCGGCTGGAAACTCTCCGGCATCACTCGGTTTTCTACCGGACTGCCGGTTACATTGCTTGAGCTCGACGATAACTCGCTGACGGGTACTACATCTGCGGGACCAAACAACAATGGCATTGACACTCCCAACTTTACTCCGGGTCCGCTGAACTTTACTAACCCAAGAAGCGGGCAACCGTATTTCAATCCATCACTGTTCACTTCAGAGCAGTTGGGTCAGTTAGGGAATGCGCGGCGCCGATTCTTTCGCGGGCCAGGAATCAACAATTGGGATATGGCACTTTTGAAAGACTTCACTGTTCGTGAGCGTATGCATATCGAGTTTCGGGCCGAGTTTTTCAATGTGTTCAATCATACGCAATTTGTAGCAACGAGTGGCCTGGGCTCTCCAGGTACAGGCACCTGTGTCACAAGTGGACCCGGAGGGAGCTGTGCGGGAGTTCCAGGATCGAGTTTTGGCATCATCACCGTCGCTCGCGACCCTCGCATTGGTCAGGTTGCTCTCAAGTTCAATTTCTGAGGTTGTCGGCAGCGTGTCGCTGCCGTCAGTCGAAACACAATTGGCATCATCCGACCATCACAACGCAGGAGATTCAAATGAAACCAACGGAGTGCCAGCATTCGACATTTGATGCGAAATCGACGCGGCTTGGGGTGCTTTGCCTGTTTCTCGCATTTGCCTACCCACAAGCTTTTTCACAAGCTCCCGGTATCAAAATTGTTGGTAATCAGTTCGTAACGACCTCCGCGGGAAAACTCGGCACTAAGAGCGTCACTTCCGGCGAAGCAGTCGTCCTGCGCGGAATTAACGTAAGCGGCTCGGAATATTCGTGTCTGGGCGACGGCACCGACGACGGCTCAGCAACGGTCTGGGACTCATCAAATTTGCCGGCCAGTACCAGCGACTATCAGGCGGTCGTTAGCGGCATGATTACCGACTGGCATGCGAACGTTGTCCGCATACCACTCAATGAGGACTGCTGGCTGGGCGTGCCCACGAGTGGTCGATCGACGATGGTATGGGGTTCGGCCTACACTTCGCAGATCGTGGACTTCGTCAACGCTGCCAACGCGGCCGGCCTGGTGGCAGAGGTCGACCTTCACGTAGGCGGTGGTCCGGAGCTTGTCCAAGCGACCAGCAACATTATCGATAATTTTCCCGCCATGGACATGAACTATTCAGAACAGTTCTGGCAGTCGGTGGCGACTACGTTCAAGAGCAACCCGGCGGTCATCTTCAATCTCACCAACGAACCGGAATTCCCAGGCAACGGGCAGACAGGAGACAACGTCGCTTCTGATTGGACGTGCTACATGAATGGAGGCTGTACCACATCATTTATCGCGACGGAATGCAACGCCCAGAATTCGACTAGTGGCGCTTGCGACGGCCCCAATGGAGCGAGCAACACCTGGAACGTTCAGGGAGTGGCGAGTGTGGTGACGGCGATCCGCAACGAGGGCGCATCGAATGTGATCATCATTGCGGGACTCGACTTTTCGAACGAACTCAACGACTGGACAATCTACGTACCCCAGTATGTAAGTGATAAACAGATTGCCGCTGGAATTCACCTCTACTACGACTTGGACTGCACCGATTCCAGTTGCTGGACAAGTACGTGGAATCCGATCCAAGTCGCCGGTTACCCGATCGTCATCGATGAAACCGGCGAACTTCCGAAGAAGGATGGCGGAGGCGGCTGTACGGGCACTGACACGAAGTCGATGGTAAGCTGGGCCAACGGTTCGTCTCCTCAAGTTGGCTATTGGTTCTGGGCATTCACGAAGAACGGGGGTTGCAGCGAGCCCGTGCTTCTCAAAACCAATTCTAGTCCCTTTACTGCCGCGTCGGGATATGGTGCTGCGGCGCAGAGCGCGCTGACCGCCATCCAGTGACCGCGCGCTTGATGGGCGAGACTAGCACTCTTAGTGCGGGCACCGGCTCACTCCGGTGTCTGCTCTATTCTCGACGGGGAAGGAAGAGAGATTGCGTGTGAAGACCTTTGAGACGGCGCGAATAGACAAAGGATGTCTCGCCATATTTCTCGGCCTGTTCCTCTTGATGTCCTGCGTAGCAACCGTGGCGCAGGATGTTCAGACCTTAGTATCCTCGAAAGCAGGGGATCGCATTACTCCAAAGCCAATTCTGCGTTTCGAGCCGGCTCGCGATTCGGGGGCAGCGAATTTCGAGATAGATGATGCTGTCACCTACCAGAAGATCGACGGCTTCGGGGCGTCTTTCCTAGAAGCGGGCCTCATTTGCCTCAACAGTTTGCCTCCCAGCGAACGCGAGTCGGTTTTGCGCGCGCTTTTCGACCCCGAGAAGGGTGCTGGCTTCTCCGCCATGAAAACCGTAATTGCCTCTACAGACTTCATGTCAGCTGGACCTTTCTACAGCTATGATGATGTGCCCGGCGACGTCGCCATGAGCCATTTCTCCATAGCGCGCGATCTCGGTCCAAATGGTCTGATCACGTTCATCAAGCTGGCTCGCCGTTACGGTAGGTTTGTTTTGCAAGCGCCGATGGATTATCCGCCGGACTGGATGTTGTTCGATGTGAACAAGAATCAAGACGTGAATCCGCAATATTACGATGCGCTGGCTCGCTACTATCTCCGTTATCTCCAGGAGTACGAGAAACACGGCGTATTCGTCGACTATCTAAGTCTTTTCAATGAGCCGGATATCTATACCAAGATTCCATACAACGAGATCGATGCTCTATTGAAAGACCACGTTGGCCCGCTTCTTAAGAAAGAGGATATTCGCACCCGCATCATGTTGAGCGAAGCGCCCGACCGGGATGACGCAGCTCGTAATTATCCGCTGCTGCTGGATGATCCTGCGGCACGTCAGTACGTCTCAGTCGCTCCTTATCACGGATATGACAACAAGGACTGGGACAAAATCGTGAACTTGCATCGTCAATATCCCGACCTGCCTTTATGGATGACGGAAGTGTGCTATGCCTACGATGCGGGCACGCCTAAATCGATGCCCCTTCCTCGTTTTGACTTTGAGGACGGTGATTACTGGGGCAATCAGATTTTCAACGATCTCGAGGTTGATACGTCCGCCTGGATCTACTGGAATATGATCTTGGACGAAAAGGGCGGGCCTTGGTCCGTGTCGGAGATTCATGGAAACCCCAACCCCAACGTTCAGCATCCAGTGGTCATTATCGATCGTCGATCAAAGAAGGTCACCTACACAGGCCTCTACTACTACCTCGCACACTTCAGCAAGTTCGTGCGTCCCGGGGATATTCGTATTAAGACTACCGGATCACTCAACGGAGTGCGGGTAATGGCGTTCAAAGCACCGGATGGCAAAATTGTGATCGAGGTGATGAACAGCAAGGAAAAAGATGTGGAAATGGGCGTGAAATTCCATGATCGAGTACTCCGCTTGAAGTTGCCGGCGATTTCGATCACGACGGCATTGTGGAACAGTAAGAGCGCCCAAGCGGAAGCCGGAGAACGCGCTCAGCAGGTAAAGAGCAAGACAGGCAGTTAAGGAAAATCCAACAATCAATCATGGGTGACGCAAAATGAAGCTAACAGAAGACGATTCTACGACGATAGATGAGAAGTTAGCGATCGACGGTGGCAAGCCTGTTCGGACCGAGCCTCTCCCCTTGGAGTTTCCAGGTATCCACCACATGGATGAGGAAGAGATCGAGGCAGCATTGCGTGTACTGAAAAGTCGCTCGCCATTCCGCTACTACGGTATCGATCTACAAGCAGAAGTGGAAGCCTTCGAGTCCGAGCTCGCGTCGTTTCTCGGCGTAGCTCACGCAATCGCCGTAAGCAGCGGCACCGGGGCTCTGCACACTGCGCTCTCTGCGCTGGGCGTCGGACCCGGACAGGAGGTGATCGTTCCCGCCTACATGTGGGTTTCGATTGTCGCAGCGGTAGTAAATCTCGGCGCAATTCCGGTGTTGGCGGATATCGATGAAACGTTCTGCTTCGATCCCGTTGCTGTCCAGAAATCCATTACCCCGCGAACAACGGGAATCATCGCAGTTCACATGAGTGGGGCCCCCGCAAACATTGCCGAACTTCTCAAAGTAGCCCGCGCGCGAGGATTGTTTCTTCTCGAGGACTGCGCTCAGTGTGCGGGGGGAAGTGTCAACGGGAAAAAGGTCGGCACATTTGGGGATATGGGAATATTCAGCTTCCAGATGAACAAAAATATAACCAGCGGAGAAGGCGGAGCCGTCGTCACGAATGACGCCCGTCTTTACGACCGAGCCTTTGCCTGTCACGACCTGGGCTACGCTCGGGACGCTAACGGCCGGACCGTCTTTGATAACCTTGCTCTGTGTTTATGGGGACGAGGATACCGGATCGATGAACTGCGGGCTTCAATTTTGCGAGTGCAGCTCCGAAAACTCCCGAGAATAATCTCAGCGATGCACCGCAGCAAATATCGCATTCGCCGGGCTCTGGAAGAACTCCCTCAACTGCAGCTAAGAAAGATTGTTGATCCCGAAGGGGACACCGGTTGCTTTTTGATTTCCACTTTTGACACGCCTGAAGTCGCCAGCCAGGTCAATCGAGCATTGCGCGCCGAGGGTATCGTCACCTCATCTCAGGGGGTCAACAACGTGGTGATGACCAATTGGGGTATGCATATTTATTTCAATATCCCGAGTCTGGTGAATAAGACGAGTGTGGACAAGAAAGGATCGCCTTGGAGGCTGTCGGAAAATCAGGGCTCGACTGCGAGCTATCACAAAGGCACTTGCCCGGTCGCCGATCGACTATTCGAACGCAGCATCTTGCTTGCGATTCCTTCATGCCTGACGGAGCAGGATGAAGAAGACATTGTGCACGCGTTCCACAAAGTCTTGGGCAGGCAAGCATGACGTCTCGTAAACGACTGAATGTGGCAATGATTGGCCAGGGGTTCATGGGACGGGCGCACTCCAATGCCTTTCATCAGGTCGGCCATTTTTGTGAATCCTCCTACGATCTCAGATTGAAGATCATCTGCGGGCGAAATCAACCGCAGCTTAAGGCGATGGCTACACGCTGGGGCTGGGAGGAAGTAGCAAGCGATTGGGAGTCCGTAGTAGAACGAAAAGACGTGGACGTCATCGACATTTGCACTCCCAATTATCTTCATGCACCGATTGCGATCTCCGCCGCCCGAGCGGGAAAAATTGTGCTTTGTGAGAAGCCGCTCGCTATGTCAGTTGAGGAAGCAGAGGGCATGGCTAACGCAGCGCAGAATGTGCCCACTCTGGTGTGGTTCAACTACCGCCGCGTACCCGCGATTGCTCTCGCCAAGAAATTGGTGGGCGAGGGAAGATTAGGCCAAATCTACCATTACAGGGCAACGTATTTGCAGAGCTGGGGAGCGGACCCAGCCAGCCCGGATGCATGGAGGTTTAAGCGGTCTGAGGCTGGATCAGGCGCGATGGGCGATCTTTTGTCGCACTCAATCGACCTGGCCTTGATGTTGAACGGGTCGATAGACGAAGTTTCGGCTCTAGTCCACACCTTTGCCCCACACCGGGAAGTGGATGACGCGGTACTAACACTTGCGCGTTTTTCGAATGGCAGCATCGGCAGCTTCGAGGCTACTCGCTTTGCAATCGGCTGCCGCAATCGCAACTATTTGGAAGTTCACGGGGCCAAGGGCGCTTTGCGTTTTGATTTGGAGGATCTCAATCGTCTCCATGTATTCGACGCCGCTGATGCCACGGAAGTGCAGGGCAGTCACAACGTATTGGTGACCGGCCCAGGCCATCCTTACACGTCGGATTTCTGGCCACCCGGACATATTCTGGGGTATGAGCATACGTTCATTCTGACCTTGGCTGATTTCATGCACTCACTGGAAAAAGATGAGACATTTCATGCGAATTTCCAAGACGCCGTCAAGGTTCAAAGGGTTCTGCACGCAGTGGAAGAATCCGCTCGAACCAAGTCATGGGCAAGCCCTATGACGCAGTTTGCCAATAGTTGAAGCTCCCATGCTAGCCAGGTGGCCGCTCTCCAAAGAGTTTGCCTAAACCGTTGGTCGGCGGTCCGACTCTGACCGGGTCCCCATGCTTTCAATCACTTGCCTTGTTACTATCGATTGCTCCTCCCGATCCTGTGCCCGGGTTGCTGCACCGAATCCTGTGCTATAATGATTCTCAACGCTACTGCCACGGTTTGCTCGTGACGCGGTGATCCTGTTGGATCAGATTCATCTCCGCTTTTCCTGCCCGCCGTTTATTTCAGCGTCAAATCAAAACATAAGAGCGGCACGGGAACTCACGATACGTGTGTAACATCAGGCCCCTCCAGAAAGAACAAATACGAATGACTAGCTTTACCGAATTACCGCTATCTTCTGCTTTGCAGCGGAGGCTGGCGACAGCTCAATTTGTTATCCCTACGCCGATTCAGGCGCAGGCTATTCCTTGCGCCCTTGAGGGCAAAGATGTACTGGCTACAGCGCAGACCGGTACCGGCAAGACCCTGGCGTTTCTGATTCCGATCATCGAAATGCTGCAGCGCGAGCCGTCGCAAAAGGTGCGCGTGCTGGTTTTGCTGCCCACGCGTGAGCTGGCCATCCAGGTCAACGAAGAATACGAAAAACTGCGCGGCAAGGGACTATCCAAAGCGGCGCTGGTGATCGGCGGCGTCTCCGAGAAGTCGCAGATTCAGGCGGTCCGCGCCGGCTCCAGCCTGGTAGTCGCAACCCCCGGCCGCTTGCAGGATTTCATCACGCGCAAGCTGATTGACCTGCGTGAGGTCAAGATTCTGGTACTCGACGAAGCCGACCGCATGCTCGACATGGGCTTTTTGCCCGCCATCCGCCGCATCCTCGCGATCCTGCCGCAACGCCGGCAGACACTGTGTTTCTCGGCCACGCTGGAGCAATCCGTCGCCGGCCTGGTGAATGATTCCATGCTTGATCCCATACGCGTGGCGATCGGTTCCGTGCTCAAGCCGGTCGAAAGTGTCCGGCTGCAAGCCTACGAAGTGCGTCCGGCTGAGAAACCGGACGTGCTGCGGCAGTTGCTCTACGCCGAAAAAGGACAGACGCTCATCTTCGCCCGCACCAAGCGCGGCACGGAACGCCTGGCTAAGGAACTGGTGCGCGAAGGCTTCTCAGCCGCGATGATTCACGGCGACCGATCACAATCGCAGCGCAACGCAGCGCTCAGTGGGTTTCAGGAAGCGCGCTTTCAAGTGCTGGTGGCCACCGACGTGGCCGCACGCGGCTTGCACATCGATGACGTGGCGCATGTGATCAACTACGACCTGCCCAAGATGGCAGAGGATTTCATCCATCGCGTGGGACGAACCGGACGTGCCGGATCGGAAGGCCTGGCTACCAGCTTAGTGGCCGGCGGCGAGGTCATCGAACTGCGGCACATCGAACGCGCATTGAAATTGAAGATCGAACGCAAGCAGGTAGACTGGGCCAACGCCGAGCGCTCGGAGCATGTCGTCCAGAACACGCTCGCCAGCCGAACCCTCACCAGGTTGCCTGGTGAAGTATTCGCCTAACTAGAGAGAAGAAGGGAATCAGCCAGTAAATCGAAGGGGCGCGTCCTAAAAGACGCGCCCCTACTTCGTGGATGGACTGTTGTCCGGTAGATCTACCTAGGACACGAGTTTCTACGATTCCGTTTTCTCCGGAACACGTTCGCGGGGAATGCTCGAAATGTCGCGGTCGTCTCCCATTTGAAACAGAGCAGCCTGCTCGGCAGCATGCCTTTGCAACTCGTCCAAGTCCAGTTCGCTGGAGTCCCCTGGCGTGCCTGAAGGCTCGTCCTTGCGCTGGATGCGGCGCTCGGCCTTGTCGCGCTGTTTTTGCTGGCGCGTGTGTTCTTTCTGGCGTTTGGTAAAGCTTGATCGACCTCGTCCTGGCATACCCAATCTCCGATCGTCAATTTCGGCAAGAGCGGCTGGCGCTTTGCTTCTCGGTCAAGTTCAGACATCAGCAACTCATCCACGAGGACGGCGCGCCGCTACCAGCGGGGCTCCCGAGGCTGGCGGGCGTGGCCCTGATAGTCGTCCCGGCTGCCGCCCCCACCACCAAAACGCTGTCCGCCGCCACCGCGCGGTGAATCGGTTTTCGGTTTAGCCTCGTTAATCTTGAGCGCGCGACCGCCCAGTTCGGTTCCATTCAACGCTGCTACCGCCTTATCGGCTTCCGCTGCGTTGGTCATTTCGACAAACGCGAAGCCCCGGGCGCGGCCGGTTTCGCGGTCCGTCACAATACTGACGCGCTCGACTGCACCGTGCGCTTCGAACAAGCCACGAAGTTCCGGTTCCGTCGTGCTGTGGGGTAAGTTGCCGACATAAAGATTCTTCATAGGAGTTCTTCTCTTTCTGCTGCTATTGCGGTTGCAAATAACGGTTGAGGTTGGGCGGCTTCGCGGGCGGAATGCTGCTCGATTGCTTCCGCCCACCGAGAGGGTCTGGGCGTTTCCCGTATCGCGCGCGAACGTGCTTCGCTGACCGAGCGAACGCTGGAAATTCTTCTGCAGGCTTCCAGTATTCCCCACCGCTGCTGCGATGAGTTGTGGGAACCTTGAGCCAGCAGCGCTGCCACCATCTCCTTGTGCATGGCATCTGTGTCGCCTTCCGCGGGCGCCTCATCGGAATGCGGCGCCGCTGCGAGATACTCGGGCCCGCCCACGAAGAAAGCAATTCTCTGCGGAGGATTCGCACTCCGAATGTCGATGCAGAACTTGTCCCGGCTGTCGGTCTCTCCCGCTACGTTGATAAGCACCAGATTGTATAAGTCGGCTCGCCACCAGCATCGTGCCTCGAGCACATCGGCCGCACAATCAACCTCAATGCCAAGCTGTCTCATCACGTCGGCCCGCAAATCGCGTCTGGTCTGCGAGGTGTCCAGCAGCAGTACGCGCTTCTTCTTCGCTGGATTGCCAACCGGAATCGAAAGGGGCAATGCGACAACCGGCGTGGTCATGCCACTTTCTCCTTGAGATTGGCCGGTTTCGCCGGCGCTACCAGGTGTTTTTCAGCCAAGGCCTTCAACATCTTTTCGTTACTCTGGCGGCGGCTAATCTTTTGCCTGCGGCGCCGGTTGAATCTGGCTTTATCGCCGTTGATTCCCGACATGTTGATCTCCTGCCTGTGGGCTGGTTAACGTAGAAGACGCGGTGCTGCGAAACTTCCGCTCCCGCACATAAGTCGAAGTTGCGCCATTCTGGAGATCCCCGCTACAAGCGAAACGTCGAATCGGCCACACGGTAGGACCGCTTGTTCGACTCGATTTCTGGGGATTGAAAGAACTGACTTCCAGAGGCTCTCAGGTTCGACACCTCACTCGCCTTTCAGGGAATTTCTCAATCGCGAAGGCGCAACGTGGTGTCAGGGTGTCTTCGAGGTCAAGGTCTCCAGTATACGCCCCATTCGTACATCTTGCTCAGGTTTTGCCGGGCGGGGAGTGATCGGAGGTATCGGGAGATTCACAACCAGAGCTATAGGAAGTTGTGAAGCCCTGAAGCTTGCCGAGTGCTCGGGTGGAGGCTTATGGGTCAGAAGGACTTACATTGCTGGGCCCCGAGCCTTTGCACAGGAGCAGGCAAAGCACCAGAATTCCTACTCCTACGCCGCCGCCGATCTCGAGCCATTTTGTATTCAGACCGTTGCGGGCTCCTTCGGGCCGAGGTGCGGGTCCGCAGGCGGTCGATTCGTCGCGGGTTACCTGCTCTCCCTCATGTACGGTGGCAGATTGAGATGAGCCGATCTGGGTAGATGCTTTTCTGAGGGCGCCGACGCCTTGCGTGATATTCACATCGTTCTTGCGCGCTGCAACCTGTACCGCGCCGCTGACGTCGGCCACATCGTATTGCGTGCGCTCGTTGGAAACGGGCTCGACCTTGATGCAGTTCACTTGCACGCTCATCGCGGTGGAAGTTCCCACGGACACGCCTCCGTGCTCCATGCTCAGGAAGGTGCCTTGGAACTTCACCACGGATTCTGGCTGAATCAGGACCGACGACCCCTCGGCGTCGAGATTGGCCACAAATCCCGGTTTGGTCTCCACCAGGTCTCCGGGAAAGACAACAGTGGATCCGGCTATTTCGAAGCCGTTAACCCATACGCCGCCCTGGCTGTGCAATACGGCGGACCCCGTCTCCGCCGCTGCCAGCGAAAGCGGGCACAGGATGGCCATTATCCAGCAAAGAAAGTTACGTAAAGCGGACACACTCATAGCCAAACGAAATTTCCACAACTCTCATAAGATCGTAGCGAGAGGGATTCAGCTCGTCTATTAGCTCTCTGGGTGCCCGTCGCACGAAAGTAATTGGGACGCTCCGGAGCGCTTTGATGCCGTCGGCTGGCGAACTCCGGTATGCTTGGCGAGCACGCTTAGACAAAGCACGCTTTCACAGAAAATTGCTTTGACACAACATGGACCGAAATCCCACCGATCATCCGGTGATTGAGTTCTGCGATGTTGGCTACTTGCTCCCCAACGGTCAGCAGTTGCTGTCGGGGCTGAATCTGCAAGTGCAACGCGGCGAAACTCTCGTCTTGCTGGGGCGCAGTGGTTCGGGGAAAACCACAACGCTGAAGCTGGTCAATCGACTGTTGACTCCCACCGGCGGGGAAGTGCGTGTGAACGGCGAGCCTACTGCCGCGAGCGACGTCATTCGTTTGCGTCGCAGCATCGGGTATGTCATCCAGGAGGTGGGCTTGTTCCCGCACTTCACGGTGGAACGAAACATTGGCCTCGTCCCGCGAATCGGGGGCTGGACAGCAGATCGGATTCGTCAGCGCGTCGCGGAATTGTTGCAGATGGTCGGGCTGGAAGCGCAAATGGCCTCGCGTTACCCGCACCAGCTCTCCGGTGGGCAGCGGCAGCGCGTGGGAGTGGCTCGAGCGCTGGCCGCCGATCCCGCGATCCTACTGATGGATGAACCCTTCGGTGCGCTCGACGCGCTCACCCGTGACCAACTGCAGCGCGAGTTCCTTTCCCTTCAGCAGCGGCTGGGCAAGACAGTAGTCTTCGTCACGCACGACTTGCGCGAAGCTTTGCGGCTCGGGTCGCGCATAGCCCTCATGGAAGCCGGGCGGTTGGTTACGGTTCTCTCTCCAGAGGATTTCTTGCGATCGAGCGAGCCGCTGGCCGCCGCGTATGTGCAGGCTTTCGGAGATGGACTGGATTCGGCAACAAATCGAGGCGCGTCATGAACCTCTTTCACTTCTTCCTGCAAAACCACGAACAGGTTCTGGAACTCACGCTGGAGCATCTTTGGCTGGTTGGAGTCTCCACGCTGCTCGCGGTGCTGATAGGAATACCCTTGGGCATTCTGAGCGCGCACTGGCCGGTGTGGAATAGGCCAGTGCTGGGAACTGCCAACATCATTCAGACGATTCCGAGTCTTGCCCTGTTTGGCTTCTTGCTGCCGGTGCCCTGGCTCGGCGATCGTGCCGACCGCCTGGCGATCCTGGCACTGACTCTCTACGCCCTGTTGCCCGTGATACGTAACACCTATGCCGGAATCCGCGGCGTCGATCCCGCGGTAGTCGAAGCCGGTCGCGGTATGGGACTCACCGGCAGCCAGCTCTTGTTTCAAGTAGAGCTGCCGCTGGCGATGAGCGTCATTCTTTCAGGCGTACGAGTGGCAGTGGTCATCTCGGTAGGACTGGCCACGATTGCTGCCGCGATTGGCGCCGGTGGTCTGGGCGAGTTCATCTTTCGCGGTCTTGCCATGGTGAACAATCAGCTCATTCTGGCCGGAGCCATTCCCGCGGCGGTTCTGGCCTTATCGGCGGATTTCGGCCTGGGATGGCTGGAGAAGCGTTTGCGGCCACGATGAAACGAGATCAGTACCTACGACGTCGCGGCGTTTTCGAAGCATGGCGCTGGAGCCGGGTCTGCTTGATTCTCGTAATCCTGCTGCTCTCCTCGTGCGCGTCCTCGCACTCCGAGCGCATTGTGGTCGGCTCCAAGAACTTTACCGAGTCGCTGATTCTGGGTGAACTCCTGGCCCAGCAACTCGAAGCGCGCACCCACCTGAAAGTGGAGCGTCGCTTCTATCTCGCGGGAACTTACATCTGCCAGCAGGCGGTGCTCGCCGGGCGCATCGACATCTATCCCGAATACACGGGCACTGCCTTGACCGCAATTCTCAAGCAGAAAGTTGGCGGTGATCGGTTAGAAGTTTACCAGCGGGTCAAGAGCCAATATGAAGCGCGCCTCGGCCTTACACTCGGTCCGCCGTTCGGTTTCAACGACACCTTTGCGATGGAGATTAGAGGGGACGACGCACGCCGCCTGAATCTCAAAACCTTATCGCAGGCCGCCGCATTCGCTCCTCAATGGCGAGCCGGATTTGGCTACGAATTCATGGAGCGTCCCGACGGATACGCCGGGCTGGCCGCCGCCTATGGTCTGCACTTTGCTGCGCCACCCCGCATCATGGATCTGGGCTTACTCGCCCCGGCATTGAAAGATCATCAGATTGATATCGCCGCCGGCAATACCACCGATGGGCTGATCCAAGCCCTAGATTTATTCGTGCTCGAAGATGACCGACACTATTTTCCTCCCTACGAAGCGGTTGCTGTGATGCGCCAGCAAACCCTGCAGCAGCATCCTGAAGTTGCCAACGCAGTCGCTGAGTTAGGCGGCAAGATTTCTGATCGGGAGATGCAACAGCTAAACTACGCTCTTGACGGCCAGCACCGCGACCTGAAGGATGTCGCCCGCGAATTCCTGCAGAGCAAGGGATTGATCCACTAGCTTGATGGGCGAACAGAAGCAGGGTTGGCCGGCACACCTTCACTTCGCAACGAGGCGTGCACCATCGCTGTTCGTGGTGATCCGCAGGGAACGAAATGGTGGCTTCCGAAAGATCGTTTTCGGCTGCGACCGCGCGCTGCGAACGGTCATCTAACCATACTGCAAGAGATCATACTGCGCCCGGCTGTCCCTGAAGAGCTTGGCGATGATGGCGCTGTCGTGAAAAACGGGTAGGGACATTACCCTATGGCGTTCGGGGCTGCTGCGGGCATAGAATTCCCACTGATTCGCTTGCGCCAGTCGCCGCTAAGTTATTTCGTCCGTTCACCACCAGATTGGGAGACCTGAATGCTTGCCACGCAGACCGACTCCGCTGTCCGTCATGATCTGATCGGGCAACTCGCAGACGCCCGACAACAAACGGACGATCTGTTCGCTCTGGTCAAGCCCGATTCTCTCTACGAACGCCCCATTCCTGAACGTCACCGCATCATCTTCTATATTGGGCATCTGGAAGCCTTTGATTGGAACTTGTTCCACGAACGTGTTTTTGAACTGAAGAGCTTTCATCCCGAGTTCGACCGTCTGTTCGCCTTCGGCATCGATCCGGTTGCAGGCGGCCTGCCCACCGATCAGCCTTCGAACTGGCCTTCGATCTTCGCTGTGCAGGACTATGTCAGCAAAATCCGAGCCGTTCTGGACGAGAAGCTAACTCAGGCGCTTCTCGATTCTGATCTTCGCAAGAGCGACGGGTTTCCCCTCACTACTCTGCTCGATGTTGCCATTGAGCACCGCCTCATGCACGCGGAAACACTCGCCTACATGCTGCATCAGTTGCCTGTCCATCGGAAGTTTCTGCAACAAGAACCCCTAAATATTGCTACTTTGCCCGTAGCTCACCGCAGCATCGAGATTCCCGCCGGTGTCGTCACACTCGGCCTCCCGCGTGGCAGCGGCGTTTTCGGCTGGGACAACGAGTATGAAGCCCATACCATCGACGTCCCGGCATTTGCCATCGATCAATACAAGGTGACGAACCGTCAGTATTTAGACTTCATCGCCGCGGGTGGCTACGAGACGCCCGGCTTGTGGATGGACGAAGACTGGAATTGGAAGTCCCGGCAGGGAATTTCACATCCGGCTTTCTGGAGGCGCAAAGGTACGCAATGGCTCTATCGCACCATGTTCGATGACGTCCCGCTGCCCCTGGATTGGCCAGTCTACGTGAGTCAGGCGGAAGCCAAAGCCTATGCCCGCTGGGCTGGGAAGTCATTACCCACCGAAGCCGAATGGCAGCGCGCAGCATATGCCACTCCGCACGGCAACGAGCGAGATTACCCATGGGGAAGGGAAGAGCCCGCAACATCATTGGGCAACTTTGATTCCGCCCGCTGGAGTCCGGTGCCGGTGAATGCATTTCCTCGAGGCCAGAGCGCCTTCGGTGTTCACGGCATGCTGGGCAACGGTTGGGAGTGGACGTCCACCGAGTTCGCT
Source organism: Candidatus Sulfotelmatobacter sp. (assembly GCA_049583505.1). Taxonomy (GTDB): domain Bacteria; phylum Acidobacteriota; class Terriglobia; order Terriglobales; family Acidobacteriaceae; genus Sulfotelmatobacter. Next base: position 18,572 of record JBAUVZ010000320.1, read on the forward strand.
CCGTTCTCCGGATTCGAGCCGTTCCCGTTTTACCGTGGCTATTCCGCCGACTTCTTCGACGGCAAACACTTCGTCATGAAAGGTGGATCGGCGCGCACCGCTGCCCGCATGCTGCGGCGCACGTTCCGCAACTGGTTTCAGGCGCACTACCAATTCATTTATACCGGATTTCGCTGCGTAAGCCGCTGATCATCACGAAGCGTCGTAAGGCCGCTGGCCACCAAGGAGTTGCCAACATGCTGGTTCAAACCATCACTCCAAGTGCGAGCTATGAATTCGCCATCGACGTGCGCGCCGGGCTCACCAAGCCGGGCCAGAAAGAGCTGCTCTCGAAATACTTGTATGACGACGTAGGTTCCGCGTTGTTCGAAGTGATCGGCCATCTGCCGGAATACGGGCTTACGCGGGCCGATGAGCGTCTGCTGCGGCGGCATGGTCACGATATTGTCGAACGGTTGGCTACTCCCGTCTCCGTCGCCGAACTTGGCAGTGGCAGCGGCCGGAAGACTCGCCACATCCTCGAAGCTCTTTGCCGCCGCCAGCGCACTGCCTACTATCCCATCGAAATTTCTCCTTCCGCTCTCGCCATGTGCGAACGTGAACTCAGCGACATCGAGTCCATCAGCATCCTCGGTTTCGAGCGCGAATATCTCGACGGACTGCTCGAAGTGGCCGCACACCGCTCGGCCGGCCAGCATCTTCTCGTGTTGTTCCTAGGGAGCACCATCGGAAACTTCGATCGCCCGGCCGGCATGGCGTTTCTAGCCGAAGTTCGTCGCATTCTCCAGCCCGGAGACTCGCTCCTGCTCGGAACCGACCTGGAGAAATCCAGCGCTCAACTGCTTCACGCCTACGACGACGAACTGGGAGTGACCGCTGCCTTCAATTTGAACCTGCTGGCTCGCATCAATCGCGAACTGGACGCCGATTTCGATCTCGCGCAGTTCGAGCACGTGGCCAGAATCAATCACCGAGACCGCAGCGTGGAGATGCATCTGCGGTCCACGTGCCGCCAGACCGTGAATATCCCAGCCGCCGAACTTGCCGTCGAGCTTCTTGAAGACGAAACCATCTGGACCGAAAGCAGCCACAAGTACTCGCTGGAAGAAGTGTTTCCCATGGCCCGCTCTGCCGGTTTCCGCTGCGAGGCGCAATGGATTGATGAGCAGTGGCCTTTCGCAGAGAACCTGCTTATCGCGGAGTAATTGCGGCGCCTTGGCCTATTTCCCGGACCTGCGTCTTCCGTTCTTCATCTTCTCTTCAGATAGCTGAAAACGAAGTAAAACTTTGTAAATCCTGCGGTTTTGTGCCATGCGCAATGTAAATTAGTAAGAACGCATGAACGCCACTGCCAACCAAGTTCTAGCGATTGCAGTCTGTGCGGCAAGCGGAGTCGCCCTCTGCCTGGTGCCCTCCGGCCATGCGATGACCCCGATCCAGCAAACCCAGGCCCCGGGCGCCAGCACGGCCAGTCGCCGCATCGGCGCCGTCAAAGCCATCAACGGAACGGTAATCACTTTGACCCCGGACTCCGGTCCCGACCTAAACGTCACGGTGCAAACCACAACTCGCATCCTTCGTATCGCTCCCGGCGAGAAGGATCTAAAGAGCGCCACGCCAATCCAGTTGCAGGATCTCCAGATCGGCGATCGCATTCTGGTGGCAGGGAAAGTCTCCGACGATAACCTGTCGCTAGCGGCGTCCACCCTGGTCGTGATGAAGCACTCCGACCTCGAGGCTCGGCATCAACAGGACCTGCAGGACTGGCAAAAGCGCGGCGTGGACGGACTCGCCACCGCTGTGGATCCAGTGGCGGGAACGGTCACCATTTCCGTCCGAAGCAAGAATGTCGTCGTTCACACCTCGAACACCACGGTGATTCGCCGCTATGCGCCCGACTCCGTGAAATTTGACGACGCCAAGCCCAGCACACTCCAGCAAATTCATTCTGGCGATCAGGTGAGAGCGCGCGGCGATCGCAGCTCCGATGGAAGCGAACTGGCAGCCGAAGAGGTAGTTTCCGGATCGTTCCCAGGTATTGCCGGAACCGTCAACTCCGTCGATGCAAGTTCGTCGACCCTCAGCGTTCACGATCTGTTGTCGAAGAAAACGGTGATAATCAAGATCACGCCGGACTCGCAGCTTCGCCACCTGCCTCCAGAGATGGCGCAGATGATTGCAATGCGCTTGAAAGGAGCGGCCGCCGGAACAACGCCCGGCGCCCCGCCCAGCTCAGGTTCCGCCGTGAATGGCCAAACTGCGTCTCCCGGCTCTCCTCCTGGCACGGGTGCCACAGGAAATGGTAGTGGAAGTGGGCGTCCAGGCGGCGCGCCGGATGTTCAGCGCCTGCTTAGCCACGCGCAAGCGGCCGCAATGACCGATCTGCACAAAGGCGATGCTGTGATCATTCTTTCCACCGAGGGCACTGCCGGCGTAGGGACGGTGATCACCTTGGTCAGCGGCGTAGAGCCGATTCTACAGGCCGCTCCCAGCGCGAGTAGTGCGGCCCTGCTAACACCATGGAACATGAGCGCGCCCTCCGGCGACGCTGGTGGTCCATAACATTTGTTTCGTCGCAACCGAACGCTCCACCGAACTTAGATCGAAACCATCAGCAGAAATGGAATAACGGAATGAAGGTTCGGACTTATCTCTGTTTTGCACTCATCCTCATGTCCTTGCTGTGGTGCGCGCCACCTGCGGAATCGCAGACGGCCGCGTCGCCGGCAGCCACCGGTATTCTGCGCGGCCAGGTAACCGACCCTTCCGGCGCCGCCATCGCCAACGCCAGCGTAGTCATGACGCCGGCCGCCATTTCGTCCCCACCCATCACCACCCAAAGCAATGGACAGGGTTTCTATGAATTCAAAGGCCTGGCCGCGGGGCACTACACTCTCACCGTGGTCGCCCAGGGATTCGCCGTCTACGAGAACGACAATGTGGTCATCACCACCGATCAGCCCCTGCGCCTCAACGTCGCGATGGCCATTGAAGTGGAAGAGCAGAAAATTCAAGTCTCCGATACCGCTCCAACGGTGGATGTCAATCCCGGGAACAACGCCGGTGCCATCACCATTTCAGGCAAGGAACTCGAGGCCCTGCCCGACGATCCCGACGAATTACTAACAGATTTGCAGGCGTTGGCTGGTCCCTCCGCCGGACCTAACGGCGGGCAGCTTTACATCGATGGCTTCACTGCGGGTGAGCTCCCTCCCAAGTCATCTATCCGCGAGATCCGCGTCAATCAGAATCCGTTCTCTTCGGAATACGACAAGCTGGGCTACGGCCGCATCGAGGTCTTCACCAAACCCGGCACCGACAAGCTTCACGGCCAGTTTCTTTTGGACGGAAACGATTCCGGCTTCAATACCCAGGATCCCTTCGTCACAGGCACAGCGCCAGGTTACGATTCCATCCTGTTCAATGGGAGCATCGGAGGGGCGATCAATAAGAATTCGTCGTTCTTTGTCAGCGGCCAGCGCCGGGACATTAATAACCTCTCTGCCATCAATGCCATCGATCCTGAGACTTTTCTCCCGTTTAGCTCCACCCTTCCCAATCCGCACGAGCGCACTAATATCGGCCCCCGCCTCGATTATGCGCTCAGCAAAAACAACACTTTAACCGTCCGCTACCAATACTATCGAGACACCGAGACCAACGATGAGCAGAGCCAGTTCAACCTGGCCACGCAAGCGTACGAGACGGGGTCAACCGAACACACGGTGCAGATAAGCGATACACAAATCTTCGGATCCAAAGTCGTCAACGAAACCCGCTTCCAATATCTGCGGGAAAACGACACGCAGACCGCGCAGGACGCCAATCCCACCGTCAATGTTCCGGCAAATTTCGTCGGCGGTGGCAATAACCAGGGCACGAGTACTGATCATCAAGACCACTACGAATTCCAGAACTACACTTCCGTGATTCACGGCAACCACACCATCAAGTTCGGAGCTCGCCTGCGCGATTTGCGCGACGCCAACGCGTCAACGGCGGGTTTCAATGGCACTTTTACGTTTCCCACGCTCGCGGATTTTCAAGCTAGCACGCCCAGCCAGTTGATCATTACCCAGGGCTCGCCCTCAGCAGAGGTCTCGGTCTTCGATGCCGGGCTCTATGTCCAGGATGACTGGCGCTTGCGCAGCAACATCACGTTCAGTTACGGCCTGCGTTTCGAAACCCAGAACCACATTCGCGACCACGCCGACCTGGCGCCGCGTCTGGGCCTCGCTTGGGGCGTGGGTGGCAGGAATGCTCCGCCCAAGGTGGTGATCCGCGGCGGCCTCGGCATTTTCTATGATCGCTACCAGGAACAGCAGATTCTTCAAGCCGAGCGCCTCAACGGCGTTACCCAGCAGCAGTTCATCATCAACAACCCCAAGTGCTTCCCCGGGCTGGACCAACCTCTCACCACCCCAATCTCTAACTGCATCCCCGCCGGTTCCAGCGCCAGCACTCCGTCCATCTACCAGACCAGCCCCTCGCTCTACGCGCCCTATACCCTGCAGTCAGCCATCAGCGTTGAGCGGCAGTTGACGAAAGCTGCCACATTAGCCGTCACCTATCTGAATTCCCGCGGCTTCGACCAATTGCTCTCACTCAGCCTTAACCCCGCGACCTCCGGCGGGCCGCGCATCTACCAGTACGCTTCCGAGGGTGTGTTCCGCCAGAACCAGCTCATCGTGAATAGCAATGTGCGAGTCGGCTCAAAGATTCAACTCTTCGGCTTCTACACCTTGAACTATGCTAATAGCGATACCGGCGGAGTTTCGAGCTTTGCTTCGAACTCCTACGACATTAGCGAGGACTACGGCCGCGCCTCCTTCGACACTCGCCATCGGCTGTTTTTCGGCGGGAGCCTCGCGCTGCCTTACTCTTTTCGTCTGAGCCCGTTTCTGATCGCCAGTTCCGGCACACCCTTTAACATCGCTACGCCCGATGATTTGAACGGCGACTCCATCTTCAACGATCGTCCAGTTCTTATTTCTACTGCGACCTGTCCAAATCCCGGCACTGCAACCGGCATTACCTACTGTACTCCGCTCGGTACTTTCAACGACGCACTGCCGGCCGCTGGCCAGAAGGTGGTTCCCATCAACTACGGGACCGGTGCAGCGCACTTCGTCATGAATCTGCGGCTCACCAAGGCCATCGGATTCGGACCCAAACTAAAGAGTGGCGCCGGCAACCAGAACCAGGGACAAGGTGGCCCGCCGGGCGGCGGTGGGGGCGGCGGACGCGGTGGTCCGCGTGGCACGGTATTTGGCACCGCACCCCAAATGGGAGGTGGCGGCTCCGACCGCCGTTACACTCTGACTTTCGGCGTCTCCGCCCGCAACGCGCTTAACAACGTGAACCTGGCGAACCCCACTGGAATTCTGGGCTCGCGTTACTTCGATACTGCAAACAGCCTTCAAGGCGGTCCGTTTTCCAGCGGTACGGCGGTTCGCCGCATCGACCTCTTCGTTACGTTTAACTTTTAATCCCTCCGTTCGGTTATTCTGGAGGTACGCATGCGTATGCCGTCAATGCCCACAGAGTGATTCTCGTTTGCCATTGATTCCCACTACAAGACGCCAGTTTCTTCGCGCCGCCGCCGTCGTCGGCACGGTCGCGATCGCCGGGGACGCAATCTTTCTGGCGCCGAACCATCCTCGCATCGTGCGGCAGGACTTTTTCCTGCCGCGCTGGCCCGAACGGCTGAACGGCTTCACCGTGGCTCTGCTCAGCGACTTCCATTACGATCCTTACTTCTCCGTCCATCCGCTGAACGCCGCCATTGACATGGTCAATAGCCTTCATCCCGATCTGATCGCGCTCACCGGAGACTTCGTCTCCCGGCCTTTGGTCGGAAATAGGAGGAAGGCGGCGTTCGCGGCCGAACCCTGTGCTCGCCTCTTGCGCCAGATGACCGCTCGGCACGGCCTTTGGGCTGTCATGGGAAACCACGACGAGGGTACGGACCGCAAACACGTGACCCGGGCGCTCCAGGCCGAGAACATCCAGGTCCTGGCCAACCAGTCGGTAGCAATCGAGCAGGACGGCGCACGTATCTGGCTCGCCGGCGTGAATGATGTACTCGGCAGGACCGCCGACCTCTCGAAGGCGCTGCACGGCGTCCCCGCCGGCGAAGCTGTCATTCTTCTCGCGCATGAACCAGACTTCGCCGATGAAGCCTCACAATCCCCCATCGACCTGCAGCTCTCAGGACACTCCCACGGAGGCCAGGTTAGAATTCCGCTGCTACCCCCGCTTTACTTGCCACCAATGGCGAAGAAGTACGTGTGGGGCACGTACCGCGTAGGTCCGCTCACGCTCTACACAAATGCGGGATTGGGCACTCTCGGGATTCCGATGCGCCTGAATTGCCCTCCCGAAATTACCTTTCTGACGCTGCGCCCATCGGCGAACCAATGACTCTAAGCTAGTAGGTTGTTGCTGTGTTCATCGGTGCCTCTCAGGATGAAATATGCAATCGCCTTCACATGGAGAGCGCCGGACCGTTGTGAACTCCCCCCAACAGACTGATAACAAGATACTTAAATCCCTCCCCACCTGGCACCAGACTTGCGGTGAAGGGCAACAAGAAGCGGCACCCGTTTGCTGGGTAGGTTTCGCACATGCTTCGCATCTGGCCCTGGTTTCTGATCCTCGCAGTTCCCACTTCCAGCACGGCCTCGGTGCAGGTTCCAGCTCTGCGCCCACGTCAGGCATTGCTAACCGAGCGCGAACACCAGGTCTTCAAGAATCCCACGCGCGCCGCCGAGTTCAGCGACATCCCGCACGTGAGCGCACGCTCGCGCTGCGCCGCCACCCGGCCACCCCAGGCTCTGACCACGCCCGATCCTCTTCTGCTCTCGATCGAAGCCGGCCTCAAGGTCAAAGTAAGCTTCATCATAGGTGCCGACGGCCGGGTGCGTAGTCCTCTGATTCTGCAGAGTGCCGGACCGGCCCGGGACCGCAACGTTCTGCAAACCGTTCGAGGCTGGCGGTATCGTCCCGCAACCTGCAACGGCGTGCCCACCGAAGCGGAAGGGAAGATCGAATTTTCCCGTCGTTGAGACTTCCCCGGTTTGGGCTGCCGGCGCGTGTATAGTTTCGCACCAGGGTATGCGTGTAGGAGTGTTGTAAATGCCGTGTCATGAGCGTCAGGCTTCGACTTTTGCCCCGGGCTGCTAAAATGACCCCAAGAACGGCGGTCTGAATCGTGGACAGAGACAGAGACAAGAAACTCGCCAAGTCATCCAGTTCTGCTCCATCGCAGAATTCCGAAAACTCGATGCCGAGCATCGGCCCACGCAATCCCGCTCTGGGCGAGATCTATCAGCGACTCTATCCGGAAATGCGGCGCCCCAAGCCCAATCAGGAAGCCATTGCCGCGGCTCTGCAAGCCATGCAACGTCTCACCATGGAAGCGGATTCCGAAACCGGCGCGGAGGACGCCACGCTGGAGCTCAGCATCAACGCTTCCAATGCCTGCCGCGTCTGCGGACATCACAATCGCGAGGGCAACAAGTTCTGCGGCATGTGCGGCCTTCCGATAGGAACTGAGCCAACTAAGTCGGCAGATCATAGCGCCCCTGCTCCCGCATTACCCAAGCTCGACAATCCATTTCTGCCCCAGACTCCGCCACCCGCGTTGGAAGCCGCAGACGAGGTTCAACCGCCGCCTGGCGCCTCTGCCGGCACGCATCATTACCACCATCACTACCATCACCACTACTTCCAGGGTGGACACGCCGCCGACGCGCCGCGTCTCAACGCTCCCGAGAGCGCGCGGGAAGCGGACCGCATAAGGGTCGCCGCCGCCGCCAAGGGTGAACCGATGAGCCGCAGCGAGGCTGCCGTGCGGCGTCTGACGCAGGAATGGGTTTTGGCCTGCAACACGCGGCAACTCGACGAGTTGATCGAACTGTATGCCGCGGACGCTCTAGTGCTGCGCTCGAACCTTCCTCCCATTCGCGGAGCTATGGCGGTGCGCGAGTTCTTTCACGCATCGCTCGAAGCCGGTCTGGGGGAAGTGGCGGTCGACCCTATGCGCGTGGAAGTTGTTGGAGACATGGCTCACGAAGTGGGACGCTACAGCGCGCTGGTTCCGGGAACGGTCGGTAAACGGCGCGAAGAGCGAGGCAAATATCTGTGGGTGTTCGCCAAGCAGAGCAGCGGAGATTGGAAGCTGGTCTCGGAGTGTTGGTCCAGCGACCTGACGCTTTCCGGTTCAGAGTCCGATGTGCCGAAAGCTGTGATTCCGCCGGCAAAGACGCAGCCCCGGAGAAGTTAGTAGCAAATGATCATTGACCACTGCTCACGCCAAGCTTCCCTAACTCCCCGCGCAACTGTTCCAGTGTCTGCATCTGAATCGTCCGCATGCCCATCTTCGCGGCGCACTCCAGATTCAGGGCGCGATCGTCGATGAAGCAGCACTCCTCCGGATTGATCTGCGTAGTCTCTAGCGCCAGACGATAAATGCCGCTCTCCGGCTTCCGCAACCCAACGAAGCAGGAACTCACAAACAGCCGGAAGATTGACCGCAGACCGTACTTCTCGATGCGGTGCAAGTTCAACTCGCGGGACTCGTTGTTTATGGTGCCCATGAAGTATTTGCCGGAAGCGGCGAGCGCACGCGCGAAGGCGAGAACCTCCGGCATTGGCTGCGACAACGAGAACATGTAATCCCGAAACTCTTCGCGCGTGAAGGGACGGTTCCGGTAAAACACGGTCCGATCCAGATATTCTTCAAGCGTGATCTTGCCGCGCTCAAACGACGACACCAGCATCTCGTGCCGCGAGTGAAACTCTTCTTCATCGAGACGAAAGTGTTCCAGCGCAGCCATGCGCTCGGTGCGATCCCAAGCATTGGTGAGCAGCACTCCTCCGACATCCCAGAAGATGGCGCGAATTTCCTGCACAGATGACATCTCCGCTGGTCCGTTCCGATTCTACGCAATTGTTCTAATGTTTGTAGATCGTTGTATCGGGATGGTAGTTGCGCCAGTCGAACCAATAATCTTTGAGCGCGGGGACCCGGTCGAGACATTTCCCTTGCGCCGCGCCGGAGACGGCGCAGCCCTGGAAGTTCCATTGGCTGGCGGTTGTGGTGTCGAGTAGCGTCCAGTCTTTGTTAGTCTCATCCCCTTTCGAATCAGAACTTTTTCCGGGTTGCATTTCGGCGGGGGCACCTGCTTGAAGAAAGAATTCGGTGTCCTGGCCCTCGACCCGGCTTACGAAGACGCGGAAGGATTTGCCGTCGGGGCCCAGGACTAGAAGCAGCGGCTTGCCGTTGACGCGATCCAGAACCGGAGACTGCTTGACGAAAGTTTCCCAGGGATAGGCGCGGGCGGCGCCGTCGACGGTGAGTCCGATGACCACGTCGCGTGACTTCAGCTCGGTGCCGGGGAAGCTGATTACGACGGGGAGCTTAGCTACATCAGGCTCCCAGTTGGGGTCGTACTCTTTCGTGTATTTGGCTACGGGCGCCAGTACGCGGCCGGAAGGGGATTCGGTTTTCCACTCGCCGAAAGTCAGTTCGTCGCTAAGGACGAGTTCCAACGTTGCACCTTGCAGCGGGCCGTAGATGGCCTTGCCAGTGATCTGCTGCCACCAGCTTCCGGTTTCCCGGTCGCGCATCAGGAAGTTCTGGTTGTTGATACCGGCCAGATAAAAATGCAGCAGTCTTTCGTTCGGGGTTCGGGCGTTCACCGTTCGCGTCCACACCAGACCGGTGTGACAGAGCGTTCAATACGTGACGGCGATCGGCACTCCTCCGACCACGTCGTTGAGGACGTGATGGTAGGCCATCTGGCTGATGGGATAGGCGCGGGCGTCGCCGTCGAAGCGGACGGCCATGATCATTTCTTTCGCGTCGAGCTTGCTCTCGGATTGCGTCAGGAATTGGGCTCCGGCAATGGGATGGAACATCCATTCAAAGTAATTGAGGCGAGCCATGACTGCGGAGAACGCGACGACTAGCAGAGTGACCGCGAGCAGGGCTTTGCGCCAGCGGCCGACGAATCTCCACAGCGTGAGAACCAGGACAAAACACGCTAGGGCTGCGACCAGCGTGTCTAGGGGGGCGCGCTGGCGCAGAGCCATCGCAAGCAAGAGTGCGTGCGGCGACTGGTGACCGAAAGGACGAATGATGAAGGCCGGAACGAAGAACAGGCTGATGGCAGCGAGGGCGCACAGGGAGAATAGAATCCAGATCCAGGGTGAGGTTCGATGATTCGTTGGTTGGCGATTGGGCTGACTCTGGAACTGCGGCGCGGATGGCGAAGATGTGCTCATCGGTTAATGCGGCGAATGCTTGAGCGATTTTAGTCCGCAATGCTACGAGAAAGGACGCCGGGGCGGAATAGTACAAAAAAATAAACCCCGGTCCATGGGACATGACCGGGGTACTGGTGACGGTTTGTCAGTTTATTGTGGGGTGAAGTTTTGGTGGAAGCCCAAACTCACCACGTCCTGGAACATAGGCGTCCCGGGAGGCAGATTGTTCGGGTTCAGGAATTGCGTGTCGAAGAAATAGTTTCGAGTGGGAGCGCCGTAAACCGCGTTGCAGCATTTGAAAATGCCGGTGTCGTACTGCGAGTAATACATGCTGATGAGCGAACCGGCATAGTTCACGATCGCGCCGCCCGCGCCCCGGTCCTCGAGATAGCGGAGGAAGTTATGCATCCCGCCATCGGTGCCGAAGTCTTGCAAGCCAGCAGCGCTGGCCCAGCCTGGCTCGGGGAATGGAATGCTCTTACCAGCAGCAATGGCCATTCGATAGTAGCTAGTGTTTCCGGGACGGCTGGTCGCGGTCGCTGGATTCCTGAAGCTTTCCACATCGGTCCAACCCACGTTTGTCGTCGGTTTTGCGGCCACGGACGGAGGGTTGGAGAGGAGCGTGACTGAGTCGGCGATGATCCCGGCTGCCGAATGGGGAGTCGTGGGAGTAGCTGCCGCTGTCCACAAAGGATCGTTGACACCGGTATTGTAGTCTCCCCAAACGTAAACCGGCTGCTCCGAAGCGACGGTGAAACCGTTGCCGGAAGTTGCAGGAGCAGTGGGAATTGGCAAGTAGCTGGTTGCGGCGGCGTTCATGCCACCGTCGACCAGCCGGAGCACGTGCCGTGGGCCGGTGACCATATTCCACTCAGCAGTGGCGGTGCCAGCAGCGGCGGCCCAACATGGGATCGCATTGGTCACGACGGAACCGAAAATATAGTAGGGCTGGGCCATGGCTGCCACTGGAAGACCAAAACCGGCACCCAAGTTAGCCTCGCCCCATTTGTCGACGATCCCGTTACCCTTTATGGCTACATCTTCCGGCGAATAAGGGGTAGGGGTGGCAGTGGCATAGTAGGTGATCGGTTCCAGCGCGCCATCGGGCACGCCCACCGCCGAGGCGCTATTGACGGTGTCGTTTAGACCGGACAGGCCGGAGAAGTTGTTATAAAAGGTGACCCCGGGGAATGGACGGGGGTCCGGGATCATTCCGCGGTGGTCGGAGAAATAAAGGATGTAGCCATTCTGGTTGGTCGAGTTCACCAGCTTGCCGCTGCCGCCGCCGTAAGGCGCGGCTCCTTGCAGCCACAGCCAGAGATTGCCTACGTCGAGTTCTACGGCATTCATGATTCCGTTGGGGCTGCACGAGGACTGGGGGTCGCCGGCGGGGCGGGTGTCCCGGGGCTCTCCTTCACGGGCATCGTAAAAGTTGATCGGCAGCCAGTTACTCGCCGTTCCGGCGCCGGTCGCTGCAGAGTTTGGCTGCGTGCTCTGGAGCTGCTGGAGGATGAGGATAGCGGGGCTGATCGGGTTGTAGCATTGTGCCGCCGGGGTTGCGGGATACGTGGGACAGGCCGGAAGCCCAGCAGTTTGGTAGGGGGCAGTGGGTGGCGAATTGTAGGGCCGGCCGAATCCGAATCCGAGCCATTCTTGCGTTACGCCAACCCAAGCTCCGGCGTTATTCAAGTATTCGACTCGAAGCCATACCGCCTGGGTGCACTGGTTGCCCGCAAAGGTAACTTGCCCATGCACGGGCCACGTCGCCGGATTGGTGGCGCATCCGGTGGGAGCGGCAGCAGTCCAGTCTCCAACGCCTTTTTGCGCTACCGCGTAAAACATCGGTCCGGCAGTAACCCCTGCGCCGGTGGGTGCCACAGCGACGGAGGTGGCCGATGAAATGCCGAGCTGGACGTCTTGGGCAGGATCGGGCACGACGCGCCCAGGGTGCAGATCGCCTTGGGTGTCGGCCAGCAGGATGCGGATCTCGGCGTTGGTATAGAGTCGTGAGCTGGTCAAGAGAGGTGTGTCAACAGGTGTCGGCCTGCGAACGATGTCGATCGCGCCAACCGGCGAATTTTGCACGAAAGGTAACTGCAACTTGGTAGCGCCGGTCAGACCGTTCACGATGAAACCATTGAAAGGAGCGGACGTGCCTCTCCAGCCACCGTTCGCGGCGCCAGCTGGAGGAAAGCCGCCAGCCCAGCTGCCTGCGGTGAGTTGCTGACACAATAGGGGGGTTAGTCCGGGTCCGGGCGTGGGGGCGGCAGGACAGCCGCCGGGGGCGTTAGGCACCCAAACTTTGCCGGTGTAGTTGATGGCCGTCGGCCATCCGTTCTCGAGTTGGTCCATGATGACTTGGCCGACCGCAGCGATCTTATCGGTAAAGGTCAAGTTATTGCCGCCGGAGGCGAGAAATAGATTTCCATTGGCATGGACGCGGCCGCCGAAGCTAAAGTTTGGACCGGCAAAGTAATCGCAGTCGCCATCGCAGAAGACGCCGAACTCGAAGGCCGGAAGCAGAGCAACTTCCACCGTGCGCGACAAGTTAACGGATGCACCCTTGACATTGGTGAGAGCAGCATTGTTTGTGGCTTCACCGGCGGTGGAAGCGCGGGTCGCAGTCACACTCAGGGTGAAGGGGATAAGAGTTGCCACCATCCCCTGATCCGAACCGGAACCAACGATGTCCCATGAACCGCAGGGGTTGGGAGCATTCGGGCAGGGCAGCCCGTTGTTTTGATTCGGTGGCCAAGAAATGCCCTCGGCATAAACCATGTTGGTGATGTTCGACCCGTTAACCAGGGTCGGGAAATTGGCAGGAGCGGTGAGAGCGGTAATGGCCGCCGCATTCGGCGTTTGCGAGGACTGGTACAACTGAGAAAGTTGGGCTGTCAAGTTTTCGATGCCGGACTCGGCGCCATAGTAGGCGAGGCTGCCTTCCAGGTCGTTGCCTCCCATACGTTGTTCATTGCTGACCATGTACAGGAGTCCGACGGCGACGGCCGACAACAGGACGGTCAACAAAAGCGCCGCAATGAGCGTGAAGCCTCGCGAATCTCGTGTACTCTTTCCCATATATTTTCCCCTTCTCAACTCAACCGCCAGACCTCAAACAGCCAGTTATTGACAAGCAGTGGTTTGGCTGCTGTAGGAATTGCAAAAACTCATATCGCGAGCGCTGACAGAACTCGCCAGATACATGCTCTGGGATTTCAGTCCCGCCTGAGTCACGCTTTGTCCCATGACCCATATGTTGACCTTCTGAATAAGGGCGGGGGAAAGTCCAGCGCCGATCGGATTGGATTGATTCGCACTTATTGTGCCGAGCACGGTATTGACCACGTCGTAGCTGAACTGCAGATTGATAATGTTGTCGGCCACCGGGACGGCGTTGAGGCCGTTGACCTGGCGCATCAAGCGGGGAGTTTGCACAGTTCCACCAGCGACGGGAACTTGCAGGAAATAAGTGACGGCGTAGAGGCGGCAGACGGTTACCTGGTTGCCCCCGCCCAAGGCTGGGCCTAAGTTCGTAATTGTGTTCGCGAGGCTGTTGGTGGCGGCCGCGGGCTGGTTGAAATTGAGTGCGTCTCCGGCGGCGAATGTGATGGCGCCGGCATTCGGGATGCCCGTGATCTCGGCGACTGCCGCGGCGGTTTGCGCGGAGCTGGTGCCTCCGACGCCCTTACCATTGCCTGGGGTGCTCACGATGAACAGCAACAGGTCACCTACGTTGAGACCGCCTGGGGCAAGGATGTTATTGGGTGTAACAGCCGCGTTCACCACGGTCACCGCAGCCG
>JBAUVZ010000321.1:0-2719 GCA_049583505.1 Candidatus Sulfotelmatobacter sp.
ATGCTCAGGTGCTGTTTTACAGTTCGTGGACTGATATGTAACTGACCTCCAATTTCCTTATTGCTACAGCCCTGCACGAGCAAGTTCAAGACCTGCTGTTCGCGGGGCGTGACTTTCACTTGATCGAAATTGATCATGATTTCTTCCTCCGCTGGCTTAACGGTCGAACGACGATATTTGTTAAGTCTCGTTTTTCCGGTCCGTGATCCATGAATGGCCACAAACAATCTGGAGGCCAGTGGAACGTAGCCTTTGGTTTGTAAGGCAGGACTGCTAATCTCCTCTGTTCATCGTCAGGATGCTGATCAGACCCGTGAGGTGGCACTTCGATTATCATGCGCTCTCCTAGAAAGAGAATGACGCAGTATCTCCCTAAACTGCGCCATCAGAAGGAAAACAGCGGATGACAGGGGGAGGGCCGCGTGAGTTCCCTTAATATTCGACTCCTTGGAATCAACTTACGACCGTGGGATATCTTGGAATGGTTCAAAACAGCTCAGTGTATGGAATAAAGGTTCCCGATTTGGGAATGGGATATGGAAGCTGGGACCTGCTCGACTCGCAAGGGATAAAGGACACTACCACCGAAGACATGCTGTGCAACTGCATTCTTCCTTTGGTTCTTGCGATGCGGTCTCCACATTGGATACTGAAATGGTGTCCCTCACGCTTGCCCCGAGGTGACTAACGAATGCAAAATTGCGTAGGTAGAAAGCGCGATGCGGTTCCGGACGCCTACCTTGCGCATCAGTCTTGACACATGCGCTTTGACCGTCCGAACTGCAATCCCGAGGGGCACCCCAATTTCCCTGTTCGACCTGCCGTCAACCAGCATTTCCAAAACCTCTTTTTCACGCGCTGTAAAAGCCGAGCTGCTGTCAAAGCAAGGGCTTCCCACACCGCAGGCGCGTTCAACAAAAATTGACAGCAAGTGGCGAGAAACCCATACCGAGCCCCGGCTCACTGCACGGACGGCACTAATGAACTCTACCGCAGAAGCGCCCTCATCCACATAACCCTTAGCGCCACATTCAAGGGCCGAAAGAATCGTCTCGTCATGCATCCCAGAACCTATGGCAATGATCTGCGCGTCCGGATAAACCGTCTTCAGCTTGACTACATCATCAAACAAGTTCTGGCCGCGCTGGTTACGAAGCAGGATGATGTCAACATGGTCATGGCAATCAAGATCGGAAAGCGAAGCACAGATGAGTTCGAAATCAGGCTCTGGCTGAAGAAGTGCGCGGAAACCGACAAGCCTCAGTGGGTCGCTATCGACAACGATAATGCGAATTGGCGATTTCTGGAAATGTTTCCTTGAGCTCATAAACCCCTGCCACCGTAGATATTAGTTTAGATTCAGATGTCTGGCGTCTGAGTGCGTTCCACTCGCCGTCACTCGGCGACGACCGGAGAGAGAGCGCGATCTTCCGTGCTGCCCACAATAAAGGAAACGGGCGGATAACAGACTTCCCAGTAAGGAGCACCGTCCCGCTCGAGCACATTTCGCATATGAGCTATCCTTTCCAAGAAAAAGGCCCAAGGCAGGTTCTCCTTTGGGCCGTTCTCTTATACTCAGTGCGGGGAGGGCTATTGGGGTGCGTGCTGCCGTTCCATTACCATTACCATCGCCATTGCACGCACGTGAGTTTCACGGCTGTGCTCAGCATGGACGTGCTTCAGCATTGCGTGCGCGGCGAGCGTTCGTGGGTTTCCAATGCTTCGTTTAAAGTCTTGGATGCGCTCTGTATGAGTGCAGGCACGACACACAAGGGTCGCACCCCTATTGTCTCTACCGATGCGATACATAGTAGCTACAGCGTACACGATCTCTTCCGGTATTAGCGTCATTGGTCTAACCTTAAGTTTATAGACTCCCTCCTTGGGTGGTGTACCAATGCCCCCGCACCGCCCATCAGTCAAGCTTAGCCTTACGCTGTGTACAGCATGACCAGAAATATTGCGGGGGGCCTTTCATGAGTAAAGAGTGCGGGCAAGCGGTCAGCATGAACAAGATGTGCGAGAGGCCTCTTCAATCGGCGACGGATATTCTGAAACACATGGCTACCCACAGCGCCTCCCGCGCCTTTGCGCCAGTTGAGGGTGTCAACCGACTGCCACTGGAAGCCATCCCCTCCAGTTTGAACTGAATGGCCGCGGGCATCCCTGACTGTTTAGACCGGGCACTTAGCTGAAGCCGCGTTCGTTACTGGGGGAGGAAATAGGTTGGTTGCTGTTGTGGAAATCACGCAAGTCGCCACTGTAATCTCCTTCGATCCAACAAGCTCAATTGAGCCGGGTCCGGGTGCATGCAGAGTAGAGTGCTATTGGCGGGCATACAGACAGCCGCATTATCCATTGTGAAGATTCAGGAATCTGTGCCATTTTGACCACCCTCAAAATCAAAAAAAGCCCCGGCGGTCAGCCGGGGCGCTTACTCTTACACACTGCCTGTCCACAAGTACTCAGGAAGCTCGACGCTTCTCATCTTCTGGTTTCTCTTGACCTTGGTGCTGAGGGTCGCTGCCCTGTGATGGATTCTTCTTGGAGATGTCCTGTGGACGGTTACCCTGACCCTGATTTTCCGGCGAAGGGTTAGTCTTCGTATCCGGGGCATTCACCGATCCGCCCGGCTGTGGCTTCTGCTGCTCTGGATTTTTCTCAGTCTCGTTGGTCATATCGCTCCTTTTGATACGTCAGTAATTTGGAAGGGCCTGCC
>JBAUVZ010000322.1:0-2820 GCA_049583505.1 Candidatus Sulfotelmatobacter sp.
GCTATTTCCAGAAGCGAACCTCCTAGCCTGCCGACCTTGACCGCCCGGGAGCGTGAAATCACTCAGCTCCTGGCGGAGGGGAAGAGTTCCAAGGAAGTCGCCTCTTTGTTGAAGTTGAGCACAAAGACCGTGGAAACGCACCGCAGTAATATCATGCGAAAACTCAGCGTGCACTCAATCCGCGATTTAGTCGTCTACGCTATCAAGAACAACATCATTCAGATCGACGTGCCTCTTGGAGTCAAGAGCGACCCCCAAACTGTGGCATAGCCAGAGAGAGTTGCTGGCATTAATTTACCGATTCCCCCTGCAATAACAACTCTTTGTGCGAACTGCCTAGGACGACACTACGGCGCCCGCAGGTTCTTGCCGAGTTGCCCGCTCCATGGAGATGCGAACTTAGTTCCCAGCGAAGTCAGGACCCGCCTTACTCTCTAGCCCCAGACAATTCTGAAGAGCGTGCAGCGCATACAGAGCGTCATCCAGAGCCTGGTCTTCTTCGATACTGTCGTTGCTCGTGGAAAAGAGCTGTTTTGCCCGCTGCTTGATGGCTTTCTCAGCATTGGCGATTCGCACGGGGATCTCATGCTTGTCGGTTTCGAAGAGGGCAACTTTGTAAAGTTCACGCCAAGTGCGGGAATTGGCGGGAGAAGGATACTCACTGATCGACATAACTTCTACCTCGGGATAGTAGCCGCTTGCTTTGCACAAGGTTAGTCGGGGTCATTTGCCAATTCCTATCGGGCAAATCCTGTAGATTGCAATTTCGCAATCGCGCCATCAGAAGGGGCACGGGAAACAGCCCGCCTTTCTTGCTGATCGTCTTGGCGGTAGCTTGGCGAGAGAAAATTCGTACTCTTCTTCCTCCTGGTCAGTGTGCGTCGGGAGAAGAGAAAGGTAGGTCGTCGTTCGTCATTTTTTAGAATGCACGTCTGACTCTTGTGCCTGCGCCGCATTCGTGGGAGATGATGAGGTGCTGGTGAGGGGCAAGTTTGCCCTGTTCCAATCCCAGGCCTTCATGGACTGAGGTCACAAATGTAAGTCGGCTACAGTCGGCGGAGATTCGCAAATCTTGATACAAAGTAGCCGTATTCGGATTCGGTACGCCCCTGGCAACCGAGAGCCATGTCGATTTGAGGCAAATCTCGGCAGGCTCAGATTTGTACAGCTCCATTTTGGCTCCAACAAGAAGGACAAAATCAGGTGGGAATTCAGAGCTATGTCTTGTAGAATCAATAGATAGCTTTGGGTGACTACGGCCCTGAAAAGGCTGGCGTCGGCGGTTCAACTCCGTCCCTGGCCACCATATTTTGCAGGCACTTAGCGGCTTCGTTCCACTTGGTTTTGGCTGGCGGGGCGGGACATGGTCGCCAGCATCCTAAACCTCGCCAGACACTCTTGCACGCCGGAGGGAAACGCGATTCCAGAATATTTGGTAGCCAGCAATCCTCGCTTTCAGCAGTGGATTTTCGACACTTGCCTGCATTGGGCAGGCACGAACGAGTGGTGAAAAGCTCTCCCGCGCACTTTCGTACGGCAGAAGTTGAAAGGCTCACAGCGGACAAGAGCGAAAACAAGATGCAAGAAAGTCCGATTCCCGTGTAATCTATTTTTCAATTCAAGGAGGAAGTCAAAATGGCTGAACGCAAATCCGCCGCAAACGAAAACGAAATTTCCCGAAACCGCCTCGCGGAGCTGTTGAACGAAGATCTTTCCCGCGAATATCAGGCAATCATCTCCTACGTGGTCTATTCCCAGGTGCTCAGCGGCGCCCAATACATGGACATCGCCGCCCAGTTGGAAATTCACGCCAAACAGGAACTCGATCATGCTCTGATCCTCTCGCGGCAGATCGACTATCTCGGCAAGATGCCGGTCGTCACTCCCCAGCCGGTACGCACCTCGAAAAAAGCGAAAGACATGCTCCGGTACGATCTGGCTAATGAAAACGAAACCATTCGCAATTACCGCGATCGCATCCGGCAATGTGAAGCACTTGGAGAATACGCAATGGCGGAACAGATTCGCCAAATTCTCATGCAGGAGCAGGACCATCAGATTGATTTAGCCACCGCCCTCGGCGAAGACGTTCCAGACGTTAGCGGAGGTCCCAAAGGACGCAGCCTGCGTAAGCGTCGCTGACCCGCCGCTTAGCGGACCTGTTTCTTGAATGCCTGTTTTTCGCGTTCCAGCACCATTTGATCGAAAGCGTGGGGCAGCGACTCGCATCGGGAGTAGGGGCCGGGCTTATAGGCGCGGGACTTAATTCCGGCCTGCGAGAGCTCTGAGATTGCCCAGTCTTCACGGTTGGTGATGTCCCAGAATTCAACCG
This sequence comes from Candidatus Sulfotelmatobacter sp., assembly GCA_049583505.1. GTDB lineage: Bacteria > Acidobacteriota > Terriglobia > Terriglobales > Acidobacteriaceae > Sulfotelmatobacter. Next base: position 2,333 of record JBAUVZ010000322.1, read on the forward strand.
CATCATCGGCTTCGAAGTTGGGCCGGACCATTTCGTCAGGGTGGAAATGCCATTCGCAGATAATGTCAGTACGATCCACGGCACGCGGCCATAGCGTGTGCGTCATTATGTAATCCGGATGCAGGCTTAGCAACAGATTAGGAAAAATCGCGTAGTAATACACTCTATTGCGTTCGTCTGCGCTGAGTCCGGGAAGGTAGTCGCGCCGCAGCTTACCATCTTTGCTCATGGTCTTGGCACCGCCCTGAAACTCCATTGAGCCGCCGATGTATCCGCGATGGGGCTCATCGTTCTCGCCAGAGAGGTAACCAGTGATGGCATTGAGCGCCGGATGCAGAATGGGGCAGTGCAGGCACTCGTTATAGTTCAGCATGATCAACTTCCAGTTGGCCTTCACCTCATACTCGATGCGCCGATAGGTGCGCAGCTCAGCCATTTGCCAATGCAAGAACTTCTGAGGCAGATCTTCTAACTGAGTGGGAAGCGGG
>JBAUVZ010000323.1:0-3138 GCA_049583505.1 Candidatus Sulfotelmatobacter sp.
TGTTTCGTGTTGACGCAGATCACCCGCACCACACCCTTGCGGTGGATGACCTTGCACTTGTCACAAATTTTCTTTACCGATGCTCGTACTTTCATAATCTCGTCGTTTCTCTACTTGTACCGATAGACAATTCGACCGCGATTCAAATAGTACGGCGAAAGCTCCACCGCGCCCTTGTCGCCGGGCAATATGCGGATAAAGTTCTTACGCATCTTGCCGGAAACATGCGCCAGCACCTGGTGCTTGTTCTCCAGTTCCACTTTGAACATGGCGTTGGGCAGCGGCTCCAGAACCACTGCCATCACTTCAATCGCGTCTTCTTTGCTCATGCACCTCTCAGGGCTTTCAGCTTTTCTACTTCGTCAAAATCACCGGCCCACCTTTCGTCACTGCAACACAGTGCTCGAAATGCGCGCTGAAACTGCCGTCCACCGTGACTGCCGTCCACTTGTCGCCGAGCACCCGCGTTTCCGGTTTACCACAATTCACCATGGGCTCAATCGCCAGCACCATACCTTCACGCAACTTCGCACCGTGGCCGCGCGCTCCAAAGTTCGGCACCTGTGGTTCTTCGTGCAGGCGCGTCCCAATGCCATGTCCCACAAATTCCCGGACCACGCTGAAGCCCGCAGCTTCCACGTGCTCCTGCACCGCTGCTCCCACATCGCCCACCGAGTTTCCGATCAGCGCCTGGTCAATCCCGCGGTAAAGCGATTCCTCGGTCACCGTCAACAGCTTGCGTAACTCCGGCTTCACCGCATCGCTTACCGGAACCGTAATCGCGGCGTCGCCATAGTACCCATCCAGCACTACGCCGCAATCAATCGAAACGATATCGCCGTCTTTCAGCGCCCGCTTTTCCGACGGAATCCCGTGCACAATCTCTTCATTCACAGACGTGCACAACACGCAGGGATAATCGTAGTACCCCTTAAACGCCGGCTTGGCCCCGAGGTCCGCAATCTTCTTTTCGGCGGCGCGCTCCAGATCCATGGTCGTGACGCCCGGTGCCACCATCGAGCGCACTTCATCGAGAACCTGGCGGACGATGTGGCCGCTCTGCCGCATCCGCTCAACCTCCGCCGCCGACTTGCACACAATCGCCATTCTTAAGCGCGATCCTCAGGCATGATGATCCTCAAGAATCCTGAAAATCTGTTCTGTGACCTCGTCCATCGGCAGATCGCCGTTCACCGAGATCAATCGTCCCGTGCGCTGGTAATAGTCCGCTACGGGAGCGGTCTGCTCCTGGTAGGCCGCCAAACGGGGCTGAATTACTTCCAACCGGTCGTCATTGCGGGTCACCAGCTTCGACCCGTCCACGTCGCAAACTTCGTCGACACGGGGCGGCTGGAAGTGGACGTTATAGATCCGCCCACAGGTGGGACAAGAACGGCGTCCAGTAATCCGGAGCAACAGTTGATTATAGTCCACGTCCAGGCGGATCACAATTGGCCAGGCCCGAGTCGGACGCGAGTTGTCAAAGAGCTTGTCGTCGAGCAGTGCATCCAGCCATCCGGCCTGAGCCGCCGTCCGGGGAAAGCCGTCCAGAACGTAGCCGCGCTTGCAATCCGGCCGCATCAGCCGCTGCCGGACCATCTCACAAACCAAATCGTCGGAGACCAGTTCTCCGCGAGCCATTACCGCCTTGGCAGCTATGCCAAGCTCCGTGCCCTCGGCCACATTCAGCCGCAGGAGGTCTCCGGTAGAAACCTGCGGAACCTGGTACCGTTCCATGATGCGCTTGGCCTGGGTGCCTTTACCCGCACCCGGCGGTCCAAGCAGCACGACGGGGCCCACATCACGTGAGGTTTCCTGCGCCATCGAGTTGGCCAAAGCCTCCCGAACAGTGTTCAGCAACCCCACCAACAAATTTGTAATCGAGTAATTTGGTAATCTGGCAATCTACCACCGTGTCGCTGTTGATCTTCAATTACCAAATTACGCGATTACTAAATTACAACATCTCCTAGGACCAGTTTCTGCGCCCGCGAATCCGCCCGCTGCGCGGCGTAAACCCGTCATAGTGCCGCATGATGAGCTGCGCCTCAATCTGCGTAACCGTATCCATCGCTACGCCCACCACGATCAGCAACGACGTTCCGCCAAAATAAAAATTCACTCCCAGGCCGTTGGTCACCCACACTGGAAGCCGCTCAAACAGCGACCCTCCCAGCCAGAACGGCAAATGGTTCAAGTGAACGCCGGTAATCATCCACTCCGGAATGAACGAGATAATGATCAGATACAGCGCCCCCACCAGCGTGATGCGGGTCAGAACCTCGTTGATGTAGTCGGCCGTGCGCTTCCCCGGACGAATGCCCGGGATAAACCCGCCGTACTTTCGCATATTATCGGCCACTTCGCTGGGATTGAAGACGATCGACACATAGAAGTACGCAAAAAAGATAATTCCCAGCGCATACAACAAGGTATAGAGCGGCTCACCCCAGCCCAGCATTCGAATCATGTCGCCAAAGTAGCGGCTGTTTTTCAGCCCATAGCCGATGGTCTGCGGCAAAGTAAGAATCGAAGACGCGAAGATGACCGGCATCACGCCACCTGCGTTCACCCGCAAAGGCAAGTGAGTGGACTGTCCGCCCATCACCTTGCGTCCCACCACCCGTTTGGCGTATTGCACCGGAATGCGCCGCTCGCAGCGCTCCACGTAGACGATGAACGCCACCACCGCAATCATGAATATGACTAGGCCGGCCATCAGCACCGGAGTAATCGCTCCCCAGGTGCCGTTCTTGGCCTTCTCGATCAGATCCTGCACGCCGCGCGGCAGACCCACGACAATCCCAGCAAAGATCAGCAGCGACATGCCGTTGCCAATACCGCGGTCGGTGATCTGCTCGCCCAGCCACATGATGAACGCGCTGCCCGTCGTCAGAGTCAGCATGGTCATCAGGATGAATCCCGGACCGGGCTTAAGAACGAAATCCCCAGCTTTCTCCAGCCCAATCGCGATGCCGAACGATTGCACCGCGCTGAGGATCACCGTGATATAGCGAGTCCACTGCGTAATCTTCTTGCGTCCCAGCTCGCCTTCCTTTTGCAACTTCGCCAGCGGCTCATACACGACGGTCAGAAGTTGCAGGATGATCGATGCCGTGATGTACGGCATGATGCCCA
>JBAUVZ010000324.1:0-20500 GCA_049583505.1 Candidatus Sulfotelmatobacter sp.
TGTGGTTGCGGACTCAACAAACGCTAGGTCTCTTCCTTATATAGATATACGCAAAATCAGCTCTGTCGGATTGTCTCTTCGACCCAGGACAACCCACACCCGAAGCTGTGGCGAAAACATAGCAGCCGGACACTACCGCGGGCAAGGGAAGGGGTTCTTCGGTAATAGGCCCTTTTGAATTCTGGCAGCTCCCAGCTAGCCTATAATCAGGCTTGGTAGACGGCGGGGAGGTTACCGGCAATGAAATCATCGTGGCAGACGGAGACAGGACATCTCGCATGCCGCTGGTCTGAGGCGGGGCAGCGGCTCCCATACAACCCGCATTGGATGCAAGAGGCTTCAAAGACACAGAGTGGTTACGTGCCGCCTATTACGGATTTTGCCAGCCATAGTCCGTTTGGCGGAGCCACTTGGTTCCTCCCATACGACAGACGTGAGTCGCTTTAGCACTCAACACAGCTACTAGCGGTTCTCGGTACTGTCCCCGAACAATTTTCCACAGAAAAATTCGCGCGACTGTGACATCCAACCTTTCCTTGCTCGCCGCAATTTCCTAATCTGGGAAGGTAAGGCCTGGATGTTAAGCCGCGCGATTCTAGATCAACGCCCGGCCCCCGCAACCTCCCCATGCGAGTGAGGGACAGAGGGACATCTAATCAGGGCGTTTCAGATAGGCTACCCTGGATAGCCCAGGGCTCGGCGCCCGGTGTTGGTGGTGATCACTACCATTGAATATTGAAAGGACGCAACGCAAACCCGGAAAATTTGAACAAGGCCGTAGGATTGGACAAGAAATAAGTCGCTAGAATGAGCAGAGGGGGGAAGTCCCCGCTTACTGGCTCAACTTGATGGCAAGCTGACGTTCCGGTTGCGTCATCTGACTCCACAATTTCTGCAGGTCCTCCTGTAGCGCCTGATTGTCGGGATCTTTGTGTAGAGCGAGCGCAAACCACCGGTAGGCCGTCGGCAAATCACGCGGCGTGCACGTTCCGGTCGAGTAAAGTGCGCCCAGCGAAATCATCGCCCTCGTATTGGACTGTTCCGCCGCCGGCTTCAGCAGCCGTACGCCGCGATCGCAATCCTGGCGCACCCCGCGTCCATAGATGTACCGTTCCGCCTCGCTCACGGCGTCAACCGGCTTGGCCGCCGCGGGTTTCGCCGGCGAGGGCTTGTGCGCCGCCGCTTTCGGCTGAGGCGCCGGCTCCACCGGAGGCGCTTGCTTCTCGGCACCAGAACCCTCAGGCTGTGCAGCCGCCACCGCTGGCAAGTTGGGATCGGTTGGCTGGTTTTGAGCAGGACTGACTTGAGCAGGACTGACTTGAGCAGGACTGGCTTGAGCAGGGCTGACCTGACCGGGACCGACCTGAGCAGGACTGGTCGCAGAAGGAGCGGCCAGAGCAGGGGCGGTTTGCGACGTGGTCTGCGAAGCCATCGCCTGCCCCGCCGCGGAATCCGCCGGACTCGCCGCCGCGCCACCCGTGGCCGGAGCCGTTCCGGTGTCGCTAGCGCCCGCTGCCGGAGCAGTGCCGTCTGGAGTTGCCGGCCCGGTCGCGCTCCCGGAATCCGCGCGCTGTGCAGCATCCGAAGGTTGTTTCGCCGCCGCCGCCTTTTTGTCGCCCGCGTTCAGCCAGTCGAACCCTCCTTGCTTCCAGTGCAGATACCCGAATCCTACCGCCAACGCCAGCGCGACCACTACCAAAAACATCTTGCCCCAGCCTCCCTTTGGTTCTTCCTCATCATCCAGAAGATAGTCCAGATTGGAAGACGGCCGCAGCGGATCGTGCTCAGCATGACGATCGACAGCGGGTCCGGGTGCGCTCAAGCCAAGAAAAGAGTGCCCCGTGATCACCGGTCCCGCGCTCGGCCGAACCGTGCTCGGTCGAACATCGTTCGGTCGAACATCGCTTGGCCGAGTCTCGCTTGGCCGAGTCTCGCTTGGCCGAGTCTCAGACCGAAGCGGCGCCGGACGCGGCTCCACGTTGGTAATGCGAAATCTTGCAGACTCCGGGAGGGGGGCTTCGTAGCTTTGCTTGGGCGTTGACTGCACTGGAACGGGCTGCACCGGAACCGCGGTCGCCTTCGATGCCGCAGTATCTCCGGGGGGTGCCGCCGCAGGCGCTTGCCCGCGACTCGGCCAGGGAGCCTGAGTCGCTGCAACCAGAGACGCTCCGCACATACCGCAAAAACGGTTGGTCTCGTCGTTCTCATTGCCGCATCGTCCGCAGCGCACACACCCTCCTCAAGTCTGCAACTGTATAGATTAACTCCACTGCCGCTCGTTCCGCGAGTGCGACGCAGATTACGTTGGTGCCTTAAATGACACCGCTCCGACTCTCGGGTTTTTCCTGCTGGGATGGTACGGAATTGACCCCTAATTCAGAGGCGCACGGGAGGGGTCCGTCAGAGCAATTAGTTTGCCCAGCGGATACTCTTCTTGGGTAAGAGGAATCTCGGGCTCGGAGTTGACAACAGTCAGCACGTCGCCGCTGTGCACTCCTCGCAAAAGCAAGCGGTCACTCTCGACGCCCACGACTCGATATTTCTCGTCGAAAACCGACATCGGAACTCCTTCTGTCTATTTGATGCCAGATTCCGTACTCTTGCTACTAACGAATGTGGGTCGAAAGATTTCACAAACCGGACGGTTTCAAAACAGAAAGGTTCGAAACCAAAGAGTTCTAAAACGGAACCAGCCCTTGCCTGCCTCAGGCGCGTCCAACTATGCGGCTCCGAAGCGAACCGAGACTAGTTTGGAGACGCCGGGTTCTTGCATGGTTACTCCGTAGAGCACGGGAGCTATGCTCATCGTCTTCTTGCTGTGCGTGATGAGGACGAACTGCGTCTTCAGGCTCATCTCCTTCACGAGATCGGTAAAGCGACCGATGTTGGCCTCATCCAGAGGCGCGTCCACTTCGTCGAGGATGCAGAACGGGCTGGGAGTGTACTGGAAGATGCCGACCAGCAGCGCGAGCGCGGTAAGAGCCTTTTCGCCTCCGGAGAGCAGCAGCACACTCTGCAGACGCTTACCGGGAGGCGATACGACAACGTCGATGCCGCTCTCGGCGCTGTTTTCCTCGTCGGTTAGCTTCATAAAAGCGTGGCCACCGCCGAAAAGTTTCTTGAAAGTATCTCCGAAGTTCTCGTTGATTCTGGCAAAAGCTTCCTGGAACTTCTGGCGCGAGACTTCGTCGATCTCTCGGATCGTGGCGGTGGTGTTCTCGATGGAAGAAATCAGGTCTTTGCGTTGGGCATCGAGGAACGTGTGCCGCTCGGCAGTCTCGCGGTATTCCTCGAGCGCCATCATGTTAACCGGTCCCATGGCTTCCAGTTTGGCGCGCATCTCACGGTGAGCCTGATCGCAGACCGCGAGCTCATCGCCGGTGACAAGAGCGAGAGTGGTGTCGGCCAGCAAAGCGGCGCGCTCGATTCCAAGTTCGTTCAGACATGTGTCCGCCATGTACATGGCGTCGGCTTGCAGTTTGGCGGCCGAGGCCTGCAGCTCGCCCCGGCGGTCGCGAGCCTGGTCGAGAAGTTGGCGGGCATGGCGGAGGAGGTCGTCGATTTCCGAGAGGCGGGCGCGGAGCTGATCTTTTTCGAATTGAAGCAGGCCTTCTCGTGCCTGGCCTGCGTTGCGCTCGGAGGCGAAGTCAGCGGCTTGTTGCTCGAGTCGGAGGTTCTCGGTTTCGCGTTGCAGTTTTTCCGCGGCGGCGGCAGCAATTTGCGAGGTAAGGGCATGCAGCCGCTCATTCATTTCGCTGAACAGGGAATCGATGCGTCCCAGAACGGCGGTAGCGGAGCGATGACGCTCTTCCAGCGCCGCGACCCGGGCGACACGCTGCGAACTGGTCTGGGCCCCTTGTTCGCGACGCTGACGCAGCCCAGCGAGAGACTCTTGGGCGACTGCGATCTGCTGCTCGAGTTGAGTGCGAGCCTGTTCGAGCGCAGCGATCTCGGCTTGTCGCGCAGTGATGGTTGCTTGCTGCTCCACCCGCTCCGCGGCCAGGCGCTCCAACTCCGCCTGCGAAATGCTCACGCGCTCAGCGACGCGCGCCATTTCCGAATCGAGCTGCTGCAGCATATGGCCGGATGTCATCGACTGGTGTTCGGCCTCCCGCTTTTCGCTGTCGAGACGTTCCAACAGGGAAGTGAAGTCTTTAATCTCTCGGCTGAGGGTTAGCACTCGCGTCTCTTCTTCACGAAGAGCACGCTCAAGATCCTCAAGCTGCCGGAGAACTTCACGGAGTTCGCGCTTCATCGAAAGCGGACCCTCGGCGCGCTGCTTGCCGCCGGTGACAGTCACGTTGTGGAAGCATTCTCCCGTTTGCGAGAGGAAGAACGCGTCAGGGTTTTCCAGGGCTAGACCACGCGCAGTGTCAGAGCCGGGAACGATGTAGCCGTCGCGCAGCTTCGGAAGAATTACTTCGAGTGATTTTCCGAAGCCATCGAGCACGCGGATGGTGTTTTTCAGCGGAACAATAGAAGCGGTGGGCGGCGCGCAATGCGCGGCTTCGTCAAGAATGAAGGAGAACTTGGCCTGCGAATCCTCAGGATGAACCAGGAAGGTGGCGCGGCCGTCGACGTCGCTGCGCAGCAGGCGGAGACCCTCGTCGGCGGCGTCCCAGGACTTGACTACGATGTAGTTCAATTCGTCGCGCAGGAAGTCTTCGACTACGCGCTCAAACCGTGGCTCAACCTCAAGAAAATCGGCGAGCACGCCGACCGGCGCGAGGCCGCTCTGCATCACTCCCGACTGGAAAAGCCGGCGAACTGATTCGGTGGAGTATCCATGTTCAGCGATGACCGCTTCCAGGGATCCTTTTTTCCCGAGAGCGGTCGCAAATTCCGCGCGGAGCACGTCAAGATGAGTTTTCGCCTTGGTTTCTTCAAGAAGCTTGGCTTGCAGCAACTGGCGAAGCTGGCTGATCTCTTCGCTAATTCCGGTGACGCGCTGCGTCACGGTGTCGAACTCGAGGGCTAGTTGCGCGCGCTGGCCGCCGAAGGCCTCCACCTGGAGATTGGCATTGCTGATTTCAGCTTGCAGCCGGCGCGCTTCGCGATCCGCACCCGCCAGGCGCTCTTCGGCTTGGGCGAGCTGGTTGCGAAGCCGCGAGGCCGACGATACGGTGTCAAAGATGGCGACCCGGGACTCTTCCTGCTGCTGTTCGAGGTCAGCCAGCGCGGTGGCTGCGGCTGCCGCTTCCTGTTGAGACAGCGCGAGTTCGTGTTGGGCTGCAGCCAGATCGGCGGCGGCCGATTCGAGCACCTGCCGGTTGGAATCGCGTTCCGCTTCAAGCGCGGTCAGGCGGTGACGGGCCTGGGCCAGTTCGGCTTCGGCTGAGGCGGAGCGAACAACCAGTTCGGCGCAGCGTTCCTCGTTGTGGCGGCGGCGGGCGCGGGCGCGATCAATTTCCAAATCGATCTGGCTCAGGCGCTCGCGATTTTCACGCAACTCTGTCTCGATGGCGTAGCCACGCTCGGTGCCTTCTGCATGCTCCGACTCGAGTTGCTGGACCGATTGGGTGCGGTGCTGCATATCCTCGGCCAGGGCGTTGAGCTGGGCGTCGAGCTCGGCGTGTTCCTGCTCAATGGCGGCAAATTTGCTCGCCAGGACTATGCGCAGCTGGGCACGCATCTCTTCGCGCAGCTTGGCGTAGCGCTCGGCCTTGGATGCCTGGCGCTTCAGCGAATTCATCTGGCGCGTGACTTCGTCGAAAATGTCGTTGATGCGGGCAAGGTTCAGCTTGGCATCTTCGAGCCTCGCCTCCGCCAGGCGCTTCTTGGTTTTGAATTTCGTGATCCCGGCAGCTTCTTCGAGAATAGCTCGGCGGTCGGTGGGGCGGCTGCTGAGGATCTGGCCGATGCGTCCCTGTTCGATCAGGGCGTAGGTCTCTGGTCCGAGGCCTGTGCCCATGAAAAGCTCCTGAATGTCACGCAGGCGGCAGAGTTTGCCGTTCAGCAGGTATTCGCTGTCGCCGGAGCGGAACAGGCGGCGCGTGACGACGATTTCTCCGGCGCGGAACTGCTGCTGGTTGAATTTTCTGCGGCGGATCTTGAGCACTACCTGGGTCGCGCCGCTTACAGCCGCTGAAGCCGCGATGGGGAGGACCGCGTGAACTGGCAACGCGAATACGGGCTCGTCCTCGGGGAAAGCGACTGCCAGCGTCTCTACCTTCGAGCGCGGGACCTCTACTTCTTCAGTTCTGCCAGGCTGGGCTTCTTCCACGGCGCGCTCGGTTTCTTCGGCGGCGCGAGCGCGGACGGCGGCTTCGTCCCACTCGTCGGCCGGACGTCTCGAGAATTCTGCGTTTACAGGAAGTTCGTCCTGGATATCGATCTCGGTGGGCGCGTCGGCGTCGGGGCCGGGGTACTCTTCGGGATCGATCAGCGTGAGCGAGACTTCGGCCATGCCGGTGGGCTTGCGGTCGCGTGTGCCGGCGAAGATCACGTCTTCCATGCGGGAGCCGCGCAGGGTCTTGGCCGACTGCTCGCCGAGCACCCACGAGATGGCGTCGGCAATGTTCGACTTGCCGCAGCCGTTGGGCCCGATGATGGCGGCGATGCCATCCCCGTGAAACTTGAGGTCGGTACGGTCGCAAAACGATTTGAACCCGAGAATCTGAAGCCGCTTCAGTTTAAGCAACGTGAACTCCTTGGGAGAGGCAGTGGCCAGTTGTCACTGACCAGTTGCCAGATGTGCAGCTTGCCGGCCTGTTTACCAGACTGGTACCTCCAGCGTCGAAACGGTGCTTGCTAAGACCCATTCCGTCCCAGGCTGGATAGGGCGGGCACAAATTAGAGCTACTGTAACGGTGAAATCGGGCCCTGGTCAAGCAATATAACACTATATATTGTATGGCCTTAAGCGCGAGCGCGTTGGGTTGCACATGCATTGCAGGGGATGCCTGGTTCTTGGGTTAGGGAAGGACGAGGTGGGAGAACCGCGAGAGCAGGATTATGGTAGCGCGAGCGCACCGCAAAAACAACCGAAAGCAGGGAAAAGAGATTCCGCATAAAGACTCCCATGACGAGGCCCATCCTACTTCACAGTCGAATCCGTTCGTTTCCCGACGTACCAGGGCGCACTCACCGTGAAGATGCGTTCATTACCCCGGGCTAGAAGCACCCATTCCAGAAGCCGGCCTCGCTGATTGTGAAGGAAGTATTCGTACCATCGGTCCTCCACCAGCTCGGGTATGACTACGACAATGCTGCGAGTGGGATTTTTCCTGCAAAGGTCAAGAACGAACTGAACGATGGGAACGATGACAAAGCGGTAGGGGGAAGGCAGGATGTGAAGCTGGGGTGGTTCCTTGCCCGCGGCGCGAAAGGGTTGCTTAACGTAGTGTTCCCAGTCGTCTTGCAGCAATTCGGAATGCTCAGTGGGGTCGACGTGCAAGGCGATCACTTCCGGAGAAAGCCGGGCAGCAAATTCGATTCCCTGGCGGGTGATGTTGCTCCAGCGGTCGATGGCAATTACGGCGATGGGATGCTGGCTCAGGCCAGCCGCGTCGACCGGAATCATGCAACTAGTGAGCACTTTCACGGAGTGGTAGTGGCGGCGGACAATGACGAAGAGAGCGATGGTCAGGGGAATGAAAAGAAGCGTGATCCAGGCGCCTTCCTTGAACTTCGCAACCAGCACGACCGCCGTAGTGATACCGGTGACGAGGGCGCCGAGCCCGTTCACGAATGCGCTTTTCATCCAATGCGGACCGCGATTCTTGTTCCAGTGCACGACCATGCCGGCTTGCGAAAGCGTGAAGGCGAGAAAGGCGCCGACGGCATACAGCGGAATAAGCCGGTCGGTGACGCCGCCGAACAGGATGAGTACGCCGCCACAGAATACGGCAAGGACGACGATCCCATAGGTGTAGACGAGCTTCCGCCCGAGATAGCCAAAGACGTGCGGGAGGTAGTTATTTTGCGCGATAGCGCGGCAGAGACGAGGAAAATCGGCGAAGGCGGTGTTGGCGGAGAGAGACAGAACGACAAGGATGGAGCCGATGGTTAAATAGTAAAAGAAGCCTTTGCCGAAAACCGCGGCCGTGAGCATGGAGAGAACGCTTTGGTAGCCGGGCTGGCCCGGATCGGTGGCGGCAATCCCGTAACTCTTTACGAGATAGGAAATTCCCGCCAGCATCACCGCCAGGAGAAAAATAATTGCGGTGAGACAGCGCTGAGCATTCTTGACAGTCGGTTCCTTGAAAGCCTTTACGCCGTTGCTGACAGCCTCGACACCCGTCAGGGCCGTACAGCCGCTGGCGAAAACTTTCAGCAGCAGCCAGAAGGTGACGGCTTGGGTTATGGGCGGCGAAGGGGGAGGGGCGACCGCGGGTGTGGGATGGCCTCCGCTCAGGAGAACGCGGACAAGGCCGGCGACGATGGTGATGAGAAGCGTGCCGACAAACAGGTAAGTAGGAATCGCGAAAGCAGCGCCCGCTTCCCGCACGCCGCGGAGATTGACGATGGTGATGAGGATCAGAATGCCCACGCAGAGTGAAACCATGTGCGGGAGCAACGATGGAACCGCCGAGACCAAGGCACCGACTCCGGCGGAAATGCCCACTGCGGCTGTGAGAATGTAGTCGGCGAGGAGCGCCGCCGCGGCGAGGAGGCTGGCAGATGCTCCAAGGTTGAAGCGCGCCACGGTATAGGAGCCGCCGCCGGAAGGATAAGCGGCGATGGTCTGGCGATAAGAGAAATACACGATCACGAGCAACGTGATGATGGCCGCGCTGACGGGAACGATATAGCGAACGCCAAGAAGGCCAAGGGGAATGAGAAGAGTGAGGGCTGCTTCCGGGCCGTAGGCAGCCGAGCTGAGGCCATCGAGGCCAAAGATCGGGATGCCCTGCGCGGGGCCGATTTGTTCGGCGCGTTCGTCGCTGGTGCGGATGGGTTTGCCGACAACCAGATCAAGTATGTTCATGAGTAGTGGTGTCCAGGGTTCTCACTTCTGGCCCAGCTTCTCGAAGAACAAACAGATGGTCTCGATCCCGTGGTGGAAGTTGGGGATATGGAACTTTTCGTTGGGGGCATGGAGGTTATCGTCGGGGAGACCGAAGCCCATCATTACGCTGGGAATCTTCAGGCCGTCCTGAAAATCGGTGACGATTGGGATGGAGCCGCCGCTGCGGATGAAGACGGTTTCTTTCTTGAACGTGTCGTGCAGGGCCTCAGTGGCGGCTTTGATGTAGGGATTGTCGGTACCGACCACGCAGGCCGGGCCTTTGCTCCACACTTTGATCTTGATCTCAATGCCTTTGGGCGTGAGCTTTTTCACGAAGCTGGTGTAGCGCTTCAGGATGTCGTCGGGATCCTGATTGGGCACCAGACGCATCGAGACCTTAGCCGCAGCTTTGGCTGGAATGACGGTCTTGGCGCCGGTGGCGATGAATCCTCCGGGCATGCCGTGGACTTCGAGGGTGGGACGCGCCCAGGTGCGATACAGAACCGAGTAGCCGGGCTCGCCGGTCAGAACCTTTGAGCCGACTTCGGTCTTGCGGTAGTGCTCTTGGTTGAAGGGCAGGCGCTTCCAGGCTTTGAGTTCGTCTTTGCTGGGCGCCTTTACGCCTTTGTAGAAGCCGGGAATTAATATTTTGTCTTTGGCGTCTTTCAGCTTGCTGATGATTTCGATTAGCGCGAAGAAGGGATTGGGCGCGGCTCCGCCGTAGACGCCGGAGTGCAGGTCGACCTTGGGGCCGACGGCCTCGATTTCGGTGTAGACCAGGCCGCGCAGGCCTACGCACAGCGTGGGAAGGTTGGGAGCAAATAGTTCGGTGTCGCAGACGAGTGCGAAATCGGCCTTCAGCTTGGCCTTCTGCTTGTGGACGTACTCGGAAATCGATTCGCCTCCGACTTCTTCTTCGCCTTCAAAAATGACTTTAACGTTGATGGGGAGTTTGCCGTTCCCGGACTTCATCAACGATTCGAAGGCCTTTACTTCCATCCAGAGCTGGCCTTTGTCGTCGACTGCGCCGCGAGCATAGATGTTGTTGTTGCGCTCCGTGGGCTCGAAGGGCGGAGTGAGCCATTCATCGAGAGGGTCGGGCGGTTGCACGTCGTAGTGCGCGTAACACAGAACCGTGGGCTTGCCTTGAGCATGCAGCCAATCGGCGTAGATGAGGGGATGGCCTTGGGTAGGGATGACCTCGACATTTTCCATGCCAATGCGGCGCAGTTCGTCGGCCACGAAATCGGCGGCTTTCTGCACGTCGGGCTTGTGCTCGTCGAGCGTGCTGACGCTGGGGATGCGGAGAAGATCTTTCAGTTCGCTGAGGAAACGCTGCTGATTATTGCGGGCAAAATCTACTGCCGGAGAGGCCATGGAGTTGATCCTTTCTTGGGAGCGCGACGGTACGACTGATGCGATTGCGGAAACGTTTCAGTATACCCGAAGGAATTGGGGGCGGGCGGCGGCTGAACGCCTCGCTTTGCTCGGCGGGACAGCCGAGGCGGCTGTCCCCAAATGGACAACCTGTTTCAGCAACTTGCTAGCTGGAGAACCTGGCTGGTGAGAATGATTTGAGGTCGTAGTTGCAGTTGGTTCCCATGATGACGTCCGCCATGACTTGTGCGGTGATAGGGGCGAGGAGAATGCCATCACGGAAATGTCCGGTGGCTACGTAATAGCCGGGAGTGGCGGTTGCGCCTAGAATCGGCAGTGCATCGGGAGTTCCGGGGCGCAGGCCGGCCCAGTCCTCGAGAATCTTCGCATTCCGCAGTTCGGGAACCATAGCTACGGCGGCATGGTGAAGACGCTGAATCGTCGTGACATCAGTGCGCTTGTCGAATCCCGCTTCTTCCGCCGTTGTTCCAACCAGGATTCTGCCGTCGCTGCGCGGAATCAGGTAAACCTCCGGCGCACGGATCACATGCTTCAGCAGGGTGCGAGAGGGCGATGCCAGGCACAGCATTTGTCCTTTAACGGGGCGGGTAGGGAAGGCGTGGGGCGCGATCTGGCCCGACCATGCGCCGGCGCAGTTGACGACTTTCGGCGCGTGGAATGACGTTTTCTTGGTGACCACTCCGCTGACCCGGCTGTCGACGAGATTCACTGCTGTGACTTCCTCGCCGGAGGAAATGTCTACGCCGCGATGGCTGGCGGCTTGCTGCGCGGCGACGGCAAGTGCCCGCGGGTCGACGCTGCGTTCCTGCAAATAAAATGCTGGGCGATTTGACGTGGCAAGCGCTGGTTCAAGCTCAGCCAGCGGCGCCGGAAGCGCCGCCGCTGTCGCGGTAAATGCCGGTTGGGAAATATGTGCGTCGGAGGGAAAGAGAATTGTCCCCTGGTCGCGCAGGTCGACCTTCTTGCCAGAGTCCAGCTGTAGCTCATGGGCGAACTCCGGGTACATGCGTGCGCTGGCAGCAGCCAGTGGCTGCAAAGCGGCTGGCGTTTCAAGCGGGCATTCCACGAGCATGCCGCCGGCGGCATACGAAGCTTCGCGACCAGGCTCGCCGCGCTCGACTAGAAGCACACTCGCACCTCTTCTTCGGAGCTCAATCGACAGAGAGAGCCCAATAATGCCGCCGCCAATTACGATTACGTCCCAATTCTTCACCTTCGCATTGTAAAAGACGCGGTTACTTTCGTTACCTGCGGGGGATACATCAGGTTAAGTGTGGTGACCGTTCTGCCACCTATAATCCAGTCAACCCACTGAAAAGTAATGGCGAAATCAAAGCCTAATCCGAACGAGGGAGCGGTTGCAGCGTCGCCATGGATTTATAGTCCGTGGCTCGATCTGATGGTGGGATGCGGAGCCTGGTCAGCGCCGCTTTTGCTGATCTCCTACTTCTCGATTGCGTCGAGCGCACGCGCCTGGTCCGTTGCCTTCTACGCGCTGGCACTATTTTTCAATTACCCGCACTACATGGCGACGATCTATCGCGCCTACCATCGCGCGGAAGACTTTCACAAATACCGCATCTTCACGGTGCACGTCACGGCACTGATCGTGCTAACGCTGATCTTGGCGCATTCTTGGGTTGGGATTTTGCCCTGGATTTTCACGATCTATCTGACTTGGAGCCCGTGGCATTACAGCGGACAGAACTACGGGCTGTTTATGATGTTCGCCCGGCGCGCGGGCGCAAAGCCTAGTGAGGCAGTACGGCGCGCGCTCTACGGCGCCTTCATAGCTTCGTACCTGGTTCTGTTCCTGGGCTTCCATACCGGGCCTTCCGCCGATCCTCTTTTCATTTCTCTCGGAATTCCGGCGATCGTAAGCCGGTGGGAGCAGATCGTGCTGGGCATTGTGTTTGCTGCGCTCGCAACGTTTGGGCTCTCGCGACTGGCGAGAGAGACGGGCTGGCGCAAGCTGTTGCCTTCCCTGACTTTATTCTCATCGCAGTTCCTGTGGTTCGTGTTGCCGGCGGGTATTTCACTGATCAAAGGTCTGGAGATCCCGCAGAGCCGTTACAGCTCGGGCGTGCTTGCCGTGATGCATTCGGCGCAATACCTCTGGATTACGAGCTACTACGCTCGCCGCGAGGCTGCGGGCGAGGGCAGTCGCCCTTGGCGTGCGTGGGCATACTTCGGTGTGCTGATTGCCGGTGGCATCGCTCTGTTTGTTCCCGGACCCTGGCTCGCCAGCCGTGTGTTCCACCATGACTTCACCACTAGCTTCTTGATCTTCACCGCGCTGGTGAACATCCACCACTTCCTTTTGGACGGAGCCATCTGGAAGCTGCGCGATGGACGGATCGCAACTCTCCTGCTGAGCTCGCGTGATCGCATTTCCGAGGCCGCTTCTGGAGCCGGAAGCCGGTTGTCACAAATGTGGAGCTGGCTGACCGGAGCCACCGCTGGCGCCCGCCAGGTGCGGGTTGGCGCTGCCCTTGTGCTCCTGTTATGGGGAACGGTGGATCAGGTCCGGTACTATCTGTCGCTGCATGCAGATAATTTACGGGATTTGCAGCGTGCGGCGGCGCTGGATTCCTTTGATAGTCCGGTCGAGATGCGTCTGGCCCGGCGAGAGCTGGACGAGGGTCACGCGCAGCTTGCGGAAGCTGCATGGCGAAAGGCAATTCAGGCCAACCCTGCCGATTCCGGCGCGCGGCAGGCGCTTCTGCGATTCCTGCTCGGGCAGGACCGTTTTGATGAGGCTTTCGCCTTGACGGAATCGTCGCTCAAGATCGCCCCCAACGATGCAAATCTCCTGGTAGACCGCGGCGTGCTGGAGCTGCGCCTCGGTCAACCCGATCAGGCGGTGGAGAGCTGGAACCGTGCGCTTGCCGTCGATGCTGGCCAAATGCTCGCGCATCTTTATCTGGCGAACGAACTCGATCACGAAGGCAAGGCGGATGCCGCGGCCGGGCATTACCAAGCATTCCTCGGTGCGATAGCGCGGCAGCCGGCCACAAAGCGTCCGGAGCCGGAGAAGGTCATTGCGATTGCGCTTCGCATGGCAGATTGCCAGGCGCGTGCGTCTGAGAAAGCGCTGGCGATCCAGTCCTACGAGTTGGCGGCAACCATTGCAGCTCAGACCAAACAAAGCAAGCTGGAGAGCATTGCCAATGTGAATGAAGCGGCGCTCCAAGGGGACGTCGGCAAATTGGGCCAAGCCCTTCGGCTTTATCAGCACGCCCTGCAATTGGATGACTCGATTGGCGACCGGACCTCCAGCGCCGAAGACTGGCTTGCCTATGGACGCTTTCTTGATAACTCGGGGTTTCCGGCTCGACTGGTTTATGCTTGCCTGGTGAAATCCGGGAAACTGCAGAATGCTCTCACTGAGGCATCACAGCGGCAGCTTCTGGCCGATGCCAGCAGGCGAGCTGAAAGCCGGGTTGGGTCGGAAGCGGGCGTAATCCGTCGCAACCCCGAACCCATGCTGCGGGAAGCCTTGGCGCTTCGCCGCTGATAGGTCCCGCACTCGTCAGGAATTTGCCGGCCAAGTTTCCTCACAGGCCGCATGCGCCGGGCATTCCCAGTGCTAATTTGACAGTGCGGCGCTTGTGCTAAACAATTGAAGGCATCCGCAGCTAGGGCAGTTAAATCCTGGAGGAACTAATGCCGGACGAAGGCGAACAGATGCATGTTGAACAGCAGTCGACTGCAGGTAAGTGGATTCTGGTTATTGTGGCGATCATTTTCGTCGCCGCGTCGGTTTATGGGTATGTGACCACCCAACAGCACGTGGAGAAGCTGACCACGGACCTGAGCGCCAGCCAGGCGCAAGTCGGGGAATTGCAAAAGCGCATGCAATCCTCAGAAGCCTCGGAAGAGACGTTGGCACAAAAGCTGGGGATGACCAAGAAAGAACTGCTGCAGCGCGCCGCCGCACTGCAAGCGCAACAGAAGGCCGATGAATCCCGCCTGGCGGAAGAAGAGAAAGCATCGAAAGAGCAGATCGGCCAGGTGAGTGGTGAAGTGGCCGGGGTCAAGACCGATGTGGGCGGAGTCAAGACCGATGTGGCTTCGACAAAGGCTGATCTGGAAGCTACCAAGGCTAAGCTGCAGAGCACGATCGGTGATCTGGGCGTGCAAACCGGCCTGATTGCGCGCACCAGCAGCGATCTGGAGATCCTCAAGCACAAGGGCGACCGCAACTATTACGAATTCACTCTGCTCCGGGGAGCGAAGCCGCAGCCAGTCGCGACCGTGAGTCTCCAGCTAAGAAAGACTGATGCCAAACACGGCAAATTCACGATGAATGTGACAGCCGACGACAAGACCATTGAAAAGAGAGATCGAACTGTCGCCGAGCCGATTCAGTTCTATTCGGGACGAGAGCACTTGCTTTTTGAGTTGGTGGTTTGGACGGTGGACAAGAACAAAGCCACGGGATATCTAAGCACTCCCAAAGGCGCGCCAACACCGGTGACGGCCAATTGAACGGAGTGCTATTCCCGGCAGCTGGACATGTCCTCCTGCAAATTGCACTGCGAACGGGCGTGATTTACCTTGTCGTGCTGGTTGGGGTGCGCCTCAGCGGCAAGCGCGAGGTGGGGCAGATGACGCCGTTCGACCTCACGCTGCTGTTGCTTCTTTCTAATTCCGTGCAAAACGCGATGACCGGGCCGGACACGTCGCTGATCGGCGGCGTTGTGGCGGCTTCGACTTTATTGCTTTTGAACTACCTGGTCGGGACTTGGTCTGGCGCCAATCGCGGTTTCCGGCGCGTGGTGCAGGGCGAGCCGAGCCTTCTGGTTCACGATGGGAAGGTCATCGAACCGCACATGGAAAAAGAGCATGTCAGCATGGACGAACTGCAACGCGCTCTGCGCGAGCACGGTATCGCCCAGTGCAGCGATGTCGCGCTGGCGGTGCTGGAAGTCGATGGCTCGATCAGTTGCCTGAAGTATGACGAGATCAAATCTGACGCCAACAATCATCTTGTGCGGCGAAGGTTCATCCAGAAGAAGTAATTAAGAGTGCGTGGTGGAACGACCCACGGAATCTCACTCGATCGGTACAAACTTCACACAGACAGGCTCCGCTACTTCCAGAACCTTGCCGGTCGGCGTCAGGCGGCCGGTTTCCGGATTGATGCGGAAGACGACAATGTTGTCTGACTTCTCGTTGGCCGCAAACAGCAGCGAGCCTCCGGGGGCAATCTCAAAACTGCGCGGAGTCTGGCCCTTGGTGGAAGCGTACTCGATCAGGGTTAGAGTGCCTTTGTTTCCATCGATGGCGAACACTGCAATGCTATCGTGACCGCGGTTTGAGGCGTAGAGGAACTTGCCGGAGGGATGGACCTCAATCTCGGCGTCTTCCTTGTGCCCGGCAAAGCCTTCGGGGAGAGTTGAAATCGTCTGCAGCGGGCGCAAGACGCCAGCGGCGCCGTCGTAGCTAAACACAGAAACAGTGGAGTGCATTTCGTTGACCACATAGGCAAACTTGCCGTTGGGGTGAAAGGCGAAGTGCCTGGGACCGGCACCGGGATCAGCCTTGGCGAACGGGGGATCGTTGGGAGTAAGTGAACCTTTCGTGCTGTCAAACTTATACACTAACGTCTCGTCGAGGCCGAGATCATCGACCACGGCAAAGCGCTCATCCGCCGATAAGTCGATGGAGTGAGCGTGCGGTCCTTCCTGGCGCTCCGGATCCGTCCCGTGGCCGGTGTGCTGTATGAAGGCTGAAGTCTCACCCAGTCGTCCATCCGCAAGCACTGGGAAAACTGCTACGCTGCCTCCGGTGTAATTTGCCACTAGAACGTATTTTCCAGTTTTATCTACCGTTATGTAGCAGGGATCCGCGCCTCTGGACGCCACTTCATTCAACAGGCTTAGTTTGCCGGTGGCGCGATCGATGGCGAAGGCGCTGACGGCTCCGCTCTTCTGGCCTTTGTAGTTACTGACCTCGTTAACCGCATAAAGGAATCGGTGGTTCGGATGCACTGCGAGAAAAGATGGATTGGTGGTTTCTGCCGCCAGGCCGACGGCTGTCAGCTCGGAAGTAGCGGGGTCGAAACGATAAGCATAGATGCCCTTACTGGTGCTGCCTTCCGCGGTGTAAGTGCCGACGTAGACCAAGTATTGGTGTTTGGGCGGCGCGGATGCGGCCAGGGCGTTAAACGCTACGAGCAGGAAAACGAAGAAGGCTGCGATGGCGCGGGGAAGGTGCCGTGTTGGTTTCATCCTTACTATAGAAGCGCATCCGCTGCTTCTGCGCAAGTGCTCCTCTGAAATGCTGGCGGTTACTTGGTCAGAATCACAGGCACTGGCTGGTCGTAGGGCTGGATGACTACGCTGACGGAGCGGCGCTGGTTGAAGTTCTCCAGGGTCACGGGAAAGCTGACGATCACGGTGCGCTTAAGTTCCTGGCCGGGTTGCAGTTTGTCTTCGGGAACTAGAGGCGCCAGCGCATTCTCCTTCAGCGCGGGGAAAGCCTGAAAGTAGCGATCGAAATCGACCGCGGAAACCGCTTCGCTGCTCAGGTCTCCGCTAGAGGCTGAAAGTGTTCCTTTAATGTCATGCACCCAGAGTGATTTCTTGCCGGAGTTATGCAGGGTGAAGGTGAGGGCGACGAGAACCGAGTCCTGGCCAGAGATTTCTACTGCGGTGACGTTGTCGAGTGATCCGGCGCCTTGCGGCTTGGCGCGCTGTAAGAACGATGCGATGCCTACGACGATGAGGATTCCGGCCGTCGTCAGCAGCAGGATCTTGACCGGGGGGAGGTTGCGCTTGGCAGTGCCGAACTCGTCGCCGATGTTTATCGTCGGGCCCCGCTGGGGGCTAGGTGTCGCGGTGTCCGCTGGTGCGCTCGGAGCTGCGGGAGGGACGGGAGCAGGATTGGGCATCTGATCAGGCATGGAGTCTTTCGCGGATTCGATTCTACTCCCCGAGTGCTACTCCTGAGATTTCCTGGTGAGCTTTTCCCCGCGAGCTTTCCCCGCAAAGGACGATTTCAGTTCCACGCATGCTTCATCGCCTTGGCGAATCTGGGCGCGGGTAGAGTGTTCAGGACGTCGTCCTTGGTCAGCCATGCCCGGCGCGCCTGCAGGATGCCGTAGCGGATTTTGTCGAGGTGCGAAGTGTGGTGGGAATCGGTGTTGATCACGATCTTCACGCCGCGCTGTTTGGCTTGACGCAAGTGCACGTCGTTGAGATCCAGACGGTCGGGGTAGGAGTTCAACTCCATTGCGACTTTATGTTTCGCCGCCGCTGTCAGCACTGAGTCCATGTCGAAGTGGTAGGCATCCCGGCGAAGCTGCAGACGGCCCGTGGGGTGGCCAATGACGGAGGTGTTTGGATTTTCGACGGCTTTGAGAAGGCGTTCGGTCATCTTCGCCGGCTCCTGATTGAAAACCGAATGGACGCTGGCGATGACCACATCCATCTGGGCGAGTACGTCGTCGGAAAGATCGAGATCGCCGTGGGCCAGGATATCCACTTCGATTCCGGCGAAGATAGTGATGCCATCGACTTTCTCATTCGCGGCGCGGATTCGCTGGATGTGGGCTAGAGCGCGCTTGTCATCCAGGCCGTTAGCGAAAGCGAGGTTCTTGGAGTGGTCGGTGATGGCCATGTATTTATATCCGCGTGCCTTCGCGGCTTCTGCCATTTCTTCAATGGTGTTCTTGCCGTCGGTTTCTACGGTGTGCATGTGCACATCGCCTTGAAGGTCGTCCAAAGTGATCAGGGTGGGTAGCGTGTGATTCGCCGCGGCATCGATCTCGCCTAGATTTTCGCGCAACTCGGGAGGAATGTAGTCGAGCTTGAGTTTGGCGTAGATCTCTTCCTCGGTTTTGCCGGCGACGGGCTTTTCTGTCTTGAGGTCGGCCAGGCTGTACTCGTTGAGGGTGTGACCCATCTTGAGGGCGCGCTGGCGCAGGGCGACATTGTGGGCTTTTGATCCGGTGAAATACTGCATGGCCGCACCGAACGACTCAGGAGGCAACAGGCGAACGTCCACCTGCATGCCGCTGCGCAGGCGGAAGCTGATTTTGTTGTCGCCCTGAGCAATAACGTCCATGAGCGGCGGATAGTTCGCCACATACTCGACGGCCCTTGCGCGGTCGGTCTCACTGCAGCAGGCTTCGCCGGTCACCAGAATGTCGAGATCGCCGACGGTGTCGCGGCCGCGGCGCAGCGAACCGGCGGGTGTGATGCGATCGATGCCAGGAAACTTCTTGAGATATTCGGTGAGCTTGTTCGCCTCAGCTTCAGCGGCGTCGATAAGAAATCGCCCGGAGATGCGCCTGTAGTCTTCAATCGCCTTCAGCAGCTTTTGTTCGTGCTTCTCGCCCATGCGTGGCAATTCGCGGATTTTGCCTTCGCGCGCCAGCTTTTCCACGCCATCAACGTCGCAGACTTTGTAGGCGCTCCAGATCAGGGCAATCGTCTTCGGTCCCAGCCCCTGGATCTTCAACAACTGGAGCATCGACGGGTGGTACTTCTTGAGCAGGTCGGCCTGCACGCTGAGGCTGCCGTCCTTGAATAGTTCCTGCAGGTTGATCAGCATTCCTTTGCCTATGCCGGGGATGGCCAGCACTTTCTTGGGTTCGCTGATGATGTCTTTAATCTGATCGGTTAGGTTTTCGATGGCTCGGGCGGCGTTGCGGTAGGAGCGGATGCGGAAGGAATCCTGCCCGTCGATTTCAAGCAGGTCGGCGGTTTCGTAAAGAATGTTGGCGATCGCTTTATTGTCCACGGACTAAAGATTAACCAAGATTGGAAGGGAGTGCCAGCGGTAGGCAACAGAGGAGAGCGCTGCTGGGAAAATAGAATTACGCATCCGGCCATGAAGTTGCTAAACGGCCGTGCGATGCCAGGGAATCCAGCTGGAGCTGCCGTTTCAGGCGCTCTTGGTAACGTTTGCTGCCTGCGGTCCCTTTTGACCCTCGGTGATCTCGAACTCCACCGTGTCGCCTTCCTGCAGGCTCTTGTAGCCTTCGGAAGTGATCGCGCTGTAATGCACAAAAACGTCGGGACCATCCGCGCGCCCGATAAACCCGTAGCCCTTTGCATTATTGAACCACTTTACGGTGCCTTTCAGACGTTCCACGTACCCCCTCTTTCCGCACGTCCGCCAACGGGGGGCCCCAGACGTGCCCGCATAGGATGCATTTTGGAGCGATTGGGATGGGGTGTCAAGACGAAACGGCTGCTGGCGAGAGTCGGGACGATTGCGAGGCTTTGTTGCTTCGGAGGAGCGGGCGAGGTGCCCGTCCCAACACGAGCACTCTTATCTTCCTCGAATCTGGTGATCTAGCCACAGGACCGACGAGATTGTTTTTGCGTCGCGGATGGTGCCGCCTAATACCATGCGAAGAGCGGTGGAGAGTGGGACCATGCGCTTGTGGATAACTTCGTCCGCCTCGGGCTGGGCTACGCCGGCGCGAAGACCAGTCGCGAGATACACGGACATGGTTTCGGCAACGAATCCGGGGCTGGCGTAGAACTTGAGGATGCGCCGCCAATGAGCGGCCGTGTATCCGGTTTCCTCGAGGAGTTCGCGCTGGGCTGCGTGGAGAGCTTTTTCACCGGGATCGATGCGTCCGGCGGGGAGTTCCCACAGATAGCCGTTCGCGGCATGGCGGTATTGGCGCTCCAGCAGCAGCCGCGGTGTTGCCCGCGATTCATCGACGGCCAGTACGACCACCGACCCGGTGTGATGGATGACGTCGCGACGGGCGCGGATGCCGCCGGGCTCCTGCACGTCGTCAGTGGTCACCCAAAAGACCGGGCCTCGATAGACGGTACGCGAAGAGATCAACCGTGCCTTGGAACGGGAAGGAGTTCTGGACTTAACCGGTTTTGATTTGGACCGCGGAACCTTCGGCATGAGAACAATATAAAGCACATCATTCGAGTTGCTGTTTTCCGCAGGCAGCGGACACAACAGTCCGGGCGCGGAAGCTGATTCTGCTATGCTGCCGGACATGTCTCGGAAGCTCTCCGCAAAGCCACTTATCGCGATTGTTGGCGCCGGGAATCTGGCTGGTGCGCTGGCCGTGTCCCTGCGCGGAGCGGGATACAGGATCGACCAAATCGTCTCGCGCACGCGGGCAGCGCGCTTGCAGCGGGCGCGGCGGCTGGCGCGGGAAGTTGG
>JBAUVZ010000325.1:0-5436 GCA_049583505.1 Candidatus Sulfotelmatobacter sp.
GCACCGGTGAAGCCGTTCAGGGCATCTTCCCGCTCCTGTTCGTGACTCTTTTCCTGAGCTCGTCGAGCCTGCCGCGCTGGAGGGAGTGACACTGGCCCCCGCACTGAAAGACATCACCGTAGGACACGACGATGGCGCCTTCAGCGCAATCGAAAGAATCTTTCTCTTTGCGAACGGCCCTACGGGAAAGGACAATCCACAACGTCAGGGACTAAATAGTGCGCTCAGTGACGGGCTCTCACCTTTGAACGTACTCGGTGGAATTCCCACGGTTGCCACAGACTATAGTCCGCTATGGGACTTGAACCTTGGCGTGTGGACGAAGCAGTCAATCGATAAAGGCTACCGCTCAAGACTGCTGGGAGAGTTCCAAATCCTCGACTTTGCCGAGAAAGGCTTTATCACCGGGCCTAACGGAGGCGCATTCGGATCCACAGGTCTGATTGTGAACTGCCCGATTGTTTGGCGCTTTCTGTAGAGTCGTTACCGCAAATCGAGCCGATCCGGCGAGGGCTGGTGCCGGATTGGCTCCCTCCTAGTTTTATTTAAATAGCGATGGAGGTTAGACAAACGATGGCACCGTCGCGGAATTCTTTCTTCGGATTTGCGCTCGCTCTAGTGACCGCCTGTTACGGCATCCCGGCGCCGGTGCAGGCCGCTAGCGAAGGCACCCACTCGACAGGTCAGATCACTGCATCCGCGAAGAACTTAGATCCTGCTGATTGGGAGCCTATCCTACTGGAATCTGCGACGGCGAATGATGTGCCACCACCACAACCAGTCGACTCGAGGGAGGTCCGACTCGAACTTGTGCAACTCCGCGAGGCGCTGCAATCCATCACACCGCACCAGCGGGCCCTGTTTAATAAATGGGCTGTGACGAACCAGGGAAGGGTGTGGCGTCTGGTTCTCGATGAGCTAACGCTGCACAATCTTGCAGCAGTTCCTTCCTCTCTTCGGCTCTATGCTGCCCTGCATATTGCAATCGCCGATGCGGAGGTGGCGGCACGGAATCGACAACGCACCTACCGCAGACCTCACCCGGCCGAGCTTGACTCGGGCATTCATTCTCTTACCAAGAGCTTAAGCCCCTATGCTTATCCGTCCGACTTGGCCGCAGAGACAGGTGCCGCTGAACGGATTTTGCTATTCGTCAGGCCGGAAGCTGCCGGCCAAATCAACGCTTTGGCAGATGAATCGATGCGGGCTCTTGAAAGTTCGGGGCTTTATTTAAAGAGCGACTGCGAAGCAGGCCGTCAGCTTGGTCACCTCGTTGCCGAGGAAGTGCTTTCGGTACTTGCCCGAGACCGGCGCCCGAATCAACTCGTCTTCGCGAAGGAGATGCCCTGGGAGCAGCCCGCCGCCCCGGAAACGGTACGGCTCGGCCCCCGTTATCAACTTGCGCATTCCGAATACGCTGACTCGTTGAAGTGGACGGCTCCTATTCTGCGACAAGGTGTCACCTACGGGGATTTGCCGCCTTGGAACCAGGCGGTGCCCGCCGACCCAACCGCAGGCAGTTGGCAACCGCTGATTCTGGAAAGCACTGATCTGTTTCACGCTCCGCCGCCTCCGGCGAACAGTTCCGCTCAGACCATGCATGACATGGAGGAGATCGTTGCCGCGCTGAACAATCGTACCTGCTACACAGACTTCATCTCCTTCAAGTGGGCTAACGAACAACCCGGTCGCTGGCCTGCCGAGATCATGGATGGGCTGATGAGCCGGTACGATTGGGACGCTCCGACGACCGCACGTGCAGAGGCGATTCTTTACGCCGCTATGTACGATTCGCTGCTGACGACGTGGCATGAAAAGTTTCGCTATCTTCGTCCCCGGCCGGCGCTCCTGGAGCCAAATCTTCCAACCGTCATTCTGACGCCGAAGCATCCTTCGTACCCGGCCGGGCACGGAACCTATGTAGGCGCTGCTGTTACCGTGCTGCAAGAATTTTTTCCTGATGAGCGCTCGGAATATGAATATCTAGTTCCCGAAGTGAACAACGCACGCGTGTGGGCGGGTGTCCACTTCCGCGACGACATGCTTGCCGGCAACATTCTCGGAGAGCAGGTTGCTGAAGCCGTTCTGGAGAAAGTGCATCTGGACGGCTCGCCGGGCGAGCGGTCGAAGCGAGTGCTGGGCCAACCATTAGTGACGTCTGCTTTCTTCGGCGATGGCGGGCCAAAGTATCACTGATACGAGTTAGGGGGCACCACTAATTTGGAGAGGAGAAGACATGGAGCGTCGGAAATTTCTTGGTTCGCTCACGGCTGCGTCTTTGGGTGTTGCTCTCGATGGCTCGCTCATTAAACTTGCGCGAGCGCAAAACACTGAACAGGCCAGAGCGAACTCTCAGGCTTCCAAGACAAGTGGATTTCCTCCGAACTCAACAATAGTTTTGGTGCACGGGGCATGGGCCGACGGCTCGTGTTGGCGCAATGTCATTCTGCCTTTGCAACGGCATGGTCTTCACGTCATCTGCGCGCCGATCCCGATGACGTCCCTAACTAACGACGCTACCGCTTTGAGTCAGGTGCTGGAGCGGACCAGCGGCCCTGTGGTCCTGGTCGGACACGCCTACTCTGGCGCCGTGATCGCCGCCGTACGGGAAGACCGGGTCAAGTCTCTGGTCTACATCGCGGCGCTCGCGCCCGACGAAGGGGAGACCGTAGCCATGGTTTTCTATCTTGACCCAAAGCCTCCGGAATCGCCGAAGTTGGCTCCCGATTCTCACGGCTTTATATGGATTCCGGACGGTGGGTTTCGCCAAGCGGTTGCCCACAAGGCTTCTGCCGAACAGACAAGCATTGCAACTGCCGTGCAACGGCCAATCGCGGTTCAGTGCATTCAAGAACCAGCCCCGACGCCGACTTGGAAAACAAAACCGTCCTGGTTCCTGATTGCCGAAGAGGATCGCATGATCAATCCGAAGACGCAGCATTTCATGGCCGATCGCATGCGGGCGAAGGTTCGTTCGCATCATGTGGACCACAGCCCGATGTACACGGAGCCAAATCTTGTGATCAACATAATCCTGGAAGCGGCGCGTGAGACCCTCTCGTCCTAGCTTCTTGCCGAAACGAACTCTCAATTGTTTATCGGAAGAGGCAGGACATGGGCAATACAAAATCTGTCGCCATCATCACCGGCGCAAGTCAGGGCATAGGCCGAACCACAGCCATCCGGCTCGCTCGCGATTTCTCGGCCATTGTGCTGGTGGCAAGGGATCAGGACAACCTCGAAACAACTGCGTCTGAGGTCAGGTCTCTTGGGGCTGAAGCGATGGCCTTTGCTCTCGACCTGCGTCAACCACAATCAGCAAAGAGCATCACCGAAGGAACGCTCGAACGCTTTGGCAGAGTCGATGCACTACTGAACATCGCCGGCGCGGTGCCGCAAATCGATTTGTTCCAGATGACGGACGCGCAGTGGGACGACGGTATGGCGCTGAAGCTAAACGGTGCACGTCGTTTGACGATACAAGCTTGGAACGCTTTGAAGACCTCGAAGGGATCTGTCGTGTTTATCTCCGGAAGCGCAGCCTTCGATCCGAAGCCCGGCTATGCGGCGGTCGCGACCATCAATGCAGCCATTAACGCACTCGCGAAAGCATTCGCAGAACAAGGAATTAAAGACGGCGTGCAGGTCAACAGCGTATCGCCTGGGGCGGTGATGACAGGACGCCGACGGGCGTTCTTTGAAACCTGGGCGCCTGCCCACAATCTTACAGTCGAAGAGGCAATCAAGAAATTCCCGGAGCAGGCTGGCATCACCCGCTTTGGACTGCCCGAAGAGATTGCCGACCTGATGAGTTATCTGGTATCCCCGCCAGCAAGATGGATGACAGGCGCTTCTGTACGAATGGATGGCGGCGAGATCAAGACCATCTAGGACCAGACTGAGGAGGTAGCAATGGAGCGTCGTAGTTTTCTTGGTGGCCTCACCGCCGCATCTTTCGGTGCCTTGCTGGAGAATTCTTTCGCTAAACCGGTACGACCACCGGACTCAAATAAAACTGGAGGAACTATGGCTGGCCAGGATTCTTTCGAGTGGTCTCTTGTCGAGGTTTCGGGAATCACGATTTTCGTGCGCCGGTATGGAAAAGGTTCCGCCATTCTGATGGTGCATGGCTTCCCGCGCACTAGCCTGATGTGGCGATTTCTTGCGCCCAAGCTCGCTGACAATTACACCGTGATCTGCGTAGACCTGAGCGCCTATGGCGGCAGCGGAATCCCTACTTCTACCGACGATCACTTTCCTTATTCCAAGCGCGCAATGGCAAAGGAACTGGTAGAAGTGATGGACAAGCTCGGATTTCCGACCTTCACGCTAATCGGCCACGACCGCGGAGGACGCGTCAGCTACCGCATGGCCTTGGATCATCCGAAGAACGTGGAGCGACTCGCTGTATTCGACGTGATTCCCATCCTCGAAGCATGGAGCCGGTCCGATGCACGCTTCGCGCAGACTTATTGGCCTTGGATTTTGCTCTCACAGAAGGAGCCACTCCCGGAGAGTTATCTGCTCGGTGCGCCCGAGGCGGTCTTCCATAACCCCTTCGGCCAAGGTTCGTTCGGTCCAGAGATTCTCGAAGAATACGTTTTAACCTATCGTGACCCGGCTCGCGTTCATGGAATCTGCGAGGAGTATCGAGCGGCAGCGAGCATCGATGTCGAACACGATCGCACGGATAAGAAAGGGTCCAGGCGAATCGAATGTCCCATGCTGCATTTATGGGCGGAGGGCGGTCCGCTCGACACTTTCTATGCGAAAGACGGAGGCCCGCTGGGCATTTGGCGGCAATGGGCTCCGCACGCGCACGGACAGGCGATGAAGGGTGGTCATTTCTTCCCGGAAGAAAATCCTGACGACACCGCAGTTCTCGTCAAGCAGTTTCTTTCTGCTTGAGGCCCGCATCGCAAAAGGAGAGGAAAATTACATGGTGGCATGGGATCGCGTGACCCGTCGTGACGTGTTGCGGGCGATACACGAGTACGATCGGCTGGGCCCAGAACAGTTCTTCTCTGAGCATGGTTTCGCCCCTACTACGACCTATGAGTTGGTCTTGGATAAACGCCGTTACCCGCCTAAGGCAGTCTTGGGCGCAGCTTATGAGTTCGCCACGGGGCAACAGCTTGGCTCTGGTGACTTTGAGGGTGGGAAGACCGGCGCCGTAAGAGTGCTTGGCAAACTAGGATTCAGCCTCGAAAAAAAGCTAAAGAAATAAAGGAGATGCGGAAATGAAAAAGTGGAAACTTGTGATTCCTATCGCCGCGGTCGTGGCTTTTCTCGCTTGGTATGCATTCCGCCCCGAACGGCTTGTGGTTAATCGGCGTGTCGATGAGGCCATGCCAGCCGCACAAGGTAGCTCGTCGCCGCAGCGTCTTGTCTCCGGACAGTTCTACAGCATCTTGCACCCAACGGCAGGTACCGCGA
>JBAUVZ010000326.1:0-19876 GCA_049583505.1 Candidatus Sulfotelmatobacter sp.
GTAGCGGCTGGCGAGGCTGCCTTCGGCGCCTTTCTCTCCGAGCCTACTCTGCGCTTGAAGGAGTGCTCGCGCTGGCCGGAGCGGCAGGATTGCGGCCAGGAATGCCTGCAGCAGATCGAAGTCGATCCGGCGAACTGTCTGGTCTGGAATATCGTTTCACACTGGTACGAAGGGAAGAAGTGCGTGTTTTGTCATAAGACTTTCGGTGAGCTCCGCCACCTGGATCATGCGCCGGCGCTGCTCGACCGAGACCACAAGACTGTTGAGTGGAGGGAATTGCGGCCCGAGCAGCTTCCTGAGGTTTTCGCGACCCACCGCCCAGTCTGCTGGAATTGCCACGTGGCTGGAACATTTCGCCGCCTGCATCCCGAACTGGTTGTGGACCGGGACCCGGAACCTAAGCGGATGATGTAACCGACGGCACAGAACTGGCAGGTTTCACGGGATTCAGCGGTCGGGCCGCGCCGCAGACCCCTACCAGACAGAGTGCCATCCTTGTCGCGCAAGACGAAGGTCTCAGTGCCGCATAAAGTCCCCGCAAGAATCTTTCTACGTCCAAGCTGCACCATTTGTGATCGAGATCACAGTCTGAAGTGCCTCCTGTCATAGCTCGGGAAAAAGCCAAGGTTGAAGATTGGAGCAGCTAAGGAGGCGGCGGTGATGGTGTGAATTGTGGGCTCCGCCTGAAAGGGGGAGAAGGATGTCCTGGGAACTCGATTACAAGACAAAGTTACGGACGCCAGAGGAAGCGCTGCGTTGTGTGCGGTCGGGAATGCGTGTCTACATTCAGCCGGGTTGCGCGGAGCCTGAGACATTGGTCGAGGCGCTGATGCGCCGCGCTCCTTTTGTGCAAGACGTGGAGATCGTGCACATGATGACCATGGGAGCCGCCCCTTATGTCGCTCCAGAGATGACGGGGCACTTCCGGCATAACGCAATGTTCATCGGCAGCAACGTGCGTGAGGCCATCAACGAAGGCCGGGCCGACTACACCCCCATCTACCTCAGCCAGATTGAAGAGCTTTTCGAAAGCGGGGCCATGCCCATTGATGTCGCTCTGCTGCAACTCTCTCCTCCCGATCCGCACGGCTTCTGCAGCTTCGGCGTGGGTGTGGACACGTCGCTCACGGCGGCTAACTGTGCCCGCTATGTGGTGGCGCAGATCAACGATCAGATGCCCCGCACCTACGGAGACTGCTTCATCCACGTGACCGAGCTTGATGCGGTGGTCGATTCCTCGCGGCCGCTGTGCGCCATGAAGATCCCACAGATTACGGATATGCACAGAGCCATCGCCCGCAATGTCGCAAGTTTGATTGAAGACGGGGCCGTGCTGCAGACCGGCATTGGCGGAATCCCGGATGCGGTGCTGCCGTTTCTCATGGATCGCAAAGATCTCGCGGTGCACAGCGAACTGGTTTCCGACGGCGTGATTCCTTTGATCGAAGCGGGCGTGCTCACGGGTGCGCGCAAGAACTTCAGGCCCCGGAAAATCATCGCCGGCTTCGTTTTGGGTTCAAAACGGATGTTCGACTTCGTGGACAACAATCC
Organism: Candidatus Sulfotelmatobacter sp.; assembly: GCA_049583505.1. Lineage (GTDB taxonomy): Bacteria > Acidobacteriota > Terriglobia > Terriglobales > Acidobacteriaceae > Sulfotelmatobacter. Next base: position 1,552 of record JBAUVZ010000326.1, read on the forward strand.
GATCTTCGAATTCCACCCGACGGCATACACCAACGATCCGGCACTGATCGCGCGGAATGACAACATGGTGGCCATCAACTCCGCGCTGCAAATCGATCTCACGGGGCAAGTGTGTTCCGATTCCATCGGCACGCGGTTCTACAGTGGCATCGGTGGACAGGTTGATTTTCTGCTTGGTGCGGGACGCTCCAAAGGGGGCAAGCCGATCATTGCGATTTCGTCCACCGCAAGAGATGGCACCATCTCGCGGATCGTGCCGATGCTGAGCCCGGGCGCGGGAGTGGTTACATCGCGTGGGCTGGTCCGTTACGTGGTGACCGAATACGGAGTGGCATATCTGCACGGCAAGAGCATCCGCGAGCGGGCCCAGGCCTTGATCGACATTGCACATCCCAAGTGTCGGGAAGAGCTTTATCAATTCTGCGAGAAGACCAGATGGCTGCAGCGGCCGCTGGCTGCAGAGAAGATGCTATCGAGGTGAAGCATGGCAGGCCAAGCGCGCGGTAAGGTTACGGTCGATGTCGAGGAATGCAAGGGATGCGGGCTGTGCGTGGAGTCCTGTCCCCCCAAGTGCCTGCAACTGGGGCAAGAGCTGAATTCTTACGGAGCTCATCCGGCGCACTACACCGGACAGGACTGCACCGGTTGTGGAATCTGCTTTTATTGCTGCCCGGAGCCGGGCGCGATTACCGTCTACCGCATAAAGGCAAAGGGAAAGGCGTTTGCAGCAGCGCAAGGAGGCGAACATGCGGCAGCTCTGTAAAGGAAACGTCGCGGTCGTTAAGGGCGCGATCCTCGCCGGATGCCGCGCCTACTACGGATATCCAATTACTCCGGCCAGCGAAATCGCAGAGGCTGCTGCCCTCTACTTTCCTCAGATCGGCGGGACTTTCCTGCAGGCGGAGAGCGAAGTTGCCGCTATCAACATGGTGTACGGGGCAGCGGCGGCTGGGGTCCGTGTCATGACTGGATCCTCTGGACCCGGTCTCAGCCTGATGCAGGAAGGTATGTCTTATCTGGCTGGCGCCGAACTGCCGTGCGTGATCGTGGACGTAATGCGCGGTGGACCGGGACTGGGCAACATCGCGCCCGAGCAAAGCGACTATTTCGCCATGGTGAAGGGCGGTGGTCATGGCAACTACCGCAATATCGTGCTGGCTCCCGCATCAGTCCAGGAGATGGCCGACCTGACCATGCTGGCATTCGATCTCGCCGACAAGTATCGCAATCCCGCAATCGTGCTGACTGACGGCTTCGTCGGGCAGATGATGGAGCCGCTGGATCTCGAATATCGTGAGATTCATCCACCGGAAAAGCTGTGGGCTGTGAAAGGAACTCCAGAGACGCGCGCCAACCTGGTCAGCTCCATTTATCTCGAAACCGATGAATTGGAAGAACACCAACGCAAGATGGAGGCCAAGTACATCCGCGCGCAGCAAGCCGAGCCGCGTTATGAACTCTGCCACGCCGAGGATGCCGAGGTGCTGCTGGTTGGGTATGGCATTGTATCCCGCGTGTTGCTCTCCACGGTCGAGGCGCTACGCAAGGAAGGCGTGAAGGCAGGACTGTTCCGCCCTATCACTCTTTGGCCGTATCCTTCGAAGGCTCTGGAGGAAGCGGCACGAAGAGTGGAAAAAGTTATTGTCGTCGAATTGAGCAACGGACAAATGGTGGAAGATGTGCGCCTGGCGCTAAGCGGCAAGGTTCCCGTGGAGTTCTACGGCCGAGTTGGTGGCAATGTGCCCTCAGTCGCAGAACTGCAGCAACAAGTGTTGATACGCATGGCCGTGCCGGTCTGAAACGGAGTTGCGCGAAGTTGCTTCGAATAAGGAAAACGAAAATGACGAACGAGAGCGTGGTCAGCGCAGTGGATCCCGACGTTAAGTCCGACGTTGGCCGCGAAGTTGAAGTTAACGATGACAGATACGAAGTCGTTCACTCCAAGTCGCCGCTGTTTTATGACCTGTACGAACGCAAATCAGAGCTGAAACACCAGACCCACTACTGTCCGGGCTGCGGGCACGGGGTAACGCACAAGCTGATTGCCGAAGCGCTGCAGGAACTGGGGCTGCAGGATAAGACGATCTTTGTGAGTCCCGTAGGGTGTTCAGTGTTTGCCTACTACTATTTCGACGTAGGCAATGTGCAGGTCGCGCACGGCCGCGCGCCGGCTTCGGCTACGGCAATCAAACGATCTTGTCCAGATAAGGTTGTCATCTCCTACCAGGGAGACGGGGACTTGGCGGCAATCGGTACCGCTGAGATCGTGCATGCCGCCAACCGAGGGGAGAAGCTCACAGTCTTTTTCGTAAACAACGGAATCTATGGCATGACCGGCGGGCAGATGGCGCCCACTACCCTGGTCGGGCAGAAGAGCACCACTTCTCCTTGGGGCCGGCGGCCGGCGAATGAAGGCTTCCCGTTACACATGGCGGAACTTCTGGCCACACTGGAAGCGCCGGCATACATCGAACGCGTGGCCCTTTCGGACAACAAGAACATTATGAAAGCGCGGCGGGCGATCCGCAAAGCACTCGAGATCCAGCGGGATGGCGCGGGCTTCTCGTTTGTTGAAATCTTGTCACCCTGTCCGACGATCTGGGGCAAGGATCCGGTTGAAGCGCGACGCTGGGTTTACGAGAAAATGATGCCCACCTTTCCGCTGAATGTTTTCCGCGACCGCAAGCCGGAAATTCCTGCGGGCAATGAACCGCCGCAACGCACTGTGTCTGATGTGCTTGACCTTACTCCGAAAGCGGGAGCGCGCGATGCTTCCACACCGAAACACCACCATCACTTCAAAGAGATGAAGATCAAAATCGCGGGCTTTGGAGGGCAGGGTGTACTGCTGCTGGGGCAGCTCCTCATCGAAATGGGAATGCGGGAAGCACTGGAAGTGAGTTGGTTGCCATCGTATGGGCCGGAGATGCGCTCGGGCAGCGCGCACTGCCATGTGTGCTTGTCGAAAGAACGGATCGGGTCGCCCCTGGTGTCTTGTCCCGATGTGCTCGTAGCCATGAATGAATATTCGCTGCGGAAGTTTGCACCCGAGGTAGGAAGCGGTGGGCTCATTCTCTATAACGGCACCGGCCTTCCTGCAGACTTTACGGCGCCGGGAGTGCAGGCGATCGCGATTCCTGCCGCGGAGATCGCCGACAAACTCGGTTCGACCAAGGTAGCTAACATCGTCATGATGGGCGCGCTACTGGAGGAGACCGAGTGCTTGGCTCCCGGAACAGCCTTGAGCGTCCTCGAGGACAAGGTGAAGAAACTCGATCTGCTGGAAATTGACCGGATAGCGCTCACCGCAGGCCGCCAGTTCATCGATAACCAGGCGCATATTGGCGCGGTGAGTCAGTCCGACGGCTTCGCTTAGCACCAGAAATAACCGGCCCACGAAATCTCGCTAGGGATGTTGAGTCCTCGCCGGTCGTTATTCCAAACCCGATCTACTCCAGCACGAAAATATTCTTATCGACGCGCATTGGACCCTGTTACCCACTCCGCCGGAATCACGGCTCAGGGTGACCTGGATCACTGCACCTGCGCCCCCTAGAGTTGAAACTCTCAACTAGGCAGCGACAGAATGCTGAGTTCTCTTACATACGGTTCTTGGATGGTTGTTTCGGTGTTTACTTCTGCAACGACGAACAAATGGCAAGACGAACCGCTGCTGTCATTGAGTGGCGCAAACTTTATAAGGAGAGAATACGAAATCATGAAGACGACAAAGCTGGTGATGCTGGTAGTGGCAATCGCAATAGCACTGTTCATGCTGATCCCCAATCTGTCGTGGGCTGCCGATGACGGAGCGGCCATCTACAAAGCAAAATGCGCAGCCTGCCACGGGGTTGACGCGGCGGGCAAGCCCGCAGCCAAGATTCCAAGTCTGATTTCGGACGACGCTAAAAAGGCCTCAGACGACGACCTTGCCAAGTCCGTAACAGAGAAGCCGAAGCACCCGGCCACGATCAAGAGTCTGGCGCCTGATCAGGTGAAGATGGTGGTGCAGTACGTTCGCAGCTTGCAGAAATAGTCGTAGTCATCGGCTGTTCCTCTTTGCGCGCCGCCGCTGTCATGGCTTGCCGGTCAGCGGCTGAGGACGGCGTAAGGGCGGGTATGAAGATGTCCGGCTCAATGCGGCAGAAGGGATATAAACCCGGCCGATCGGTTGCCAGCCGGCAATCTCCCCCTCTCTTCGCTCTGCCAGATGGAACAGCCCGTCCGGGTCCGGATGCTCACCACTCCGGACCCGGCCCTTTTCCTTCAGTCAGTCCGCCAAAGGTGTTCTGTATGGTTCCCAAGTCCGCTCCTCGACAGCGTCCTCTTACCTCATATTTCACTCCACTGGAACGGAGGTTCCGCTTGGGAGCAACGAGGAGCAATTCCCATGAGTAAGGCCCTGCTCTATGACGCAACCATGTGCATCGGCTGCAAACAGTGTGAAGTGGCCTGTGCACAGCAGAACAAGCTGCCGTACGACGACAAAATAGCTGCTGAGTCGATGCAATCGGAACACAAGTACACGGTCGTAATGACAAAGAACGACAAGTTCATGCGGCGCCTGTGCATGCACTGTGAGCATCCCGCTTGCGCGTCAGCTTGTCCGGTTGGAGCCTTTCATAAGACGAAGGAAGGTCCAGTCGTATACGACGTCTGGAAGTGCATTGGTTGCCGGTATTGCATGGTGGCCTGCGCATTCGGCCAGCCCAAGTACGAATGGGGATCGCTCAATCCCAGGGTCCGCAAGTGCATTATGTGTCCGGACCGCGTGGTTGCCGGCAAGCAGACGGCATGCGCCGAGATCTGTCCGACCGGCGCCACCAAGTTCGGAGATCGCGACGACCTGATTAAGGAAGCGCAGGACCGTATCCGTCAAAATCCATCCACCTATCTGTCTCGTATTTACGGCCTCAACGAGGTTGGCGGGACCTGCGTCCTTATTCTTTCCAGCACGAAAGTTGAAGAGTACGGTTATCCGGCTTCCGAAAAAATCGGCGACACTCCAATGCCGGAATACACCGGGCGCGTGATGACGTGGATTCCAGACTTTATTCCGGCGTGGTCGTTGGTGTTGGGAGGCATTTATTGGATTTCACATCGCCGCGAGGAAGTGGCCGAAGCTGAGGCTGAAGAGAAAAAGCACGGGAGTGAGCGATGAAGATCAAGCTGACCTTCTGGAAAGTTGTATTCATTGTCATCGTGGGCCTGGGCCTGTACTCCTCGTTTGTTCGCTATTTTCGTGGCTTGGGCGCGGTTTCAAATATGACTGACCAGTTTCCCTGGGGCCTCTGGATCGGCTTCGATTGCCTGTGCGGGGTCATGCTGGCGGCAGGCGGCTTCTGCATTGTTGGCGCGGTCTACTTGTTCAACGTCGAGCGCCTGCACAGTGTGGTGCGCCCTGCGGTGTTGACGGCATTCCTGGGCTACATACTCTTCATCGTTGGACTGCTATTCGACTTGGGCCGTCCCTGGTACATCTGGCATCAGCTCATCTACATGAACCCGCATTCGGTGATGTTCGAGGTGGGCATGTGCGTAATGACCTACACCACAGTGCTTTTCTTCGAATTCCTTCCCAACGTATTCGAACGCTTCAATCTGCCAACTCCAATCAAGTGGATCAAGAGGATCTACCCCGTGCTGATCGTTTTGGGCATCCTGCTTTCCACCCTGCACCAGAGTTCCCTCGGGTCCCTCTACTTGATCATGCCGAGCAAGCTGCATCCGTTTTGGTACACGCCGGCCCTGCCGTTCCTCTTTTTTGCCTCGGCGGTCGCGGTGGGTTTGGCAATGACAATCTTCGAGTCCACGCAGAGTGCGAAGGCCTTTGGACGTCACCTTGAGCTTCCGGTCTTGGTCACCCTTGGTGGTGCTCTACTAGTTGCTCTCTGGGTCAATGCCCTGCTGCGCTTCGAAGACTACTTCCATCGCGGCATGCTAAAGCAGATTGTTAAACCCAGCTACGAAGCGTATTTCTTATGGCTGGAACTGATGCTGGCCTTCGTGATTCCAATCACCTTGCTCAGCTTCAAGAAAATCAGGCTATCGCCGAACGGCTTGTATCTAGCTTCTGTCATCAGCCTGCTCGGCTTCATTACCAACCGTCTCAACCTCAGTCTTATAGGGTTTGAGACATACGTCGGGCATCACTACATGCCGAAGTGGACGGAGTTCTCCGTGACCCTGATGATTATCGCGATGGGATTCGCCCTGTTCGGGTTGGCCGTGAAGTATCTGCCCATCTTCCCCGAAGTGGGACATTCGGGAAAACAGCGTCTCCGAACCGAACCCCGGCCCCTAGTTGCTGCTACACCGGTATTAGGCCATGCGGGAGACTGAGGCAACTCGCGACGATCTAGGATGGAAGCGGCTGACCCACAGCATCAGCATGAAATTGATCGGGTCTCTGTTGGCAATCATGGTCGTCATCTTTGCGCTCCTCGGATATTTGAACATCCGATTGCACCGGCAACATCTGGAAGCGGCCACGCTGGCCAGCGCCGAGCGGGTCAGCGATGTAATCAAGCGCAGCACCACTTACTACATGTTGCACAACGATCGCGAAGGACTGTACCACTCGATTCAAGCCATGGCCGACGAACCCGGCATGATCAAGGTGCGAATCCTTGACCAGGAGGGGCGGATCGATTACTCCACGGATCCCGCCGAAGTCAGCCACGTCCTCGACAAGACGGCAGAGGCCTGCTATGGCTGCCACATTCAATCGCAGCCGCTGGCGCGGCTGAATCGTCCCGACCGCTTTCGTATTTATCGCAATGGCGGCGGACATCGCGTACTGGGGATTATCACTCCCATCGACAATCAGCCCAGTTGCTCCAACGCCGCTTGCCACGCGCATCCATCCAGCCAGCAAGTTCTAGGCGTGCTCGACACTAATCTTTCGCTGGCCACGGCGGACGGGCAACTTGCGGCCAGCAGGACCCGCATGTTGTCTTACACAGCGGCGGCAATGCTGATTGTCGCGATGTTGAGTTGGTTATTCGTGTGGCGGGTGGTCGGCCAGCCTATCAAGGCGCTGAAGAACGGCACCGAACATCTTTCACAAGGGAATCTTGGCTACCAGATCGACGTGCGATCCCACGACGAAGTAGGGGACCTGGCTCATTCCTTCAACAGTATGAGCCTGCAGTTGCGTGCCGCGAATGAAGAAATCGTCACTTGGGCAAAGACACTGGAAGATCGCGTGGTGCAGAAGACGAAGGAACTCAAGCGAGCCCACGAGCACATGCTGCATGTGGAGAAGATGGCCTCCATGGGCAAGATGGCGGCGGTGGTGGCGCATGAAGTAAACAACCCGCTCTCCGGCATTCTGACCTATGCCAAGCTGCTACGAAAGTGGGTAGGGACGGGCCAGGCCGAGCACGAAAAGCGCGAGGAGGCCATGCAATGTCTGGATCTGATCGCGGCAGAAAGCCGGCGCTGCGGCGAGCTAGTCAAAAATCTGCTGACTCTCTCTCGCACCGCACCCATGAACCTGCAATCGACGAATCTACAGGAAGTGATTGATCGTTGCCTGCTGTTGGTGCGGCGTCAACTGGAACTGGTCGGCATCGAGCTGCAACTGAAACTTGCGGAACACTTGCCGCGTGTGTCCTGCGATCCGGCACAGATCGAACAAGTCCTCCTAGCCTTGATCATGAATGCAATCGATGCCATGCCCAGGGGCGGGAATCTCTGGATAGAGACGAGGCTGAGCAACGATGAGACGGAAATCGAGATCCGGGTGCGCGATGACGGAGCGGGCATCGCTCCCGATGTATTACCGCAGATTTTCGAACCGTTTATGACGACAAAAGAAAATGGACGCGGAGTCGGATTAGGCTTAGCGATCAGCCGCGGCATTGTGGAGAGGCATAACGGGCGCATCGAAGTCGAATCGGAGCAGGGCCGTGGCACCGCGTTCACCATAACCCTGCCAAATCAGGCTACTGAGGCTTCGTTGGCTGCCGTCGGCGACAACGTGATGAAGGTGAGGTGATTGACATGAATGCCCAAGGAAAACTACTAATCGTGGACGACGAACCGAGCGTGCGCGACTCGCTGGGTAAATGGTTCCGAGAAGAAGGCTATGAGGTGGCTACGACAGAAAATGCGAGCGACGCCTTCACTCGGATGGCGGAACAGCGCTGGGATGCGGCCCTGGTGGATATCAAAATGCACGGCACCGATGGCATTGAACTGCAGCGCCGGATGCACGAAGTCGATCCGGAGCTGGTCGTGATCATCATGACCGGCTACGCCTCGGTCGAGACCGCCGTGGCGGCGTTGAAAAATGGCGCCTATGACTACGTGACCAAGCCGCTGGATCCGGATGAAATCGCACACCTCGTGAAGAACGCTCTGGCCCATAAGCGGACCGTGCAGGAGAACGTGCTTCTGCGCGAGACCGTTGCTGAGGTTGCGCGCCCGGGAGAGCTGATCGGGCAAAGCGCCCCCATGCGAAAGATCTTCGACGCCATTGAAACCGTTGGTCCTACGGACGCTACCGTGATGGTCATGGGTGAGAGCGGTACTGGGAAGGAGCTGGTGGCGCGTGCGATCCATCAGGCCAGCCCGAGAAGATTTCATCCCCTTGTCGTGATTCACTGTGGCGCCCTGACTGAAACCCTTCTAGAAAGCGAACTCTTCGGCCACGAGAAAGGCGCCTTCACTGGTGCGCAGTACCGCAAGAAAGGCAAGTTCGAAATTGCTGAGGGTGGGACGGTTTTCCTGGACGAGATCGGCGACATCACGCTCAAGACCCAGACCGACTTGTTGCGAGTACTGCAGGAGCGCGAAATTATCCGCGTGGGTGGTAATCAAATTATCAAGGTCGACTTCCGCTGCATTGCCGCCACCAACAAAGACCTCGAAAGACTGATTGAAGAAGGCAAATTCCGTCCCGACCTATTCTACCGGCTCAACGTCTTCCGCATCGAACTGCCGCCGCTGCGCGAGCGCAGGGAGGATATCCCCGTGCTCGTCGATCACTTCGTGCGCAAATTCTCTCTAGTTATGAACAAACGCATTATCCGGGTTTCGGCTGTGGCCATGAACCAATTGCAGCAACAGCCTTGGCTGGGCAACGTTCGTGAACTGGAGAATGCGGTGGAACGCGCCATGGTTGTGGGACAGGAGCCAGAGCTGCGTGAACAGGACTTCATCTTCAAGCTACAAAACACTTCTGGTTTTAGCGGGTTGAGCAAGACTCTGGAGGACATGGAGCGTGCCCACATTTTGCGAGTGGTGGAGGAATGTGGAGGCAATCAGAGCCATGCCGCCGACATACTCGACATCGACCGGGTCACGCTCTACCACAAACTGAAGAAATACGGCTGGACTCGCACTTTGGGGGAGCGAGATAAGAAGCCCGATGAAGTCGTCCGATGAAGGCACGCGATGAAGCTGCTGCAACTGTTGCCGATCGGGAACGTAGATGACGGGCTGCTGAAGGACTTGCGTCCAGCGATCGAAGAAATTCTTTGCGTCCCCTGCGAAGTGCTGCCTGTGCGTCTCGATCCGGGGTTCGCTTTCCACGGGGAGCGACAGCAGTACCACTCTTCGGAAATCCTGCAGCGCATACAAAGTTTTCTCAGCGCTGACTCCTGGCGAATGCTGGGCATCGCCGCCGTCGATCTGTATATTCCGATTCTTACTTTTGTTTTTGGCGAGGCGCAGATGGGTGGCCCCTGCTCAGTGCTCTCGACGTACCGGCTGCGCCAGGAGTTTTATGGCCTTCCACCCGACCCGGAACTATTTCGCCAGCGCCTGATCAAGGAAGCGGTTCATGAACTGGGACATACTCTCAGTTTGACTCACTGCGATGACTACCGCTGCGTCATGGCTTCTTCCCACGCCGTGGAGTGGATCGACCTCAAGGAGAGCGTGCTGTGTGGTAACTGCCGGGATGCAGCAGGGCCGGTGCGGCAGGTTCAGTCGACGCCGAGTCGCTGAAATTGTTGAGCCTCCAATGTGCCGAATTTCACAATAGTGACCGCACAAAAGCCCCGGCCGCCCGGTGTCCTGGCGAGTTGAGCCTGGGATCCGGGCGGCCGGGGTTTCTGCGGTCCTCGGCGAGGCTGGTTCGCCTCGCTGGCCGCGAGATCGACCTATGACAGAAAGAACTCTTTCGCGAGCGGCAGCCATTCCTTTGCTGCAATCTGGGTGGAGAGGTTGTCTACTGCCGCTCCACCATCCTGGCCATAGGAGCCGGCTACGGCCATCGGCATGCGGCGCTGCAGGCGGCTTGCGGACTCCTCGGTCCACCAACGGGCTAGCGGTCCGCCCAACAGGTTGCGGAAGCTGGTCTTGGCGTCGGGGGCCTGTACCGTTACCAGCCAGCCTTCGCCGTAAGGATCACGCAGGGCGAGCTTAGGATCGGCCGCCAGCGCCTGGTTGATGTCAGACACGGTGCCCTCGATGGGTGAAAGCATGTCGACTGCGGCGTCGTCCCGATAGAGTGTGCAAAGCTTCTGGCCCTGGCGAATCCACTGGCCGCGCTGCGGGAGCGTGATGCTCTCTAGCTTGCCAGTCAGCTTGGTGGCAAAATCGTCCATGCCGACGCGCACCAGGCTGGGGCTCTCGCTCAGCGCCCAGGTGTGGCCAGGGTGGTAGCGCAGATTCTCTGGGACCTCGAAGCCGCCGACCAGCGCGGGCTGCAGGCGCGGCGCAACGGCATCCTGTTCGGCCGTCGCCATTTGCAATGCGGGTTGGACAACCGCGCGCCGGCTCCGGAAATAATCAATCAGTAGGAAGGTTATGAAGGTGAAGAGAACCAGTAGGACTGTCATAAGTCACCTCGTCGGAGGGCCGTTTTTGTCTTGTCTTTCTTTTTTCCCGTTCCGAGCCACTCACACTTTTCCAAAAGCAATCGTCGGGCCACGACGAGGCGGATTGCGAACGAGTGCGCTAGCGCCAGCGATCTTCCGCGAAATCATGAGGATAGAAGAGGTACAATTTTGTGATGCGGCGCAACGCGATGAGATTGTCAACAGGGCTGTGATGGGAATCGCAACAGTTCAGAGCCTGTGTTTGCATTGTTTTCGCACAAAGGAAGGGAGTGGTGCTTTGCAATCAAGCCCTTACGAATTGGCATGGCGTCGATGAATTGCGCAACAGCCAACGTTGAGGAATGCAACTTTGTAGAAGAGGGGTTTGTCCCCATATAGGCGCGAACTAAGACTGGCCGAAGCTATTCGGGCGCGTATTCCACTTGCAGTTCGGCATCCGCGGTGTCGGCTGGGGCGGTTAATGCGATCGCTCCGTACTCCAGACCTTTTTCGAAAGCCTTCAGATTCAGGTCAAGGAAGCTTTTCGGAACGGAGTCGGCGACGGCTTTGCGTACGGCGTCGGTATCCAGCAGGTACGTAATCGCGGTGAAAAACCCGACCATCACGGAATTCAATACCATGCGCTTGCCGAGTTCTTCGGCAATGCGGGTTGCCGGGATGCTGTAGACCTGAACTTCTTTGTTGAGATCGGAAACTCGCACCAGGTCCTGCTCGACAATCAGTATGCCGCCGTCCTTCAACTCGGGGACGAAGCGCACATAGGCCTCTTGCGACATTACGACGAGGATGTCCGGCTGCGTGACATACGGGTACAAGATCGGCGAATCGGAAAGAACAAGCTGCGCGCTGCAGGCGCCGCCGCGGGCTTCCGGGCCGAAGTTCTGCGTCATGGTGGCGTAAGCGCCTTGATAAATCGAAGCAGCTTTGCCGAGTAGGATGGCCGAAAGGATGACTCCCTGGCCGCCGAAACCCGCAACACGAATTTCTGTTAGCTGCATACTGTCTCCGGTTCATCTTGTTCTACGTATCTGTCGCCCAGCGATTCAGTATATTGAGCGCGCATCATGGTGCTGTAGTCGGGCCGGTCGCGGTCCACAAATTTGCCTACGATGATCTCGCCGGTCATGGTAAGACCAACTTCGCTGGTCGGCGCTCCATGCCGGACTTTGCTCTTCTCTTTGTAGTACTTCATGGTGTCGAGGCCATCGCCCAGCTTGTTGCGGCGCTGATAAAGCGTGGGGCAGGGTGAGATCACTTCAATAAAGGAGAAGCCTTTCTTCTGAAACGCTTCGCTTATGGAGCGCGACAGTTGGCGCACGTGGAAAGTGGTCCAGCGCGCGACGTAAACTGCGCCCGCGGCTTCGACCAGATGCGGCAAATTGAACGACGGCTCGAACGTGCCGTAGGGATTTGTGGAGGTAGTCGAGTGATACGGAGTGGTAGGCGCGCTCTGGCCGCCGGTCATGGCGTAGATCAGATTGTTGACGCAGATCACCTTTAGGTCGATGTTGCGGCGCGCGGCGTGGATCAGATGATTGCCGCCGATAGCCGAAAGATCGCCGTCGCCGGAATAGACGACGACGTTCAGTTTTGGATTTGCCAGTTTGAGGCCGGTGGCGAACGGAATGGCGCGGCCGTGCGTGGTGTGGAAGGAATCGAGCTTGACGTAGCCGGCGACGCGCCCGGTACAGCCAATGCCCGAGACGAGGGCCAGCGACCCTAAATCGATTTTCGAGTCAAGGAGCGCGCGGGCGAGAGAGTTCACGGTGGTGCCAATGCCGCATCCCGGGCACCAGATGTGCGGCATGCGATCGGTGCGCAAGAAGGGCTCGACGGGATTAACGACTCCATTACCAATATCGATCAAGCTGGCCGACATCTGCTGGCCTCCACGATTACGTTAAGAATGTCTTCGGCTTTATGAACTCCGCCACCGGCGTGCGATACGGCGAATGTTCTTGCCTGACCGGCGGCAGTTCGCTCCACTTCCCGCACCATCTGCCCAAGGTTGAGTTCGGGCACGACGAATGCTTTCACTTTTGCCGCGAGTTCGCGGATCTTTTTCTCGGGAAATGGCCAGGCGGTGATCAGGCGCAACTTGCCAACGCGTAAGCCCTGTTCGCGAGCGGACTCAATGGCTCTTTGCGCCACGCGAGAAGTGATTCCGTAGGAGACGACGACTACATTCGCATCTTCGAGTTGGTCTTCTTCAAACAAAGAGATGCGGTCGGCGGCGTCGCGGATCTTGGTTTGCAAGCGACGAACCAGTCTGTCCTGAGTCTGCGGGGTCATATTGGGATAGCCATGTTCGTCATGGGTCAAGCCGGTGACGTGAAAGTTATAACCTTCGCCGGCGTGCGCCATCTCGGTACTCCGTCGCCATTCGTACCATAGGGCAGGTACTCGTCCACTGACTTGTGCGTATGGCGTCGGGGCATGATCTCGATTTGATCGGCGGGAGGAATCACTACCTTCTCAGTCATATGGCCCACGACTTCGTCCATCATGAACATCACGGGCACGCGGAATTCTTCGGCTAGGTTGAAGGCTTTGATGGTTAGGTCAAAACATTCCTGCGGTGAATTGGGGCAGAGGGCGATGATTTCGTAGTCGCCATGCGAGCCCCAACGTGCCTGCATCATGTCGGCTTGTGCGGGAAGCGTGGGCAGGCCGGTGGATGGTCCTCCGCGTTGCACATCCACGAACACACAAGGCGTTTCGGTCATGGCCGCGTAGCCAATGTGTTCCATCATCAATGAGAATCCGGGGCCAGAGGTGACAGTGAATGCCTTAGCTCCTCCCCACACGGCCCCCTGCAACGTGATTGAGGCCGCGAGTTCGTCTTCCATCTGGATAAACGTTCCGCCTACGGTAGGAACACGAGAGGCGAAGCGCTCCACCACTTCGGTGGAAGGAGTAATAGGGTATCCCGCGGCGAATCGGGCGCCAGCAGCGAGCGCGCCTTAACAGCAGGCGTGGTCGCCGTCTATGAAATGTGTGCCCGTGAGTACTCCGCGAGGGTCAGCCTTCATTTGTCACCTCCGGGGAGAGCTACTTTGCTGGCAAAAATGGCGAAGTCGGGGCAGTACATCCCGCACAAGTCACAACCACTGCACTTTTCCGGATGCACAACGTGCGGTGGATGGTAGCCCTTGGAGTTGAAGGCGGAAGAGAGCGCGAGCACATGTGTAGGACAAAACTCCACGCAGAAGCCGCAGGATTTACAGTGCTCGACAACGATGGAAACGCGTCCTTTTGCCACGGAAACTCCCCCACTTGAAGAGGTTAGAACTCGCCACAAAACTCTGCGTAATTATGCTTGGCCTTGGGCGCAGTTGGATGTGACGAAAATCACGCACGTATGTGAGGGTGCACACCTTCTGCACCACAACTGGACCAACAAATAGGCTCATGAAACTTTGTGGAGCGAGATGACCGAGGAGGTGTACGACTCGGGTGGGCACAATCGACTGTGCTCTTGGTCACAGCCATCGTGGGGCAGGTGACTAATAATAAGTCGAGATCGAAGGATGCTCATCGCTATTGTCGCGGCTACTGCCGGCAGCGAGGCAGCGGTTGTCCGGTTCCGAGCGCGCTTAGAGTTCAGAGAAGAGGGATTGGTTTAAAAAGGAGAAAATGCAATGTCGATAAAGAAACTGATTTTGATAGTCCCTGCCCTGATGGTTTTCAACTGCATGGCGGTCGCGCAGGACCAAACGCAGGACCAACCCAAAACAACCATTCAGCATGTCACCGTCAAGCCCACGTCGGCGGCGTCCGGCAAGGAAATGTACACTTCATACTGCGCCGTTTGCCATGGAACGGACGGCAAAGGCGGAGGTCCTGCCGCCAGCGCGCTGAAGGCTCCTCCAGCAGACCTTACGCTGCTGAGCAAGAACAACGGAGGGAAGTATCCCGCTATGAAAGTCACCTCTATCCTCCGTGGCACATCCGATCTTCCCGCGCACGGATCCAAAGAGATGCCGGTGTGGGGACCGTTGTTTCGCAGTATCAGCGGTGGACACGAGGGTGAGGTACAGCAACGCGTGGTGAACCTGACCGAATACATTGAAACTTTGCAGGCGAAGTAGGCAGCCGCGAGCCTCTGGAACCGAATGCATGGCCGACGGGGGCATAAGCGCTTGCTTGTGCCCGTCGCTGGTTTGTCGCAGATAGGTTTGGAAGCTGGACTAACCACTGCCAGGAAGCTCACCTCAGGCAGCCTTGCAAGTCAAGACCTGTGCCCTTCGTTTTGGGTTGCTAATCTAGAAACTCCAGACAATTAGTCCGCGTGAACGACCGCTTTCTCGATTTCTGGCGTCGAAGCAGCGGGCTCAGACTCCCGCGCGTCCACCACGGCGACGGCAACCACGTTCACAATTTCCTCGACTTCGGCGCCACGCGCCAGCAAATGCACAGGCCGCGCCATTCCCATGAGGATGGGACCAAGGATCTCGGCGCCGCCAATCGTAGTTAGTAGCTTGTAGGCAATGTTGGCGGATTCAAGGTTTGGAAACACCAGCACATTGGCGCCTCCCTTTAGCGAACTGAAAGGATAGGTCTGTTCCAGAATTTCAGGGGAGACAGCAGCGTCTGCCATGATCTCTCCATCCACAATCAAGGTTGGATCAGCTTTGTGCAACAACTCCACTGCTTTCCGAACCTTGTCGCAGGATGGATGCTTGCTGCTGCCAAAGCTGGAGAAGGAAAGCATGGCAACTCGCGGTACTAAGTCAAAGCGCCGAGCCTCTTGCGCGGCACACAGTGCGATTTCTACCAGGTCTTCCGCAGATGGATCGATATTGACGCTGGTGTCGGCCAAGAACAATAAGTCCCCTTTGCGCGTAATCAGGGGATAGCATCCGGCGACCTTATGCAGGCCTTCGCGCATGCGCACGATCTGCAGTGCGGGGCGAATGGTGTCGGGGAAGTGCTGGGTAACGCCGGACACCAGTGCATCCGCATCTCCCATGTGCACCATCATCGACGCGAAAATGTTGCGTTCGTCGATCAGCGTGCGCGCCTCGGTGAGGGTCACGCCCCGGCGCTGGCGCAGGCGGAAGAGTTCCTGGATGTAGGCTTCGCGAAGCGGGGAAGTCGCTGGATCCACGATCTCCGCCTCGCGCAGATCCAGTCCAAGCTCCGCGCTTTTTGCTTGAATAGTCGCAGGATTACCGAGCAGGATGGGTGTCGCAATCTTTTCTTCCAATATCGAGTGACACGCACGCAGGATCTTCTCGTTGTCTCCTTCGGGAAAGACGACATGCTTGGGTTTGGCCTGGGCCTTGTGAATCATCAGGCGAGAGATCTCGTGAGTCTTGCCCAGATGACGCTCGAGCTGTTCGCGGTATGCTCGAATATCAATCGGTTCCTGCGCCACTCCAGTTTCCATCGCTGCCTGGGCTACGGCTGAGGATTCCCACACCAGCACGCGCGGGTCAAACGGTTTGGGGATCAGGTAGTCGGGTCCGAACTTCAGCCGCGCCGCGCCGTAAGCGCGGCAGACCGAGTCTGGTACATCTTCCTTGGCAAGGTCTGCTAAAGCACTGGTGGCAGCGAGTTTCATCTCTTCATTGATCGTGGTAGCACGCACGTCCAACGCACCACGGAAGATGAAGGGGAAGCCGAGCACATTGTTCACCATGTTGGGGTAATCGGAACGCCCGGTGCACATGACGACGTCGCTGCGGCAGGCTCTGGCGTCCTCGTATGTAATCTCCGGATCGGGATTCGCCATGGCGATCACAATCGGGCGGGCGGCCATGGAGCGGACCATGTTCTGCGTGACCACGCCGCCGACGGACAGTCCGAGGAACATATCGGCATCCACCATAGCCTCGGCCAGAGTGCGCAGGTTGGTATCTTGTGCAAAGCGCTCTTTGTAACGATTCATGCCTTCTGTACGGCCTTTGTAAACCACTCCCTTGGTGTCGCACAAAGTGATGTTCTCCCGCTTAAGTCCCAGACGAACGTAGTGCTCGGCTGTGGCTACAGCTGATGCACCGGCGCCGTTGATGACGAGACGAATTTTGCCGATATCCTTGCCCACCACTTCCACAGCGTTCAATAGGGCAGCCCCGGAAATAATGGCGGTGCCATGCTGGTCGTCATGAAAGACCGGGATCTTCATCGTCTTCTTCAAGGTCTCTTCAATGTAGAAGCACTCCGGCGCCTTAATGTCTTCCAGGTTGATGCCGCCGAAGGTAGGCTCGAGCAACTGGCAGACCTTGATCACGTCTTCCGGATCGTGAGAATTGACTTCAATGTCGAAGACGTTCACGTCGGCAAAGCGTTTGAATAGAACGGCCTTGCCTTCCATGACCGGTTTGCCGGCGAGGGCGCCGATGTCGCCCAAGCCGAGCACTGCGGTTCCATTTGTCACCACTGCCACCAGGTTGCCGCGGCCGGTGTACTTGAAGGCATCGTGCGGGTTTCGCTGGATCTCGAGACACGGTATCGCCACACCGGGGGTGTAGGCCAGGCTCAGATCGTGCTGGGTGCGGCAAGGCTTGGTGGGAGTGACTTCAATCTTTCCCGGACGTGTGCCGAAATGATAATCGAGCGCTTGTTGCTTGGTAACCGGCATTTTTGCTCCTTATTGTTTCTCGGCCTGATGGTCGCGGCTCTGGAGAGATTCAACGCCAATTGCGATGGCCCAAGCTCGGGCTCCTGCCGCAATTGGAACTATGGCTCTTTCAGTCCCAATTTTGCTGTGATGCCGCTCACTTACCGCAGTGAGCCTCTGCGGTAAGGTGAAGCGCGTGATCGCTGAAGCTATGTTCTAGTCGCTACTAAGAATCCTCCAGGCTTCGCGGCCGGTGAGCCTCACGTGCTGAATACTTTTGACCGCCTTCATGTATTGCGCGCGCTCGAAGGCCGAGGGATTGGGGCAGCGAATCTGACTCATGCTGCCCTTCATCTGCTGCACCGATTCGTATTCGTGTTTTTCCATCCAGTCGAGCACTCCTTCCTCGATGTACGGAACATGGCCGATGCCGTTCCGCAACAGCGTTGAGCAGAGCATAGTAACGTCAGCACCGACCATCAGCAGTTTTACGACGTCTTCGGGGCCATGGACACCGCTAGTGGCAGCCAGGCTGGCATGAATGCGACCGTAAAGGATACCGATCCAGGTCAGCGGAAGCCGCAGCGCCTGGGGAGTGCTGAGCAACACGTTGGGCTGGATTTCCAACTCGTCAAGGTTGATGTCTGGTTGATAGAAGCGATTAAACAGAACGAGTCCGTTCGTGCCGGCCTGGTCGAGGCGCTTCGCCATGTTGGCCATATTGGTGAAGAAAGGGCTGAGTTTGACCGCCACAGGAATCGTAACCACCGACTTTACGGCCTTGAGAATGTCGAGGTACTGCTGCTCGACCGCATTGGAGGTCAGCTCGGGATCGGTGGGAATCGAGTAGATGTTGCATTCCAGGGCATCGGCGCCAGCCTGCTCGATGAGTTTGGCGTACTGCGTCCATCCACCGACGGTGGCGCCGTTAAGGCTGGCGATAATCGGCACTGACACGGCTTTCTTC
>JBAUVZ010000327.1:0-1522 GCA_049583505.1 Candidatus Sulfotelmatobacter sp.
AGTAGAGTGAGCGTCGCACCGACGTAAAGAATGCCGGAGATAATTCCGCCCCAGGCGACAGCGCCGGGCAAGGTGCGGCGAGGGTCTTGAATTTCATCTCCCATGACGGAGGCGAGTTCGAGTCCAACCAGGCCGAAGCAGATTACGCCGAAGGAATTCAGCACGAAGCGCGGGTCGGCGGGAATTTTGAAATCCGCAGCGGTAATGGTGGTGCCGAAGCGCGACCAGATCACGATGCCGAGGCCGATCAAGACTGCGGCTGCGATGAATGTGCCGATGGCGCCGAGATTATTGATCCACTTGCCGACGCCGAGCCCAACGATATTCAGAAGAGTAAGCAGAGCAAGCAAGATAAGCGAAGTGGTGGAGGCGAAGATTTTGTTATCCGCGAGGCCGAGATGCGTAGGGCCAAGCACATAGACGGAGACGCCGACGAAGTAGAGCATGACGGTCGGCACATACAGCATGTTGTTGGTCCAGTAGCACCAGCCGGAGAGAAATCCGTGGACGTCGCCGAAAACTTCTTTGGCCCAGAGGTAGACTCCGCCTTCACCGGGATAGCGATGCGCGAGTTCGATGACCGCGATGCCTTGCGGCCAGAAGAAGAGAAGAAGAGAGATGATCCAGAGCCAGATGGTGACGCCGCCGTTGGCCGCGATCGAGGGAACAACGTTTAGGTTGAAAACAGCAACAACGAAAAGGAGGACGAGATCGCGGCGTCCGAGGGCGCGGATCAGGTGGGTCTGAGTGGCGGGTTGGGCGGTGGTGGACAAGGCTCTTCCCTGGCTGCAAACATTAGGTTCCTCACCGGGCTACACCCGGTTCGGAATGACAAACGTTTTTCTCACTGCCGGCAGGGACAGCCAAGGGCGGCTGTCCCCACATGAGCATTCTTCAATTTCAAAACTAGTGTGCGACCGCGACAGGCGCTTCGCGTTCCTGTTGGGCTTTGGCCAGCGACCCGGCGATGTCATCGAAAGCAGATAGATGCTTGTCTATATCTGCCTCAGTGTGCTGAACGGAAATCGTCCACTGCTCGTCCCACCAGTAGGGCTGGGCCATGACGCCGCGATTGACCATAGCGAACCAGTAGTGGCGCCAGAGGTCGATATCGATTGTGGTCCAGTCGCGATAGTTACGAATCTCTTTCGGATAAAACATCAGCGCGCCGTTGGCACCGGCTTGCGCGATGTAGGCTTGCAGGCCGACCTTCGCAATAGTTTTACGATAACCGTCGGCAAGTTTCTTGCCCAGTTTGTCGACGTGAGAGTAATTATCGCGAGTGAGAACTTCGCGGAACGTCGCGAGGCCCGCGGTCATCGAAACCGGGTTGGTGTTGTAGGTGCCGCCGTGAAAGACCTTGTGTTGCGAGATCAAATCCATCACGGACTTGCTGGCGCCGAACGCGGCTAGCGGAAAGCCTCCGCCGATCGATTTGGCGAGACAGATCATGTCGGGACGAACGTTGAAGTATTCGCTGGCACCGCCCCAGCCGAGCTTAGCTCCGGTTTTTACTTCGTCG
>JBAUVZ010000328.1:0-1594 GCA_049583505.1 Candidatus Sulfotelmatobacter sp.
GGCGAAGTGACGGTTTTGTACCAACTAATAGCCGGTGAGGCCGCTAGCGGCGTGGGCGGGCTCCAATCCCGTCCATTGCAAAAATCGCACTGAGGGGATCACCCAACTGAAAATCTTCCCGGCGCAAAAAAAGGGGCGGGACCGAAGTCCCGCCCGTTGGTTCAGTTGACTGGTTAGTCTTTGCCGGTTCCGGTCAGCGGTACCTGTTGCGGACTGCCCGAAGCGTTGTCGGTAAACGTTACGTCCCCGCTTAGCGCTCCAGTTTCGAGCGGAGTGAACGTGACTTTGATCTCGCAAGTGGCGCCAACTGCTACGGAGCCACCGTTGACGCAAGGAGTTATCTTCTTGGTCTTTTTGACGGTCGCGAGTGCGAAATCGCCGCTGACAGCGATGGTGGTGATGTTCAACGTTGCGGTTCCGGTGTTGGTCACAACTACCTTCTTCGCCGGACTGGTCGTACCGACGACCCTCTTGCCCCACTTCAGCGAGGTTGGATTAAAGCTGGCGACTGCCTGGCCGCCCGCCGGTGCCAGTACGTTGATCAGGAGAGACCCGTTCGGACTGCCCCAGCCGTCGCACAAATTGTAACCGGTTACACACGTAAAGGTGCCATCACTGCCGCTGGTGATGTCGTGGAAATCGGCGTCACCGTTCCCCTCGTTCAGCGGATAGATGATTGGGTTAATGAAGCCGGGTGCCGGATCGCCGTTGGCAGCCGCCTGTTGATTGGTCAAAGCCAGGTAGCCGGCCCACATCGGCGCGGCAAAACTGGTTCCGCCGTATTCATTGGCCGTGCAGCCAGATTGGTCGGCGCAGACGTAAAAGGTAAAATTCGCGTTGGCCGCGACGTCTGGGACGTCCCGATAGGTTTTGTTACAGTCTCCCCCCTTTTCCCCGTTGCATGTGGAGGCCGCGGTCGTTTGCCAGGAGGGGATATCAACGTTCGTTCCCCAGCCGCCGCCACCGTAGTTGCGGCCACCGTCAGACCAATAGGTTTCCGTAGCCCAGTCGCCGCCCGGGCCGGTGGTCGTTAAGTCCGTCCCGCCGACCGCCGTGACATAGGCTGAATTCGCCGGCCATGGAGCATTGCCTTCATAAAAGCCGCCGTCGCCGGAGGCTTGAAAGAAGCTCTGACCCTGCGTCGCCATTTTCTCGAAGTATGGATCGTCCGTGCTGGGGTCCGCCGGCGTCCAGGTCCACGAAGAACTCAAATTCAAAGGCAACGGAGTGTCAGAAGACATGGCACCCAACAGGGCGGTGTCGCTGCTGTCACTCACGTACACGTACACTGTGGTTACGTCCGGAGCCATGCCCCCCGCCTGAGTGATGTCAAGAGTCTGTTCCGTATCGTCACAGGACGGCTCGGTGCAGTTAACGCTGCTCCCATCCGTGGAAACACCCGTGACCGCGAAGTTTCTCGTTTGCCCAGCGTTCTTGTAATAGGTGTTCACGTCGGCGATATCAAATCCGGCGTACTCCAGCAACCCAATGTTCTGGCCGGCGCCGGTGAGCGCCGTGCCTTCGTAGTAGGCCGCGCGCATGTCGCTGCCGCAGAAGGATTGGTCAGGACAGGAGCCCGTAGTAGCCTGGGACT
>JBAUVZ010000329.1:0-3335 GCA_049583505.1 Candidatus Sulfotelmatobacter sp.
ACTCCTGCCGCCGCATGTCCTCGGTCCCCATATACACCACGCACTCAAACCCGAGCAGCGCACAGACGGTCGCGGTAGCGACTCCATGCTGCCCCGCTCCAGTCTCCGCAATCACGCGCCGCTTACCCATGCGCTCGACCAGCAGCGCCTGTCCCAGACAGTTATTGATCTTGTGGGCCCCGGTATGCAGCAGATCTTCGCGCTTCAAATAAATCTTCGCCCCACCTAGCTTCTGCGTAAGCCGCCGCGCAAACGACAGCGCCGTAGGACGCCCCGCATAAGTCCGCAGCAACTCCTCCAGCCGCCGCTGAAATTTCGCGTCGCGCTTCGCCTTCTCATACTCCCGCTCCAACTCCTCCAGCGCCGCCATCAAAGTCTCCGGCACATACCGTCCGCCATAAACCCCAAACCGCCCAGGCTCAGTTGCCGGACTTTTCGCGCTAGCGATTGGACGCGGGTGCCCCACCCTTGCGCGTTCTTTGCGCAGGGTGGGGATTTTGACTTTGATGGTCCCCGGAACCGTCGCCATCCCTAACTCGCCTTCCGATCCGCTTCCCGCACAGCTTTCACAAACGCCCGCACCTTCTCTGGATCTTTCTTGCCAGGGCGCGCCTCCACTCCAGAAACCACATCGACCCCAAATGGATTCAGAACGCGCATCGCCTCGCCCACGTTTTCCGGCGTCAACCCACCCGCAACGACCAGCTTCACGCCGCCCCGCCGCATCGCTTCTGCGATCGGTATCGCCCTCTTCCAGTCAAAGGCTTTGCCGGTACCTCCCGGTGCGCGAAGGTCGCCTGAATCAAGCACGAATGTGCCCATCAGCCCTTCCCCCGCCGCTGAAGACGCTTCGTCGAGTTTCTTTCTCCACTCCGAAAAAACCGTCGTCAGATGCCGGAGTTGTTCCGGATCTGCGCCAACAAGATTCATCGGCAGAGCCGTCAAGAATCGCGCCTGGGGTGGAACACACGACGCGCGAACCGCCTTGAGAGCGTTGCCGTATTGGCTGTCCTCTGGCGAACCGTACGATTGAGTGCCTGTTAATCCGACCCTGAACATGACATCCAAGGGATCTACGTCGTCGCTGCGCACGAATACACCGATCTTCTCAACCTGCTCCGGCAACTCTCCTACAATCTCCCGCGCCGCTTCAACCGTAATTCTCCGCGGACTCTTCTCATAAAACACAAACCCTACCGCATCCGCTCCCGCTTCAACGGCGGTCAGCGCATCCTCCAAATTCGTCATCCCACAAATCTTCACCCAAGTCATGAAAAAAGTTGTCCCTGAATCATCAGGCTCGCTACTCGACACTCGGTACTCGCAACTCAGTACTAGCAACTAAAGCCCGCAGCGCCTCGCCCGGCCGCTCCGCCCGCATCAACGACTCCCCAATCAAGAAAGCCTGATACCCCGCCGCCCGCAGCCGCGCAATATCTTCTGCCGACCGAATTCCGCTCTCCACCACCCGCACCACATTCTTCGGAAGCCGTTCCGCCATCCGGAATGCCGTCTCCACATCCACCTTGAACGTCCGCAGATCGCGCGTGTTCACTCCAATCAAATCGCACCCGGCATCCAAAGCCCGCTGCAACTCTTCCGCATCATGCACTTCGCACAAAACGTCGAGCCCATGCAATCCCGCGCCCAGCACCAGCCGATTCAATTCTGCGTTCGTCAAAGCCGCCACAATTAGCAATACCGCATCCGCCGAATTCGCCCGCGCCTCCAGCAACTGAAATTCATCCACAATAAAATCCTTGCGCAGGCACGGTAGCTTCACCACCGCAGAAGCCTGCTGCAAATTCCCCAGCGACCCCTGAAAGAACTCCTCATCCGTCAACACAGAGAGTGCCGTGGCTCCCGCCGCCTCCAACTCCCGCGCCAGTTCCTCCACGCAAAACTCCGCCCGGATCAATCCCTTCGACGGAGACGCCTTCTTCAGCTCCGCAATCACCGCCACGCCGGCTCGGCTCTCTTCCAGCAAAGCCCGCCGAAACCCGCGCGGCACATGCCGTTCCGCCTGGCGCCCCAATTCCGGCAAATCAGCCGTTCGTTTGGCCTCAGCGACTTTCCCACGCGTAGAGCTGACAATCTGATCAAGGAAAACAGGCATAACGGTGCCTGGATTATACGGGAAGGAATGATTCGCCGATCCGGACGGCGATCACCTGCAGACGCTCTCGACCTCTTTATATGGCTTCTCTGAGTGCTCCGGATATTTGATCTGCTTCACCTGCATCCATTGGTCCAGCAATGTGCCCGCATCATGCAAGCCCACATCCGGGTCGCCGTCATACGCCGCATCGCTCTCCGCTTCCTCCAGCGTCACCAGCTTGAACCCCTTTTTCTTCAGCAGATCCAACGCATCCGGCAGAATCGTGCTGCTGAACGCTCCCAGGTGCATCAGCAGCACGTAGTTGATCTCGTGCCCGTAAATCAGCTTCGCCTGCGCCCGCCCCAAGTCAAGAAATTCCGAAGCCGTGTTCAAATAGCTGGACCTCAGCCATTCAATCGATTTTGCATCGTTCTTTGCCACGCACCGCGCATAAGCCGTGTTCCACAAGTAGTCTTCCCAATCCAGAGTCACCTGCGCGATCCTGTACCCGTGTGCCTTCAAATAAGCTCGCACCGCCCGTCGCTTCTCCACCGTGTCCCCCTCATGCAGGTACGGATAGCGAAACCAGTGCCAGTCATCCTCCGGCCCCACCTTCTTCGCCAGCAACTCCAGCGCCGGCTCGTTCTGCTCGATCTCCCGCTCGAATGCCTCCGCAGGGTTCTGTTCCAGATCCATGTGCGAGTAAGTATGGTTTCCCACCGGCTCCGCCGCCGCCCACAACTTCAGCGCCTCCGCGCCATCTGCGCTTCCCTCCAGTTTTTTCGCATTAACAAACCCGTACACCGGAGGCACGTGCCGCTTCTTCAGAATCGCCAGCACATTCTTGGTCGTCTCGGCCCGCGTCACTCCCGGTGGCAGCGTCCCATTCAGCGGCAGATCATCCATCGTGATCGCCAGCTTCTGTCCGGTGCACATCCCCGCTAGCCCAAAAGAAAAGACGACCAGCAGCACACTCTTGCACGAGATCAACCGCAGTAGATTTTTCATGAGAAGAGTTTACTGCACCCGGCAGATAGATGCCCGCATTGGACGCAGGCTCATGTCGGGACAGCCGCCTCCGCTGTCCAATCGAGCACAGCGAGGCACCCGCATACGCTCTTTCAGCTTCTTATTAGTGGTGCCATCGAAGGGACTCGAACCCCCACACCGTTGCCGGTACATGGACCTGAACCATGCGCGTCTGCCAATTCCGCCACGATGGCAATCTGAATTGCAA
>JBAUVZ010000330.1:0-5379 GCA_049583505.1 Candidatus Sulfotelmatobacter sp.
GCGATTCCGCTTTCATCGCTGATCGCCGAACAGGTGGAAGCACCAGCACAGGCTGAGAGCGTGGCGCCGTTGGTGCTGGTCCATCCCACGGTTGCGCCATTCACCGGGGTAATGCCATCGGAAGCAAATACACGGACGGTCACAGGGCTGGTGGCCTGGGTCCCCACCGGCGTAGGAGGATTCACTCCCTGAAGCAAGACAATCGTGTCGGTGGAAGCGGCTCCGAAGATGAGCGCATCGGTCATGATCGAGAATGCTCCACTCACGGGGTCGCTGATGGTGAGGGTTTGAGGTCCGTCGCTTTGAGCGGGAGCGGCCGCCAGCATCTGGCTGGCGTTAGTCGCGAGTAGCGGTGTCCTCATGCTGCCCACGGCGCCGGTGAGACCTTGCGCAAAGCCGATGCCCTGCAAAGTGATCGCTCCACCGTTGACCGGGACGCGTGGCGGGGTTACCGAGTCTCCGTAGAGCACATGGGCGTGGTAGTGGTAATCGGGGCGGCCGTCGCCGCGCAAGTCGGCGATGCCGATGATAAAGCTGTTCGAACTAAAGACTTGGGCGTCGAGACGGCTCATGCCGAAGCTTGCCGCGTTGAGTGGGACGGGGGTAAGAGCTGGAGGAGCCGTGCCCGGCGGATCGCCCAGAGTCCACATGGCAACTACAGGTGTGACTTTCGATTCGCTGGGAGCGCCCGTTTCATCCAGCGCGGTGACGGCTACTGAGAGAGTTCGGTTGCCCTGGGCAGTGATCATGAAATAGCCGACATCACCGTAGCCACTCAGTGAGCCGACCCAATCGCCGGGGGATGGAACCGGCGCGGGGGCTGTCCAGGTCTCGGTCGCAGCCAGCGGAGGGACCGCCTGGGTGCTGCCGGACATGAGAATGTCTTGCTCAGACTCGCCGCCTGCCGCCACGGTCACCAAGATGGTCTGGAAAGTTCCGGAAGGCACGACTTGTGATGGGTCGTAAGGGCCCACGCCTGCGGACAGCAACGGATCCAGAGCCTCGACCGCAAGCTGGTATTGTGCCGTGCTGGCACCGTTTGGAATGGGTAATTCGCCGAGATCGAAGAATCCTTCCAGGGTCTGATCGGTTGATCCAAATTCACTGTAGGGATTTCCCAGAGGATTGGTTAAGCCTGTTATGGGATTGCCGGCATTGCCGGTGAAGAGGAATCCGGAAACCGACGAAGCACCGTACTTGTCCGAAGCCTGGTTGGTGGAAGGATCAATCCAGCGCGCGACCACGTTCACGCCCTGCATGGGTTGGGCGATGGCGCCCACAGTATTCACGAAATAGACTGAGCCGTAAATGCGGGCGGTGGAATTCGAACTGGACGGGCTGGTGGGATAGAGGCGTGACAGCGCGGCCACGTCGTCGGGGGCGAGCTGAAAGGGATTGGCATAGCAGACCGTGATCGGCACACAGCTGAGCAGATCGATGAAGTGCATGACGGGGAAACCGGCGTAGTCGTCGGGCGTTGGGGGAGGATTGAGAGTGAGCACATTCAGATTCATCTGCGACCAACCCAGGCCGAGCACGCCGCCGAGCACTCGTACCAACCGGTACTCAACGTCAGTGAGTTGCGACGACAGCAGCGCGCACTGGCCATTGATCACCACCAGAGCGTGGAGGAAATTCGCTCCTGCACCGAAGTTGTCGACGCCGCCGTAGACTGCGTTCCAAAAACATTGCGAAGGATCGCCGGCGCCGGCGCCGAGCAAGGCGTCCGTCACTGAACCGTCGAAGTCGTAGACGATGCCGACGGGGGTTTGTGTGGCAGAGGGGGCGATGTCGGCGGGGGCGGTGACCGTTCCGCTCGAATCGACAGCAATATTCGTACCGTTAACGTCTTCTGCGAGCTGGCCTGCGTATGTCAGCGTGACGGCCGCACCGGAAACGGAAGTCCATTGGCTAAAAGCGTCGGCGACCAAACCGTTGGCCGAGGCGTTCGGCAGGATAGGGCTGAGATTGCCCTGGTCGGTATAAAAGTTCACCTGACCCAGCGACCAGATGATGGGCTGGCCCATGGTTGAGGGGTTGAAGTAGCTGGACCCCGCCACGTACTTAGGGCCACCGGCGCGAGCGAGTACAGCGAAAAAAAGGACGATGGCCAGGGCTGTTGCCAGGCGGAGGAAAAATGAGCGCGCGGCCATGTTCTTCGGTATGGTCACGTCTGGCTCATTCCTCCCCGCTGGAGCGGCGCACGGCCAGCACGAACTCGGCGTAAGGGACGACAGTTTTTCCGCCGAGGATGGGATCTGCTGCCAGGTTGGCGACGTGCAGTGCACTCATCAGGATCTGGCCCTGGGAATCCATCGCGAATCTGCCCATGGCCCCAGCCACTGGGCTGGTGAGGCCCAGCTTGCCCGGAGAATACAGGAACAATAGGACGTGCTCACCAACGCGGTAGCGCTCGCCGCTGGTCCAAAGGCCGGCCCACTCGTGGATCGTCAGATTCTGACCCGTCGAGGTGCCGCGGATGGCATGTTCAACCCGGAAAGTGACGGTGGTGGAGGAAGGATCTGGGCGGGAGGATGAGGCGTCATGTCCAATGAAGGTGACGCGACCGGAGAAAATGATCCCGGCGGCTCGAACCATCTGCTGGAAAACGAGCTGTTGGAAAATGCCAGTACCGGGAGCTTCGGGGTAGCGTGGGGACAGGTTGGGAGACAGAGGAATCCGAACCGGTGCAAGCGGCACAGAGTAGCTTGGCGAAGACGGTTTCGGGGCAATGACAGGTGCGCGCTCGGAGGAACGATCCGCGGCATCCTGCCCGCGCAGGAGCATAGGTGCTGCGAAGATCAGCGAGAAAGTGGCGAGCAGACGTCTACAACTCCCGGCCATAACCATTCACCTGGAAAGGAATGTCTGCTCGAAGGAATCTGGGAAACCGAGCCTAGCCTAGCTCGCCCCCGAGGCGCGTGCAGTGACGGATGTCACAAAAAGCCTGTGGATTAGAGAGTCCTTCCCGGTCTGGGCTGGCATGGCGGACTGTATCTAAACTCGGGCTACCTTCTAATGATGCAGCACGTCCAATAGAGCAGACACCGGCATGTTCATGATAAGAACGGCGTTGCTTGTGATTGCGATATGTCCGGGGGGATGGCCCGCGCTGCAACCGCTTGAGAAAGACTCTCAGTCACAGAATAAAGCTGCGGTCACCCCGCTGGAACTGCCGGCGCCGACGGGCCGGCTCTTGATTGGTACGAAAGTCTATAACTGGGTGGACCGTTCCAGACATGAACAGGCGTCAAAGAATCCCGCAGATTTTCGTCAACTGGTCGTCCAAGTCTGGTACCCCTCCCAGGACCGATCCGGGCCTGCCGCTGCTTATGTGCCGATGTTGAGTTCCTATCGCCACGTTTGGGAAGACTCAGACTTTGAGGTGGCGGGTCGGACACTG
Organism: Candidatus Sulfotelmatobacter sp.; assembly: GCA_049583505.1. Taxonomy (GTDB): domain Bacteria; phylum Acidobacteriota; class Terriglobia; order Terriglobales; family Acidobacteriaceae; genus Sulfotelmatobacter. Next base: position 3,404 of record JBAUVZ010000330.1, read on the forward strand.
ACCCATTCCCGGCTAAATGCAAAGCCAATGTCCAGCACGCAGTTTCCAGTCGTGCTGCTGTCACACGGATGGGAGGGTACGCGGTCGGAATACACGTCAATCGCGGAAGATCTGGCCAGTCATGGCTACGCGGTGTTCGGCGTCGATCATCCTTACATGGGTCGTGTCGCGCTCCCCAGTGGCGAAGTCACCGAGCCGAGCGAGAGCCAGTTTCACAGCCCATCCGAAATTGTGGCATATTACGCCCAGGATCTGGAGTTTGTTATCGGCCAGATCGCCGAATTGAACCGAAGGGATCCGGAGAAGACATTTACCGGCAGATTCGATATGGCGCGAATTGCTGCCATCGGGCATTCGTCTGGATTCGTGGCAGCCAGCGGTGCGTGCAAGATGGATTCCCGAATCAAAGCCTGCGTCAATGTCGACGCGCCGGGCTTCAGCGCACGCGACCTTGCCGGACTCGACCAGCCGCTCCTCTGGATTCGGCTCCAAAAAGCCGACGGAGTACCTGCTGAGTATCTGAAAACCGCCAAGGCCACAGTCTACGAATTGCACATTGAGGGTGCGAATCACGGCAGTGTGGAGGACTGGGACTACCTGGAAGCAGTCTCAAGGGCACAACGGGAAGCAGCTGGCAAAGTGCTGCAGATCATTCGCCAGTACGTGGAAGCTTTCTTATCAAGAAGTCTCGATCACGAAAACTCCAAGCTCCTGGATGCGAGCTCGGTTAAGTCAGGCCTTCAATGGAGAGTCTACAGTCCCGGTGCGAGCTCAAGTCCTCCGCCACGACCGTGAGCCGGAAAGCGCAGTGATTTGAGGAATTGCTTTGTGAAGAAAGTCCCGCTAGAGCGAGTGCCGCTGATGCTCTTCGGCGCTCAGGTTGGCGCCGGCGAGCAGCAGCAAGCCAGTCAGGAATGCCCAGAACATCAGGCTCACCGACAGCGCGAAGGGCCCATAGACTTCGCCGAAATTGAGCCAGGGCAGGGCCAGGATGTAGCCGTACTTCAACGCTTCCGAAAGCAGCCCCATGATGATGGCGGTGGGCAGCACGGCGCGCGCCGGAACCTTGCCATTGGGCAGCACCCAGTAAATGAGGAAGAAGATGGCGATACTGGCAGCCATGGCGAAGACCTTCATCGCCAGGAATCCCGCCAGGCGCACCAGTCCGAGGGCGTGACCGCGCAGCAAGAACTCGAACGGCCGTACAATCCCTGCGGTCATTCCAATGGAGAGCAGGGCCAGAACGCCACATGCAAACGCGAGGCCGAGCGAGACCAACTGATTGCCGAGATAGGAGCGGTTATTAGGGAAGTGCCAGATGCGGTTGAGCGCGACCTCGAGTGGCACGAATACGCCAGTCGAGGTCACCAGCAGGATGATCAGCGAGACTACCTGCACCCGCTGGCGCGCGTTCACCATTGCGTTCAGATTGCGGATGACGAACTCCTGCCCGGCGGGGAGGTAGTCCCGCAGTAACTCCACGACCACGTCGTACATGACGCGTGAGTGAAAAACGCGGCGGATCAGCGTCAGCAACAAGACCACGAAAGGGAAGAACGCGAGGATTGAGTTGGCGGCGACCGAGAAGGCAAAGGTGTGCACATCGGTGCGCAGAAGGTATTTCGCGGTCGAAATCGCCATCCCGGAGAAACGCGGGCGATTGGGGCGCCGCGGGAGGGTCGGTGGGTTGTCTGGAGGGTGGGAAACGGGAGCTGTGGTTTGATCGGGCACAGGCGCTTGTCTAATCCTATCAAAGGGTTGCAGCCGGATTTAGGTTCTCCGGAGCACGAAGGTCTAGCGGTCGGGACGCACCGTTTCTTATACCTTGTTAAAGATTTAAATGTGACCCGAGGTTATTTTCGCTAATTTTTCTTGCGTAACGATTTAATACTGCTTATTATCTGTGGCGCATGAACCGATGAGAGTCGGGGCATGAGTGGGTAAGGCAGGTTGATGTCTTGAGCAGGGCGGTAGAA
>JBAUVZ010000331.1:0-1503 GCA_049583505.1 Candidatus Sulfotelmatobacter sp.
TGGACTGGACCCATCAAATGAGACACTCGCAATGGGCACACTTTGCAGAGAAAGGAAACTGCGAGTGGCAAAGAAACGAGTGATAGGTCGATATCCCAAGGCGTTTCGGAAGATAGCGGTCGAGCGGTTGAAGCGCAGCGATAATATCGTCGCGCTCTCCCAGGAACTGGGGGTGCACCGCCGACTGCTCTATAAATGGCGAGATCAGTTGGAGCCCATCGAAGACGGCGAAGGACCGCCGGCAAACTCGCGCGAGCGTGAACTGCGGCAACAAGTCACGCAATTGAAGCGCGTGGTGGCGGACAAGACGCTGGAGGCGGATTTTTTCAAAGGTGCCTTGCAAAAAATCGAGGCTCGACGCCAGAGCAGAAGCAACTCTGGCGAGACGGCATCTATGGACAGATCCGAGAAGTGATGCCTATGCAAGGCGGCCTGAGAATCGAGCGGATGTGTCGACTGGCTGGGGTCAGTCGAGCTAGTTTCTATCGTTGTCTACAGGAGCGATTGCCGGTGGAAGAGGATATGGAGGTGCGGGCGGCGATTCAGCAGATCGCCGTGGAGCACCGGCGGCGCTATGGCTATCGAAGAATTGCGGCCGAACTGCGACGGTGCGGGATGTTGGTAAACCACAAGCGTGTAGCTCGCATCATGCGGGAGGATAACTTACTTGCGGTGCAGCCGCGTGCCTTCGTGGTCACCACGGATTCTCAACACCAGTTGGAGGTTTACCTGAATCTGGCTAGCCGAATGAAGTTGACCGGGGTCAATCAGCTTTGGGTGGCCGACATCACCTACATCCGACTGCATCGTGAGTTTGTCTACCTCGCCGTGATTCTCGATGCCTACTCTCGCAAAGTGGTGGGCTGGGAATTGGCCGGAACGCTGGTAGCGCGGTTGCCGATCGCGGCGTTGGAGAAAGCGATCGCAGAGCGAAAGCCACCTCCTGGTCTGGTGCATCACTCCGACCGCGGAGTACAGTATGCTTCCGGTGACTATGTGAGAATCTTGGCCAAGCACCAGGTGATCCCGAGCATGAGTCGCCCGGCAAACCCGTATGACAATGCCAGCTGCGAGAGCTTCCTCAAGACTCTGAAGCGGGAAGAGATTTACGCGAGTTCGTACGAAGATCTGGAGCACTTGCGGGGGAACATCGGAATCTTCATCGAGCAGTACTACAACCAACAACGGTTACATTCGGCATTGGGGTATCGCTCGCCGGAGGAGTTTGAACGACAAGCCGAGTGCCAAAGTGGGATGGCAGATTCGAAGGGGGCGACGCTTACTTTCTTCGCCAGCTCAGCTCAATCTTCTACAGAGCTGCTGGGGAAGGGGACTCAAGCGCCGTCCCCTTCCCCAGACCCCATCCCTGCTGAAGAAAATCAGTGAGACGAATCGATGAATGCCAAATGTGCCAACGATAGATTGTCTCAATGGAAGGGTTCAGAAAACGAAACTACAGCAGGTGTGCCAACATAGTTTGTCTCAACCGAGGGGTTCACCCCA
>JBAUVZ010000332.1:0-3657 GCA_049583505.1 Candidatus Sulfotelmatobacter sp.
TCTTGGGCGGCATGCTGAAGAGCACGCCTTTCGCGCTCATGTCCCGGTAGAAAGCCTCCACGTCGGCAACAGTGAAGCCCAATTCGACTTTTCCCGCTGGATTCTTGTCGGAAGCCGGGTGCAAAGCAAGAGTGGTTTCGCCCGTCACAAACTCGCTCCAACCGGGCGACTCGAACTTCACCTTTAGACCGAGGACATCACGGTAGAACTTCACGGCTTTATCCATGTCGGCGACGAACTTGATCGCATACTTAAACTGCGCTCCCTGCATTTTGCCCCCCTTCTATCGGACTGAGTGCTAATTATTCTAATTGAGGAGTGGATGTGCGTTGGAGGCCAGCCAGCTTCTTTTCAAGGTTGGGCGCTGCATCCACGAGGGGGCCGTCTGCGAAAATGGGCGAGGAATTCCCCCATTGCGATTGCTTCTGGTAAAGCACAGCCACGTCCCAAAGTATGCCGTTGCGCTGGCAGCAGCCAGGTCCCGAGGAAAGCTGGTGGCGCAACTCTTGTGCGACGAGATGGTTATTGTCCCAGAACTGGACAACGCGTGCATCTGAAATTCGGGATTGAACCATCCCGCTAGGTCGCGACCAATCGGTCGGCAGGATTGGCTCCCACACAATTAAGACCCGGATCGGTAATGAATGCGCCTGCTCCAGCAACTTTTCGATTGCGGAGGCCCCCCGCAAGCAGGTCGGTCAGGTCGGTGACAGCAACAGCACCAAGCGGGCTTCGTCGCCCGCGCCATTGAAATCGTGCTTAAACTGGTCAAGGTTATTTTGTGTCAACGATGCGAGCGGGGGTTGACCGGGTGGCGTTCCTTTCGACAGCCAGAGATACCAGACGATCAGGAGCGCGGCAATTATCCCGACCAGCCAAAACGCGTATTTGACTCTTTGCGTTGGCATGTCTTACCCCGCAAGCAGGCTTGCTATGACTTGTGGGAAAAGGATCACAAGAAGGACGACCAAAGCAGCGCTCCAGAACAGGGCGATGCTCAATGGGCTTCGCTTTTGGCATTGATTCCGCCGAATGTACAACTGGATGAAACCGATGCCGAGCAGGATGGCTGCACTGCCGAGCAGCCAAGGGCGAAATGACTGCAACCGGACGCTTGCTCCTGCCAGCCCCAGCGCTCCCAGAAACGTGAGGGGTAAGCAGCAAGCCAGAGTGGACAGGACGGCAACCACTGCTGCCACGGGCGTTGCTCGTTCTGCCACTCGCATTCGGCTTCTCACTGCCTCCGCTTCGCGTCTGAAATCTTTGTCCGCAACAACTCCTCTGACGGAATGCTGCTCCGATTTTCATACAGGCGACACGCTAGGCTGGGTACGGTCGTCCGATGCGGTTCGACATCCTCACCGTTGACGCGAACGGTGGGAGAACCCGGGAATAACAGAGCCTTCGCCTCAACTTCCGTGGTCACAGGTATTCCCTGAATTCCAGTCTTCACGGCTTCGGACGCCAAGGCCGCTTGCAGCCTCTCGAACGTAGGCTTGTAGTTCGGACAACCGGGCACGTACAGAATCTCAATCCTCATTGACTTACCCCTGCCGCCTCTTCGAGCACCGGGCAGGCGTGGGCTGCGTGCCGCCGACGATGGTTCAATTCGCGGTTACACTTTCGAAAATCCGTTTCTAACTCCGACTCCAGGTGCCGTAGCTCTTGCAGCTTCGCCCGCACGTCGATCAGTTTTGCCCTTAGCAACTCTTTTACCGATTCGCAGGAATCCACCTTCCGCTCTCGAAGCTGGATCAATTCCCCGACCTCGCGCAATGAGAAACCGAGTCCCTGCATTTGCTGGATGAAATGAAGTCGCTCGATGGTGCCCTCACCGTACAATCGGAACCGACCTGCGCTGCGAACCGCCTTGGGCAAGAGCCTGCGCTTCTCGTAGAATCGGATCGCGTCTACGGTTAGCGAAGCGCGTTTCGCGACCTCGCCGATCTGCATCGCCGTGCTCTCGGATTGGTGATTGGTCGCCATGACAGAATCATACAATCTGGAGTGCAGTCCAGAGTCAAGCGAAAGGAAGGAGCCGAGATGAACATCGCTTTCCTGATCGGAAGGATCATTTTTGGCGGCTATTGGTTGATGGCAAGTTTCAACCACTTCAAGAACCTCAACTACATGAGCGAATACGCGAAAGCGAGGGGAACACCGTCCCCCAAGCTGGCGGTGGCAGGAACCGGAGTGATCCTGCTGCTGGGTGGTGTCAGCATGTTGCTGGGCGTCTATCCCGTAATCGGGATTGTCCTGCTCATCATCTTCCTGCTAGGAGTGTCGTTCCAGATGCACACCTTCTGGAAGACGGACGACGCGCAGATGAAGCAGATCGACATGATCAACTTCATGAAGAATATGGCGCTTGTGGGGGCACTGTTGATGTTCTTGCTGCTACCTCATCCGTGGCCGATGAATCTGGGGATCGGGTAGCCGCACACGGCATGTGCTGGAATCTCTGACCGCGAAGTGTGCGAATGCAATGTCATAATGCCGTGAATGGCTTCAGTGCTGCAAATAGCGAGTCCAGACGCAGTCCGGCGAATCCAACGGGTTCAAACCGTCACAATCGCATGGATGAGCGTAGAAGCGGCGGTGTCCGAACTGTTAAAGCCCTGCGATGCTTGGATGATACGGTGCTATCCCTTGAGAACCGGGATCAATCGTGGGCATCGACTCCGACAACGGTTCAAGCCGCAGTTCGGCTCCGGTGCGGATCGGCGTTGGGTAAGCCGTTTCGGCAAAATTGAAGCATGCGTTACGCCGCTGGTGTGAGCCGCCAGTAGGTCGCTCGCTCGACAGCCCGCACCAGCCCCTCGGGCATTTCGCTCTTCATCACGTATTCATCCCCCAACCGCAGGATTCGCTCGGGCATCTCGGAATACGCTGAAATCAAGATGATCGGCAAGTTGGGAAACCGTTGCTTGATATGGCAGGCTGCGGCTTCCGCGTCCATGCCTTCCTCTTGGCGCTCCAATAGAACCGCAGCCAATGATGTTTCGTCCAACATCTTCATCGCCGTGTAACTGCTCGACGCTATCTTAACGCGATAACCATGAGATTCTAGTGCCGCTTTGCGAAGCTCCAACACTTGTGGACGGTCATTGATGCACAACACAGTCGGGGTGTCCATTGCCACATCTCCTCTGGATAGTTACAAGTGAAAAGTTAGAGGCGTTAGGATTGGTGCAGATCGTTCCAGCGTGCCCAAGGAATTGCCCCGTTCGGTCTCGGTAAGCCGACCTTTTCCGCCTTGGTCAGCTACGTACATTGCCAGTCCCAGCCGAGTCCAGACTCCAAGTTTGTCAAATGCGCTGTGCAGATGATTCTTGATTACCTGTTCGCTGGTGCCGACGATGTTGCCAATTTCGCGATTGGTCAGACCTTCCAAGACTAGAATCGAAATCTGATTTTCCCTTGAGTTGAGAGCTTCGCAAGGTGTCATGACTGCACTTTCGTCTTCGTGAGCATAGCGAGCCAACTTCACACGCTTGGCCCCCTCGCGGATTCCGGCGCGCAGAAACAGCATGCTCAGGTGCTGTTTTACAGTTCGTGGACTGATATGTAACTGACCTCCAATTTCCTTATTGCTACAGCCCTGCACGAGCAAGTTCAAGACCTGCTGTTCGCGGGGCGTGACTTTCACTTGATCGA